>JANXOV010000166.1 GCA_025357635.1 Pseudomonadota bacterium
TATTGGTGGGTCGTGCTGGATTCGAACCAGCGACCAATTCCTTAAAAGGGAACTGCTCTACCAACTGAGCTAACGACCCAAACGGTGGGCGCGAATCATAGCCGAACTACGTGCCGCCTTCATACCCTTGCTGTACGTTCGCCCGCTGCGAGCTGGCGGCCGGCACGATCAGCGTTCCAAATGCAATCGAGACCTGATCGATAACAGCTCGAGAAATACACTGTAACTTATTGTCTTTACTAGTCATTAGGTCGAATAAAAGGCCATGGCGAGACCTCCGACCCCGGCTCCACAGTGACTTCGATCAACGCAGGCTCCTCGCGCGACAAGGCTCGCTCCAGCACTGGTTGCAGCGTTTCGGGACTGGCCACGCGATAGCCGGTCACGCCGAAGCTCTGCGCCAACTTCACAAAGTCCGGATTCTTCAGCGCGCCGCCGATGCCGCGCCCTGCAAAGCCGTTTTTCTGATCGCGCACGACATTGCCGAAGCCGCTGTTGTTGAACACGATGGACACCAGGTTGATGCCGAACTGAACCGCGGTCGCCAATTCCTGAACGCCAAACATGAAACCGCCGTCACCGTTGATCGACACGACGGCGCGATTCGGGTGCGCGACCTTGACGCCGAGCGCTGTCATGAAGCCGAAGCCGAGGTTTTCCTGATAGCCGCCGCTGACGTAGGTGCGCGGTTCATAGACCGGAAAAGCGAAACGTGCGGTAAAGCCAACCTGCGATATCTCCTCGACAAAAAATCCGTCGCGCGGCAGCACGCGGCGGATCACATCAAGGTAAGCCACCTGGGGCTGGACCGCTTCTATCTCACGCCGCGACCGGGCTCGCAGCGCCTGCAACTCTGGGCGGCGGTCGATGCGATGCAGCGACGGGGCGCGCAGCGCATCCAGCAGTGCGCGCGTACCCACCCGGGCGTCGCAGACGATGCCGACATCGGCTCTGCGCCGCGCCATTTCCTGTGGGTCGATGTCGATGCGCACGATCTTCAGATTCTTCGGAAACGCCTTCCAACGGAAGTGCTGCAATTCCATGCGGGTGCCGATGGCGATCAGCACATCCGTGCTGCCCCAGTAGTGATAGCCGGCCACATGCGACAGCGCGTACGGGGAGTCATCGGGCACAATGCCGCGGCCGCCGCGATGAGCCGTCACCGGCGCCTGCAGCAGGTCGGCGAGTTCCAGCGCTTCAGCGCCCGCATCGATTGCGCCGGCACCGAGCATGATCAAGGGATTTCTCGCCTCGGCAATGAGTCGCGCGGCCCGCTGCACCGTGTCCGGATCCGCGGCTGCCAGCGTCGCGGAAGGCATGCCCGGCGGTGAGCGCATGTCCACCAGCGACTTCACGCTCATCGTGTCCCAGGGTGTTTCGAGCGCGACGGGACGGATGCGTCCCTGCGTGAGTTCGGCAAATGCCTGCAGCATTTTTTGACGCGCTTCGCTCGGATGATTGATGCGCTCGGACCATTTGGTCAGGCGGCGCAGGATGCCCAATTGATCGGGCAATTCATGCAGGATGCCATGGCCGCGGCCGATTTCAGCTGATGGAATCTCGCTCGTCAGGCACAGCACGGGCGCGTGCCCCGAATAGGCCGTTGCGAGCGCGGCGGTGGTGTTGAGCACACCCGGTCCGGGAACGCAGGTGTACACCCCCACCTTGCCGGTTGATTTGGCATATCCGTAGGCCATGTAGGCAGCACCTTGTTCATGGCGCGAGCCGATGAAGCGGATGGCATCCGAGCGTTCGTACAGCGCATCGAACAGATGATAGGTATGCACGCCAGGAATGCCGAACACGGTATCGACCCCCTGCTCCACCAGCGAATCGACGATCACCTGTGCGGTGGTCAGTACTTTGGACATGGGTTCATCCGTCTTGAGTCATGATTGGTAGCGCGTCGGATCGGCAAGGCCGGCGCTTGTGAAGCCCTCGGCTCGAATCCGGCAGGAGTCGCATGATCCGCAGGCCCGTCCCGCATCGTCGCAGCGATAGCAGGATACGGTCTGCGCGAAATCCACGCCCAGTTCCGCGCCCGCGTGGATGATCTGCGCCTTGGACAGACTGATGAGCGGGGCATGAATGCACATAGCCTTGCCTTCCACGCCCGCCTTGGTGGCCAGTTGCGCCAGCTGCTCAAACGCTTGAATGAACGCCGGCCTGCAATCCGGGTAGCCGGAGTAATCCACCGCGTTGACGCCGATGAAAATGTCGCGCGCCTCCAGCACTTCCGCCCAGCCCAGCGCCAGACTCAGCAGCTGCGTATTGCGCGCCGGAACGTAGGTGACGGGAATGCCCCGGGTGGGCGTAACGGGAACCTCGATGTTCGCATCGGTGAGCGCGGAACCGCCGATGCCGGCCAGATCGATGCGCATTACGCGGTGCTCGACCGCACCGAGTGATTTTGCAAGCGTTGCCGCGGCATCCAGTTCAGCGCTGTGCCGCTGCCCGTAGTGCACGCTGAGCGCGTACGCGGCAAACCCCTGCGCGCGCGCCAGACTCAGGCAGGTCGCCGAATCCAAACCGCCGGACAGCAGCACCACCGCGCGCGCCGCGCTCATTTACCGGGCACGTCGCCCCACAGAAACTTGTGAAGCTGAATTTGAAAACGCACGTTCAACCGGTCATCCAGAATCCACTGCGCAAGCTCGGCAGGCGGCAATTGCTTGAAGCTGGGGGAGAACAGGATATCGCAGCGCCCGGCAAGCTGATGCCGTTCGATGAATCCGCGGCTCCAGTCGTAGTCCGCGCGCGAGCACAACACGAACTTCAATTGATCGTGCGCACTGAGCAGCGGCAGATTCTCCAGACGATTGCGAGCCTCCTCGCCCGAGTCCGGCGTCTTGATGTCGACCACGCGCACAACGCGCGGATCCACGGGGGAGATGTCCAGCGCCCCGCTGGTCTCCAGCGAAACGTCATAACCCTGATTGCACAGCCGGTTCAGCAAGGTGACGCAGGCAGCCTGCGCCAGCGGTTCACCGCCCGTGACGCAGACATGCCGCGCGCCAAAACTTTGAACCTGTGCCACGACAGCATCGACCGTGGTCCAATCGCCGGCGTGAAAGGCGTATTCGGTGTCGCAGTAGCGGCAGCGCAGCGGACATCCTGTGAGCCGAACGAACACCGTCGGAAATCCGACCGCAGCCGCCTCGCCCTGCAGCGAGTGGAATATCTCGTTGATGCGCAGCCGCTCGAGGCGGTCCGCACGCGCCTCGCCGGTCAGTGCTTTTCGCTCGACATCTTGTCCAGACGCTGCTTCGCGAGCCGGCCCGCGCTGGAATCCGGGTACTGATCGGCGACCTGCGACAGAACTTCGCGGGCTTTGCCCCATTGTTTGAGCTCGTAATAACAATAGCCGGTCTTCAGCAATGCATCGGCCAGCTTACGCGACTGCGGGTACTTTTCACTGACCTGATGGAAGGATTGCAAGGCATCGGGATAGGACTTGGTGACGTAGTACGCCTCGCCCAGCCAATACTGCGCATTCTCGGCGAGCGGACTCTGCGGATAGGTGGCCAGGAACTGCCGGAACGCTGCGATCGAGCGATCGTATTGGCTGTTCTTGAGCAGCGAAAACGCCGCTTGATAGTCGCCCTTATCGGTGCCGTCTCCAGCGCCCGCAGCCTGCGCCGCGGAAGCCACCGTTGCCGCCGCAACGGCCGTTGTCGCGGTCGCGGCAGTTGCGGCGGTCGCGCCGTCGGGCGAGGCTGGCGCTGATGCCGCGCCGCCCGGCGTGATGCCACCGCGCGTTTCCAGCACTTTCATTCGCTCGTCCAGATCGGTGTACAGATCGCGCTGCTGCTTGCGCGCGGCCTGGACGCCATTATTCATCTGGTCCACCTCGTTGCGCATGGACTTGACCTCGGCGCGCATTGCCTCCAGATCGTTGGCCAGTTGCAGCAGGCTCTGGTTGGCCACGACGCGTTCGATCCGCGTCAGGCGATTGTCGATGTCATTCATCTTGATCTGCACCGGGTCTTCTTCCGGCGGCACCGTGGTGCAGCCCCCCAGCGTCAGCGATGCCAGGCAGCCCAGCAGGATCCACGGATGAAACGCCGGCTTCACGGGAGCGCGACCAGCTCGACACGCCGGTTCTTGGCGAATGCCGCCTCTTCCTCACCCTCTACGGCCGGCCGCTCCTCGCCGTAGCTGACGGTCGTCAACTGGCCATCGCCCGCACCCGCCAGCATCAGCGCGCGGCGCACCGCCTGCGCGCGACGTTCGCCCAGGCCGATGTTGTATTCGCGCGTTCCGCGCTCATCGGTATTGCCCTCGAGGCGCACTCTCCAGCCCGGATGAGCCACCAGGTTGCGCGCGGCTTCTGTCACGATGCCCGCGTACTCCGGTTTGATCTCGATCTTGTCGTAGTCGAAGTAAATGATCTTGCCCGAGAAGGCTGCCGCCGCTGCACTGGCTGAGCCTGAATCTGCAAATGGCGTCGCCGCTCCGGTTTGCGGACTCGTATCGGCGCCCGTCGTGCCGGAGGAACCATCACCTGCGGGCACCTGCGTGCCTGCGCTGGGGTTTTCCTTCACGGCCGGCTTCTTCGGACAGCCCGCCAACGCAAAACCCATGGAAATGACCACCGCCGCCGTCAACAATTTCTTCATCATGCTCTCCATCTGCCAATGTCCTAGTGTACCGCGTTAATAGCTGGCCCAAGCGGGCTCGCGCACTTCGCCTTCGCTGGAAACCAGCCGCTGCTGCACCCGCCCGTCGGTGCTGACCAGCGCCAGCACGCCTCGGCCGCGGTCGCGGCTGGCGTAGATCAGCACCGCGCCGCTGGGTGCGAAGCTCGGCGACTCATCGAATCGCCCTTTGGTGAGCACCCGCATATCGCCCCGGCCATGCAAGTCCTGCACGGCGATATGGTAGCCGCTGCCATCCTGGGTCACGAAGGCCAGTTCGCTTTCATCCGGCGAGAGCCGCGGCCGGGCGTTGTAGGCGCCCTGGAAGGTCAGCCGCTGCGCGCGGCTGCCCGCCGTCAGCGCCTGCTTGTAGATCTGAGGACCGCCGGCGCGGTCGGAGGTGAAATAGAGGCTCTGGCCATCGCGCGACCATTGCGGCTCGGTGTCAATCGCCGCATCGTCGGTGAAACGCGTCAAGCCTTGCGATGCAAGATCCAGAATGTAGATGTCCAGATTGCCGTCGCGCGATGACAGGGTGAGCGCCAGTTTCTTCCCGTCCGTCGACCAGGCCGGCGCCTGATTCACCCCCGACCGCGCCGACACGCGGCGCCGCTCGCCGCTTTTGAGCTGTTGCACATACACCGCCGGCAGTCGATTTTCAAAGGACACATAGGCCAGACTCTGACCATCCGGTGACCAGGCGGGCGACATCAGGGGCTCGCTGGATTGCATGACCACGCGCGGATTCTCCCCGTCCGCATCGGCGACCAGCAAACGGTACTGCTTGCTCGGCGCGCGGCCGGCGACGGCGATATAGGCGATGCGCGTTGCGAACGCGCCTCGCACGCCGATGATTTTTTCATAAATCATGTCGGCCACCTGATGACTGGCCAGACGCAACCCCGCCCGATTGGAGGTGATCTGAAAGCCCAGCAGCCGCTGATGATTGAGCACGTTGAACAGCTCGAACACGACGCTGTAGCGCTGCGCATCCAAGGTTTGCAGTTGACCCACGACGATGTAGTCGGTGTTCAGCGCCCGCCAGTCGTTGAACACGATGTCGGCGCCCTTGAACGGTCGGTCAGCCATGTCATTGCGGCTCATGGGCACGAAGCGTCCGCTGCTGGCCAGATCCGCCGACACGACCTGCGCCACGTCGAAGACCGGTGCCGGATCGGCAGCCGCAAACGGCACGATGGCGATGGGGATGGCATCGGCCTGACCCTGGGTGATTTCCACGACGAGTTCGGCGCGCGCCGCGCCGCCCCCTGCCAGCAGCGCGACGAACAACCAGGAGAGCGGTTTTTTATTCATTGGGCTTGAACACCAAGGTGAGATTGCGTTGGAAAAGCGCCGGATCCGGCGGTTCGGGCAAGGGCGAGGCGCGGTAAACGGCATTTTCGATGGACTGGCGCACCGCCTCGTCGCCGTTGCAATCGGTGACGCGCACCTTGGTCACCTCCCCGCCTGCGATCTGTGTCACCTCGATCCGGCAGACGATGCCGGGCCGCGCCGATGCAGGCTTGAGCCAGGCGCGCGTAATGCGGTTTTGAATGCTCGCGATATAGCTTTTTTGTAGCGGTCCGGATTGCAGTGCGCTCACGCGCTCCTCGTCGGCCAATTGCCGGCGCAATTCCGATTCGCGCTGCGCGCGCAGCTTCTGATCCTGCGCGGCGGCAGCTGCCTTGACGGCATCGGCGGCCTCGTGTTCTTCCGCGGCAGCATGCGCCTTCGAGACCTGCTGCTGCTTCACTGCGGCTGCCTTTGCTGCTGCGGCTTTGGCCGCGACGGCAGTGGCCTTTTGCGTTGCCGCCTGCGCCGCCGCGGCGCGTTGCGCAGCGGCGGCCTGCTCGGTTGCGAGTTGTTGCGCCTGCTGCTCGGCCTGTGCCGCCGCGGCCTTTGCGCGCTCCTCGTCCTGCACCCGCTGCCGCTCCTGCGCCGCCTTGCGTTCGCGCGCCTCGGCCTGGGCCTGTTTTCGATCTTCCAGGTTTTTCAGGATCTTTGAATCCACGGCCACGGCATCGATGGAGGGACCCAGCGCCACCTGCGGCGGGTGATCGAAGGAAATCTTCGCCGACAGCACGATACCCAGCGCCAGCGCGCCATGCAGCAGCAGCGACCAGAGCAGCGGCAGGCGATGTTCCCCCATGACCGCCGCCATCTTACGGAGCCTGTCCGGCGGCGTTTGGCGTACGGCGCTGCTTGCCCGGGGGCGCGGGCGGATCGGTGAGCAGTCCCACTTTCTCTGCGCCGGCCTTCTGCAATAAGGTCATCGCGCGCACGACCACGCCATAGGGCACCTGCGCATCGGCGCGCACCAGAACCGGTGTGCGGGCATCGCGCCGCAGAACAGCCGCTACGAGCGTGGCGATGATGGACTCGGTGGTCGGCTGATCCGGCGACTTGCCCATGTTGAAATACAGGCGCCCCGAGCGGTCCACGGTCACGATCAGCGGCTCGTGCTTGGCCAGAAACTCCTCATCGATGGGGTCGGCGCTGGCTTGCGGCAAATCCACCTTCACGCCTTGGGTGAGCAGCGGCGCCGTGATCATGAAGATGATGAGCAGCACCAGCATGACGTCGATATAGGGCACGACGTTGATCTCGCCCATCAGCCGGCGGCGGCGTGCAGTCTGCGCCATTCAGCGACCCTGAGCCGCCGGCGCAGCCCGCACGCCCGAATTGCGCTGCAGGATGCTGGAGAACTCTTCCATGAACGTGTCGAACCGCAGCTCCAGACGGCTCACTTGATCCGCAAAGCGATTGTAGGCGATGACCGCGGGAATGGCCGCAAACAAACCAATGGCCGTGGCAATCAGCGCCTCTGCGATGCCCGGCGCCACGGCCGCCAGCGTAGCCTGTTGCACATTCCCCAGGTTGTGGAACGCGCTCATGATTCCCCATACGGTGCCGAACAGTCCCACGTAAGGACTGGTGGAACCCACCGTCGCCAGCATCGCCAGGTTGTGCTCGAGCCGGTCGATCTCGCGCAGCTGCGCGACGCGCATGGCGCGGCGCGAACCTTCCAGCAACTCGTCGGTAGGCAGGTTCTGCTGCCGCAGCCGGCTGAACTCACGAAAACCCGATTCGAAAATACTTTCCAGCCCCGTGCCCTCGCGACCCTTGGTCTCGACGCGCCGGTAGAGCTCGTTCAGGTCGCCGCCGGACCAGAAATCCGCTTCGAACTGATCCGCGGTCGTTCGAGAGCGGCTGATGATGCGCCGCTTGCGAAAGATGATGGCCCAGGAAGAAATCGAGGCCAGCATCAGCAGCACCAGCACCGCCTGAACGATGGGGCTCGCATCCACAACCAGAGTCCAGATAGAAAGGTCATTGCCCACTGCACCACTCCTTGAAAAGATCCGGCGGGATCGCCCGCGGCTTCAAACTCACCGAGTCCAGGCACGCAACCCGTGTATTGCCTTGCGTAAGCTGCACCGTGCCCCGCCAGACCGCCTGATCGAAAGAAAACGTCGCCGGCGTCATGCGCGTCAATGTCGCCGTGACCCGGATTTCATCGTCGAGCATCGCCGGACGCAGATACTTCACCGACACATCGACGATGGCGAATTGCAGATTGCGCTCGGCCCGCAGCCGGCTCTGATCGATGCCCAATTCGCGCAGCCATTCGGTCCTGCATCGCTCCATGTATTTGAGGTAGTTGGCGTAGTACACGACGCCGCCGGCGTCGGTGTCCTCCCAATAGACCCGCAGGCGGGTGGAGAAGTTCGGCTGCGGCGTCACTTAGGACTCGTCCTTGAACAGACCCAGGTTCAGATCCCGCTCCGCGGCCGGCACTTTCAACCCAAAATGCAGATAGGCGCTGCGAGTGGCCACGCGGCCGCGGGCCGTGCGCATGAGAAACCCCTGCTGGATCAGAAACGGCTCGACCACGTCTTCGAGCGTGCCGCGCTCTTCGCTCATGGCCGCCGCCAGACTGTCAACCCCCACGGGGCCGCCGTCGAACCGCTCGATGACGGTGAGCAACAGTTTGCGATCCAGCTGATCGAACCCCAGGGGATCCACATCCAGCATGTTCAGCGCGGCGATGGCAATTTCGCCGGTGATCAGACCGGTGCCTTTGACTTCCGCGTAGTCGCGCACGCGCCGCAGCAGGCGGTTGGCGATACGAGGAGTGCCTCGAGAACGCTCGGCGATGCGCACCGCGCCGTCGGGCTGCAGCTTCAACCTCAGGATTGACGCACTGCGCGTGACGATGTCGGTGAGTTCCGCGATCGAGTAAAACTCCAGCCGCTGCACGATGCCGAAGCGGTCGCGCAGCGGTGAGGTCAGCAGACCCGCGCGGGTGGTCGCGCCGATCAGGGTGAAGGGTGGAAGATCCAGTTTGATGGAGCGCGCGCCCGGTCCCTCGCCGATCAGGATGTCGAGTTGATAGTCCTCCAGCGCCGGATAGAGTATCTCCTCCACGACAGGACTGAGGCGGTGGATTTCATCCACGAACAGCACATCGCGCGGCTCCAGGTTGGTGAGCAGCGCCGCCAGATCACCGGGCCGCTCCAGAACCGGACCGGAGGTCTGTCGCAGGTTGACCTGCATTTCATGAGCCAGAATGTTGGCAAGCGTGGTCTTGCCCAGACCCGGCGGACCGAAGATCAGAACATGGTCGAGCGCCTCGCCGCGGTTGCGCGCGGCTTGCACGAAGATCTCCATCTGCGCCTTGACCTTCGGCTGTCCGACATAGTCGGCAAGGGTCTTGGGACGTACCGCGCGATCAACGATTTCATCGTCCTTGCCGCCGCTCGCCGTGATCAACCGGTCTTCGTCGATGGCCATGGGCTTAAGACTTCGCCGCCGCTTTCAGCGCACTGCGGATCAACTCTTCGGTACTCAGGTTGGATTCCTCGAACATTTTCAACAAGCGCGTGACCTCCACCGGTTTGTACCCCAGCGCCACCAGCGCGCCAAATGCCTCGGCGTGCGGCGAGGCAACTCCCGATTTTGGCAAGGGATGCGCCGCATCCCCGGCCATGGCGGAAAACTTCTTGACGCTGTCGCGCATTTCGATGATCACGCGCTCGGCGGTTTTGCGTCCGATCCCCGGAATGCGCGTCAGCATCGCCGTGTCTTCGGCTTCGACGATACGCAAAAAATCTTCCACGCTCGAACCGGAGAGAATGCCAAGCGCCATCTTCGGCCCGACACCGGAGACTTTGATCAGGGCACGGAACAGACGCCGTTCGCTGTCGCTGGCAAATCCGAACAGCACGTGCGCGTCCTCGCGAACCACCAGATGCGTGAACAGAGCGGCCGGCTCACCGATGGCGGGAAGCGTGTAAAAAGTCGACATCGGCGCCTCGAGTTCATAGCCTACGCCATTGACGTCGATCAGCAACGTCGGTGGCTGCTTGGCCGCGATCCGGCCTTTGAGAAAGCCGATCATCGGGCCCGCCCCGCCGCGCGCACGGCGTTTCGAACCCCGCAGCGCATCGCATGGCAGACCGCCGCCGCCAGCGCATCGGCCGCATCGGCCGCCAGCGAACCCTGCAGTTTCAGCAAGCCTTTGACCATCAATTGGACCTGTGCCTTCTCCGCGCTACCCGAGCCCACCACGGCCAGCTTGATCTGTCGTGGCGCATATTCGAACACGGCGCCATCGCAATCCACCAGACCGCAGATGGCTGCGCCGCGTGCCTGGCCCAGCTTCAAGGCGCTGTCGACATTGCGGTTCACGAACACCCGTTCGATGGCGATTTCCTGCGGCTTGTACTGGGCCGCCAGATCGCGCACGCAGCGGAAGATCTCCTGCAGCCGCTGGCTGAACTCGCCCTCGCGAGTGCGGATGACCCCGCTTGCCACGTAGCTGAGTTTGGGGCCTGCAGCGTCTAAAATTCCGAAGCCTGTGCGCTGGGAGCCAGGATCGATACCGAGTATTCGCAAGGATTGCACCGCGTTGCAGCCGGGTCGCTATGATAGCGTCAATGCCACGGCAAACCCACCCACGGCAGACGAAGATTTTCGAGTGGAAACAACGACATCAAATCGGGCGGCTGCCGCTAGTCCGCGGGTTCGGGAAAGCCTGCTCGCGCTGCGCGAGTGGCCCCTGCCGGCGGCTGCGCACGCCGCGCATGAAGCCGGCCTTGCCAGTGCGCAGATTGTCGCCGGCCTGGAGGCTGACGATGATCTGATCATCGCCACGGCCCTGCATGGACTGCTGGAGCACCACTGGATCGAGCGCGAAGCCGCGCAGAATCGCTTCGGCGAGACGGCCACTCGCCTGGCCCGCGAGCTGAATCAGCTGGGCAGCTTCGGTCTGCCCTCCGGCTGGGCGCCGGAGCGTGGGCTGGATCCCGGACAGGCGGAAGCTTTGCGCAAAATGCTGGTGGCCGTGGTCGCCGACGTGCGCCTGGTCGTGGTGCGGCTGGCCGAGCAATTGCAAAAAATGCGCGCTGCCAAGTCCTTGGCCGGCGATGTACAGCAGCGACTCGCGGTGGAGGCCCGTGAGGTGTACGCGCCGCTCGCCAATCGCCTCGGCGTGTGGCAACTCAAGTGGGAGTTGGAGGATTTCGCATTCCGCTATCTGCAGCCCGCCGAGTACCGGCGCATCGCGGCGGCGCTGAAATCGCGGCGCGCCGAACGCGAGGACTATCTGCAGCGCTTCGAGACCCAGCTGTCCGCGCATCTGCAGGCCGCCGGCATCACGGCGCAGATCAGCGCCCGTCCCAAACACATTTACAGCATCTGGCGAAAAATGCAGCGCAAGCAGGTGCCCTTCGAACAGGTCATGGACGTGCGGGCGGCGCGAGTGCTGGTGGGCTCCATCGCCGATTGCTATGCCGCCTTGGGCGTGGTGCACTCGCTGTGGCCCTTCATTCCCGGCGAGTTCGACGACTACATCGCCACTCCCAAGGACAACCTGTACCGCTCGATCCACACGGCCGTGATTGGGCCGGGCGGCGATGCCGTCGAAGTGCAGATCCGCACCCACGACATGCACGCCGCCAGCGAACGCGGGGTGGCCTCGCATTGGCGCTACAAGGAGGGTGGGCGCTCCGATCAGGCCTATGACCGCAAGATCAATCAGCTGCGCGCATTGCTGAGCCCGACGGACCCGGCGGAAACGAGCCGCGACTTCCTGGACCGGGTGCGTGTGGATCTGTTCCAGGACCGCCTCTATGTGCTCTCGCCCAAGGGTGAAATCGTCGACATTCCGGTCAACGGCACACCGCTGGATTTCGCCTATCAGGTGCATACGGATCTGGGGCACCGCACCCGCGGCGCCAAGGTCAACGGCAAGATGGTGCCGCTGAATCATCGCCTGAAGAACAGCGATACGATTGAAATCATCGCCGCCAAGGCCCCGCATCCGTCCCGCGACTGGCTGTCGGCGCAGTCCGGATACCTCGCCAGCCCTCGCAATCGCAGCAAAGTGAAAGCCTGGTTTCGCAAACAGGATGAGAATCAAAGCAAGACGGAAGGCCGCGCCTTGCTCGAGCGCGAATTGCAGCGGCTGGGTGTGCAAACACCCCCCATCCCTGAACTGCTGTCGGAACTGCGGCTGCACAGTGTGGATGCGCTGCATGAAGCCCTGGGCGCCGGCGATGTGAGCGCAAGTCAGGTGGTGGGTGCGATTCAGCGCATCCTGCATGCCCGCGATGAGAACCTCGCGGTGCCCAAGCCCAAGCGAGCGAAGCCTTCCGAGCGCGGCACCGCGGTGCAGGGCATCGGCAATCTGCTGGCGACCTACCCCAAATGCTGCAACCCCGTACCGCCGGAAGCCATCAGCGGCTACCTTGCCATCGGCCGTGGCGTCAGCATTCACTCGCAGTCATGTTCGAATTTCATAAGAATTGCCGCACGCAATCCATCGCGCGTCCTGGCCATCGACTGGGGCAAGAGCGCCGAAGGTGAGTTCAATGTGGAGATCGAGGTGCGCGCCTATGACCGTCGCGGGCTGGTGCGCGACATCAGCGCGACCATCGCCGATGAGAAGATCAGCATCCGCGGCATGAACACAGTCACCAGCAAAGCCGACAACCTGGCGCACATGCAATTCACGCTGCTCATCAGCGGACTGCCGCAGCTGTCGCGAGTGCTGTCGCGGATCGCTCAGCTGCCCAATATCATCAGCGCACGGCGCAGGCGCTAGCCGTTTTCACTCATCGATTGATCGCATCGATGGCGCGCTTGTCCGCCGCCAGCGCGGCCTCGTGCAGCCCTTCCGACAGGGTCGGATGTGCGTGGATGGTGCGCTGTATATCCTCGGTGCTGGCCGAGTACTCCATCGCCAGAACCGCCTCACCGATGAGCTCGCCCGCCATGGGTCCGATGATGTGCACACCGAGAATCTCATCGTCATCCACCGCCGCAATGAGCTTGGTGAAGCCGATGCTTGCTTCCATGGCGCGTGCCCGGCCGCTGGCCGTGAACGGAAACGATCCAACCTTGTAGGCGCGGCCGCTGGCTTTGACCTGCTCCTCGGTCAGCCCCACCCACGCGATCTCTGGCGCGGTGTAGATGACCGACGGGATGGTCTTGTAATTGACCTCTCCGTACAGGCCGGCGATCAGATCGGCGACCATCACGCCCTCTTCCTTGCCCTTGTGCGCCAGCATCGGTCCGCGAACCACGTCGCCCACCGCCCAGACATTGGGCACGCTGCTGCGGCAATGCTCATCCACCGCGATGAATCCGCGCGCATCCAGTGCAACCCCCACGCCCGCAGCGATGAGCCCCTCGGTAAACGGGCGACGCCCCACGGCAACCACGAGTTTGTCGACGGTGAGTTGATGTTCACCTTGAGCATCCGCATAGCTGACCGATACAGCGCCGCCGCTGACGGCAGCGCTTGAAACCTTGGCGCCCAGCTTGATGTCCAGTCCCAGCTTCTTGAAGTGGTGCTGAGCTTCCCTGGCAACGGCCTGATCTGCCATGGGCAAAAACTGGTCGGTTGCCTCGAGCACGGTCACCGTGCTTCCCAAGCGCCGCCAGACGCTGCCCAACTCCAGCCCGATGACGCCGGCGCCGATCACGCCCAGCCGCTGCGGCACCGCATCGAACTCCAGTGCATTCCACGAATCGACGATGAACTTGCCGTCATGGGGTACGCTCTTCAGCTGCACGGGAACCGATCCGGAGGCCAGAATCACGTGCTTGGTTTTGAGGACTGTCTTTGCGCCATCCGGGCCGGTGAGTTCCACCTGATCCGCGGCGAGCAGGCGGCCATGGCCCTGATACGCCTTGACCCCGTTGGCCTTGAGCAAGGCCGTGATGCCGCCCGTCATCATCTTGACGATGGAGGCGCGGCGCTTTTGCATGGCGGCGAGATCCAGCTCGATGCCGCTGGCCTTGATGCCGTGCACAGCGAACTCTTCCCTGGCGCGATGATAAAGCTCGGAGGATTCCAGCAGCGCCTTGGAGGGAATGCAGCCGGCGTTCAGGCAGGTGCCCCCAAAGGCGTAGCTGCCGTCAAAGTTTTTCCATTCATCGATGCAGGCTGCTTTGAGCTTGTTCTGCGCGGCGCGAATGGCGGCCGGATAGCCTGCCGGCCCGCCGCCGATCACGATCACGTCGAACACCTCAGCCTCAGCGGTGGTGACCGCGGCGCTCACAGCGACAGCACCAGACGGGCGGGTTCTTCCAGATACTGCTTCACCGCCACCAGAAACTGCACCGCTTCGCGGCCGTCGATGATGCGGTGATCGTAGGTCAGCGCGATGTACATCATGGGCCGCACCACGACGGCGCCGTCGACGGCCACGGGGCGATCCTGAATCTTGTGCATGCCCAGAATGGCGCTTTGCGGTGCGTTCACGATGGGCGTGGACAGCAGCGAGCCGAACGTGCCGCCATTGGTGATCGTGAACGTGCCGCCGGCGAGCTCTTCGATGGTGATGGATCCGTCGCGCGCACGCGAGGCGAAATTGGCGATCGATTTTTCGATGTCGCCGAAACTTTGCATATCCGCGTCGCGCACGATGGGCACGATGAGTCCACGATCGGTGGAGACTGCGACGCCGATGTCGTAGAACTCGTGATAAATGATGTCGCTGCCATCGACAGAGGCGTTGATGGCGGGGAACTTCTTCAAAGCTTCAACGCAGGCCTTGACGAAAAAAGACATGAAGCCCAGTTTCGCACCGGTGCGCTTCTCGAATTCTTCCTTGTAGCGCGAGCGCAGTTCCATGACTGCCTTCAGATCGACTTCGTTGAACGAAGTCAACAACGCCTGCGTGGCCTGTGCCTGCACCATGCGCTCGGCAATGCGCTGCCGCAGCCGCGTCATGGCAACGCGCTGCTCGGCGCGGCCAGCGCTTGCAGCGGCTGGCTTTGCAGCCGGCGCCGCATCCTTCCCGGACAGGTGATTGACCACATCGGACTTGGACACGCGGCCGTCGCGGCCCGACCCGACCACCTGCGCCGCGTCGACCTTGTTTTCTTCCACCACGCGCTTCGCCGCGGGGCTGAGCTTGGCAGCAGTGGCGTCCGGCTTTGCGGCGGCGAGGGCCGGTGCAGCGGCAGGAGCCGCGGCGCTTGCAACCGCTCCGGCCTCGATGACCGCCAACAGTTGACCGCTGGTCACCGTGGTGCCGTTGCCCAGCTTGATTTCTTTCAATACGCCGGCAGCCGGCGCCGGCACCTCCAGAACCACCTTGTCGGTTTCCAGATCCACCAGGTTCTCGTCCCGCGCCACGGCATCGCCGGGTTTCTTGTGCCAGGTGACGAGCGTTGCGTCGGCGACCGACTCGGGCAGCTGCGGAACGCGAACTTCAATTGTCATTAAACCGCACCGTTGTTGTTAGGTTGTAAAGAGGGTGATCGTCAGATCAGGACGCTTTGACGCGCAGGGTATGCGCAGCCAAGCCCTCAACGGGCGAACCCTTGAGCGCCGCCTGAACCAGGTCCTTTTGCTGCTCCTCGTGCATCGAGTGTATGCCGGTCGCCGGCGCCGCCGCGCCTGCGCGCCCGGAATACAACAACTCCTGGTGCGGGCCGAGCGTGGCCTGCAGCCGATGCCGGATCTGATACCACCCGCCCTGGTTCTGCGGCTCTTCCTGGCACCACACGAATTCGGTCGCGGCGGAATAACGGTGCACGATGGCTTCATACTCATCGGCAGGAAACGGATACAGTTGTTCCAGACGCACGATGGCGATGTTTTCGGATTTGAGGTCGCGCCGCGCCTTGAGCAGGTCGAAGTAGACCTTGCCGCTGCACAGCACCACTCGGGTGACCGACTGCGGTTTGATCGCGTCGATCTCATCGATGACATTGTGGAAGCGCGAGGCCGCCAGATCGTGCAGCGATGAGACGGAGAGCGGATGGCGCAGCAGACTCTTCGGCGTCATCACGATCAGCGGTTTGCGCAGCGACCGCACCATCTGCCGTCTCAACATGTGGAACATCTGCGCCGGCGTCGAGGGCACGCACACCTGCATGTTGTACTCGGCGCACAACTGCAAGAACCGCTCCAGACGCGCGGAGGAATGCTCCGGCCCCTGGCCTTCATAGCCATGCGGCAGAAACAGCACCAGTCCCGACAACCGCCCCCACTTGGCTTCGCCGGAACTGATGAATTGATCGATGATCACCTGCGCGCCATTGCAAAAGTCGCCGAACTGGCCTTCCCAGATGGTCAGGCATTGCGGCTCGGTGGTCGAAAATCCGTACTCGAAACCCATCACCGCCTCTTCTGAGAGCACCGAATCGGTGACTGTGAAGGTGGGCTGATTGGTCGCCAGATGCTGCAGCGGTGTATATCGCTCGCCGGTCTGCTGATCGTGCAGCACGGCGTGACGATGAAAGAATGTGCCTCGGCCGCTGTCCTGACCGGTCAGACGCACCGCAAAGCCTTCCTGCACGAGACTGGCGTAGGCCAGATTTTCCGCGCAGCCCCAGTCCAGCGCCAGATCGCCGGCGATCATTTTCTCCCGCGCCTGCATGATGGCCAGTACGCGCGGATGCAGCGTCCACTGCGCCGGATACGTGGTGATGGCCTTTCCCAGCGCTTTCAGGCGCGGCAAGTCCACCGCCGTCTTGACCGGCTCGGACCAATCCGCGCCGAGGTGGCTGCTCCAGTCGACCGTGTATTTGTTGCCGATCAGTCCCAGCGCTGCGCGCGCTTGCGCCGCCCCCTGATCCAGTCCATTGCGGTACTGCTCGATCATCGCCGCCGCTTCGCCGGGCGTGACCACGCCTTCGGCAACCAGCTGATCGGTGTAGATCTGCCGCACCGTGGGCTTCTTGCGGATGATCTGATACATGATGGGCTGCGTGGCGGAGGGCTCATCGGCCTCGTTGTGTCCGTGTCGGCGGTAGCACACCAGATCGATGACCACGTCTTTGTGAAACTTGCGCCGGTACTCAAGCGCAAACCGGGTCACGAAACACACCGCCTCAGGATCGTCCGCGTTAACGTGCAGGATCGGCGCCTCGACCATCTTGGCAACATCGGAGCAATACAAGGTGGAGCGCGCGTCGCGCGGATCGCTGGTGGTGAAACCGACCTGGTTGTTGATGATGATGTGGACCGTGCCGCCGGTGAAAAAACCGCGCGCCTGCGATAGCTGCAGGGTTTCCATGATCACGCCCTGGCCGGCGAACGCCGCATCGCCATGGATTTGCACCGGCACGACCTTGTCGCCATGGGCATCGCCGCGGCGCTCCTGCCGGGCGCGCACCGACCCTTCGACCACCGCGTTGACGACTTCCAGATGCGAAGGATTAAACGCCAGCGCCACGTGCACATTGCCGTTGGGGGTTTTCAGATCGGCGGAAAAGCCCTTGTGATACTTGACATCGCCGGAGCCGCGAATCTTGGCCAGGTCATATTGGCCCTCGAATTCGCTGAACAGATCCTTGGGTGACTTGCCAAGCAGGTTGACCAGCACATTCAGCCGTCCGCGATGCGCCATGCCGATGATGGTCTCGTCCACACCGGCGATGCCGCCCTGCTGCACCAGGTCATCCAGCAGCGGGATGAGACTGTCGCCGCCTTCGAGCGAAAAGCGCTTCTGACCCACGTACTTGGTATGCAGATACCGCTCCAGCCCCTCGGCCGCAGTCAGCTGCCACAGGATGTTCTTCTTTTCCGTCGTCGAAAAACGTTGTTCCATACGGCCCGCCTGAAACCGGTCCTGCAGCCACAGCCGCTCGTCGGTGTCTGAGACGTGCGCGAATTCCGCACCGATGGTGCCGCAGTAAATCTGGCGCAGCTCGGCCAGAATCTGCCTGAGCTTGGAGCGTTTGTTGATCATCGCCGTGCGGCTGCCGGTAAAGAACTCCGACTCCAGATCCGCCTCCGACAATCCGAAATACGCAGGATCGAGCACGTACGGCTTAAGGCGCTGCTGCAAGCCCAACGGATCGATGTTCGCAATGAGATGCGCCCGATTCGCGTAGACCTGGATCAGCCGCGACACTGCGCCTTGTTTGGCGCTCGCCCCTTGCGCCGCATCCGAATCCGGCGCTGCGCGCTGGGCGCGCGACGCTTGGGTGCGTGCCAGGATATGCTCTCGAATCGAACCGTGAGCCACATCACCCGCCGCGGGCTTGCCGTCCACCGGAGTCAGCTGCGAAAAATAGTCCTGCCACGCGGGCGCCACGGATTGCGGGTCCGACAGATAGGACTCGTAGAGACTTTCAATGAAATCTGCGTTGCCACCGTACAGCGGCGTCGGGGCAAACGAGGAAGGCTCGCGTCGATTCATGGATGGGTCGAAAACGAAAGCGCAAGTCTAGCTGAAGCAGCCAGATTATGGAATGTAGGGGTTGCGCGCTCAGTTGCCGAACAGTGGAAAACCGCCCAGTTCCTGCATCATCCACAATTCGTATCCCACCAGCCCCACATAGCCCGTCAGGACCAGGTACAGCAGTATTTCCACCCGGAACACGCCCAGGAATCGGTACCCCGCCAGCATCACCATCACGGCCACGCTGGAACTGGTCATCAGCATTTTCAGCACCGTGAATGTGGTGGCATCGTCGTAGACGAAATTCGCCATCACGGGGTTGACCTCGCGCGCGCCCGACTGCAGCAGAATCAGGGTCAAAAAGGCATCGCTGACGCACAGCACGAGAATGGCTAGGACCACCGCCAGAAGACGCGAGTGGTGCCAGTCGAGCAGATGGAAACCCGCGCCGTCGAGCCGACGCGGCATTCGGCGGCGCGGATTGAAGCTGCCGTAAAAGATGCCCCACCACACCCGGCGGCGCCGATCCGCCGCTGCGCGCCGGTCCGCGCAATACTCGGCCGTTGGCAATAGACCGGGTTGCAAAGCGGCGGCGGGCGGCGGATCACGAAGCTTGTCATCGGAGGCGGATTTCACCTGCGCACTATCGACGGACCTGCCCTGTGCCAGCAAGCGACATGCGTCATAATATCCGACAATTAATGCGAAAAGCTCGGCGGCGCGGCGTTTGAATAGCGGCGCTCGCTTGCCTGCGGATAGGCGGCAGATTCCAGCGTGGACGCAGTGCCTTGCAATCGTGGCGGCGCAGCGGGCCGCAAACGCGCAATCGCCGCGGAGATGCCAGGATCGCCTGGCTGCAACCGATCGGCCGAGAGATAGGCATCCAATGCGTCGGCATTTTGATGCTCGGCTTCCTCTATGCTGCCCAGGCGGCGATACACTCTGGCTTCGTCGGGTGACCCGGGCAATCGGGCGGCCTGGCACGCGCGGCGAGCGGCCGCGCCACCACTGGTTGCGCATGCCTTCAAGAACGACTGGCGCTGTGCCTCGGCGCCGGCGATCCGCGCGTTCAGCGAAGCCGTGTCGCGAAATCCGAGCTGCAGTGCGCGCCGATACAAAGCGATGGCTTCACCGGGACGACGCGCCTGCACCGCCTCATCGCCGGCCGCGGAAGCGGACTCCGCATCCTGCGCGGCACCGGCCGGCGCGCTCGATGCCAACGCCAGCGCCAGCGCCAGCGCCAGCGCCAGCGCCAGCGCCAGGCAGAGGCCGCGACATGATGCAGCGGTCCCGGCCATTTACTTGCGCATCTCGCGCACGACGCGGAAACCAACGCTGGTGCTGCGTTGATCGGCGCCGAAGCGGTTGCGGTACGAGGCGCGCACGTACGACGGTGCGGTGAACCACGACCCACCGCGCGCCTCATGACTGCGGCAATCTCCCGCGGCAATCGCGGAACCGTCAGCCGGAGCGCGCCGGTAGTCGATTGTCCAGCAATCCTGCACCCATTCGAATGCGTTTCCGAGCATGTCATTCAAGCCGAAGCCGTTGGACTTGAAGGATCCGACCGGCGCGGTTCCCACATAGCCGTCGTTGCACTCGAATGCGTCCCAGCCTGGAAATCTCTGGCGCGCATTCTGATCCGAAACATTGGCATAGTTGCAAGCAGTGGCCGCCAATGCGCCCCAAGGCTGCGCACTGTCAGCGCCGGCCCGCGCCGCATATTCCCATTCCGAGGCGCTCGGCAGACGGTAGGCATGGCCGCCTTTGCGGCTCAGCCAGCGCGAGTACGCCACGGCATCGTTCCACGAAACGCAGGTCACCGGATGCACCGAACTCTGCGGAAAGCCGGTGTTGAGCCAGTTGGCGGCTGCCGTGCGCTGCCATCGGTCATCCGCGTAGGTTTCACAACCGCTCATGTTGCGGCGAGTCGCATCGACGAACTCCTTGAACTCTCCCACCGTCACTTCATTCGTGCTCATGGCCAGGCTGTAGGCAATGGTGACGGCGTGCCGCGGGCGCTCGAACGCCGTCGCCGCGAGATCCGCCGCGGCAGCGCCCTGTTCGAATCGTCCTGCGGGCAGCACTGTCATCAGCGGGCAGGTCGGGCAATCGCGAATCACGGACTCGGCAGCGGGGCCTGCGATTGATCGCAACGCCTGCAACCGTTTCATCCAGCCCGGCGGCCCCAACGCCAAAGCGATCATCGCCGCGGCCGCGGCGAGCGCGGCCGCAACGCCGGTCAAGGCCAGCCACCTGCCGGTGGAGCGGCGATTGGCGGCGCGAAACTCCTTGAGAAACTGCGCAACGCTGGGCGTCCGCCGCGTCCGGTCAAACTCCAGCGCGCGTGACAGCACGCGGTACTGCCGGCGGGTCAGGTGCGCCGAGCGTGGCGCGCGCGAATGCGGCTGACGTCCCGTGGCTTCCTCAACGCGCCCGAACGGGTGCCGGCCGGTGAGCACTTCGTAGGACAAACACGCCAGCGCATACACGTCGTCGGCAGGTTCGGGCGGGTGGCCCGCGAGCATTTCGGGACTCGCATAGCGCGGCGTGAGCGCTGTGGGTTCATCGTTGGGCGCGGCCGCCGCCTCGCCGCGGCGGGCAATGAAACGCGCCATGCCGAAATCGATGACCTTGACGCCGCATTTGTCATCGACGATGACATTGCCGGGTTTCAAATCACCGTGCACGATGTGATTGTGGTGCGCATATTCCAACGCGTGCGCCACCGAGCTCACGGTGGCGATGGCATCCTCGCGCGGCATGCCGCCAGGACCGCAGCGGCGCAGCTTCTTGTACAAGGATTCGCCGGGCAGGTACTCCATGGTCATGAAGACGCTTTGTCCGTCGCGGTCGCAGTCGATGACCCGCACGATGTTCTGATGCGTCAGGCTTTGCAGTTTGTGCGCCTCGCGCTGCAGCGCAGCCATGGAGCCGAAGTAGTGGCTGAACGGCACGGTCAGTACCTTCACCGCGATGTAAGGATCATGCGCGCCGGCTTCAACGCGGCGCAGATCGATCGCCTTGTAGACACGGCTCATGCCGCCCTCACCGATCAGGGCGATCAGACTGAACCGGCCCTGCAGCACGCTGCCCACCGTTGCGGGCGGCGTTCGATTGCTCTTCGGATCGATCTTGCTTCCGTCCGTGCTGCCGGAGGGGTCGCCGAGCACGATGGTCACAGGCGCATCGCCAATGCGGGACTTGCTGCTTTGCTCCTGGGAGGAGCGGGTCGCAATCGTCTCTTCCTGCGGCCAGCCGGCGATGCGGCTCAGCAGCGTCTCATGAGTATCGTCAGGCAGGGGCTGTTTGAGCTTTTGTTCGTTGAGTATCTCGAGCAACCTGAGTGGCGCGACGTGTTCAACAGCGAGCTGCCGGTACACTTCGCTCAGCAATTGATCCTGGGTCAGCTCCCCGGTTTGAAATGAGCGAAGTGCGTGCGCGAAGGCTGACATTGATGGTTGCTATGAAATCAGCGATCGACGGTCGGACACATGGGTTCTATATCTGACATTAGCTTTTCTATATAACATCATGATAATCAGACGATTTATTATAGAATCTCAGACGTTCGCCGGCAATCCCGGGGAATCGGCGGATTCTCGACATCCGCATCCCGCGCTCAATAGAATACCTGCTGCTGCGGGAGATGGCATGCTTCCTCGGATTATCTAGGGAGTACTCGAACTCATGTGGAAGACCATCACCGCGATCTGCGCCGGCGCCAGCATCGGTGCATTGCTGCGTTGGTGGCTGGCGCTGCTGCTGAATCAGTACTTCCCGGCCATCCCTCCCGGCACCCTCATCGCCAATCTCATCGGCGCCTACATCGTCGGCATTGCCATTGCCTATTTTTCCACCTCCGCTGCGCTCTCGCCGGAATGGCGCCTGTTCATCATCACCGGGTTCTGCGGCGCCTTGACCACGTTCTCCACGTTCTCCGCCGAGATCGTCACGCTGCTGCAGCAGGGACGCGCCGCCATGGCATGCGCCGCAGTGGCGGCGCACCTGGGCGGCTCGGTGATCATGACCTTCGCCGGCATCGGCACCAGCGTCTGGATTCGCAGCTGATCTAAACCGGCCCCGCCTGCGCCCGCCAGCGTTGCATCAAGTCCGCTTCTGCGCGCTTCGCCGACTGCATGGTGCGGCTTTTGACGTGGCCGAACCCGCGGATCATGTCCGGGACCTGCGCCAGCTCAACTGCAATCGCCAATCGCGCCGCCGACAGCCCGCTTGCGATCTCACGCACCCGCAACTCATATTCGAGGATCAACGCACGCTCCAGCTTGCGTTCTTGCGTATGGCCAAAGGGGTCGATCGGCGTACCGCGCAGGAACTTCATCCTCGACAGCAGCTTGAATACGCCCATCATCCAGGGACCCATCTGAATTTTCCGCGGGACGCCGGTGCGAGGATCGCGGCGTGCGAACAACGGCGGCGCGAGGTGAAAACTCAGTCTGGCCGGCCCTTCGAAGGCCGCCTGGATCTGCGCAAGAAACTGCGGACTTGAATGCAGTCGTGCCACCTCGTACTCATCTTTGTAAGCGAGCAGCTTGAAGTAATTGCGCGCCACCGCCTGGGTCAGTTCGGCGCCGCGCGGATCGAGCCGGTGCTCCGCGGCCGCCACCTCATCCACCAAAGCGCGAAAGCGGGCGGCATACGCGGCATCCTGGTACTGAGTCAGAGACCGAACTCTTGATTCGAGCATGTCGGCCAAGGACTCGTTCGCGTCGGCGACGGGCCTCACCGCGCCCAGATCGGCTGCGCATGCCGGCGATGCCGCCATCAATCGTCCCAGGTCCAGCGCGCGCAAATTGAATTCCACCGCCGTGCCGTTGAGCGCGATAGCCTGCCGGACTGCCGCCAGGCTCAACGGCAGCAGTCCCCTTTGCAATGCAAAACCGACCATCAGCATATTCGTTCCGATCGTGTCCCCGAGTTGCGAGCGAGCTGCTTGCGCTGCATCTATTGCATGCACGCAGGCAGGCGTGGCCACGGAGTCGATCTGACCCCGCAATTCCTGCGCGTGAAAATCGACATCGGGATTTGCCTGAAACGCCGCGGTGGGCACCAGATGCGAATTGAGCACGACCTGAGTGCGACCCGCAGCGATCGAGCGCAAGACTTCCGTCCCCGCCGTCACCACCAGATCGCAGCCCAATACCACATCGGCGCCGAGCAGACCGATGCGAGGCGCGGCAAACGCGCTGGCGGGCCGGGAAATCTTGACATGCGACAGTACGGCGCCGCCCTTCTGCGCGAGCCCCGTCATGTCGAAGGCGCTCACCGCGAGGCCCTCCAGATGGGCGGCCATGGCGAGCACCGCACCGATGGTGACCACGCCGGTACCGCCAATACCCGTGACGAGGATCGAAACCGGCGTGGCGCTCGATGCCGGCTCGGGCTCGGGCAGCTGCCCAAACAGCTCGGCCGCCGGCTCGGCGGCGCGGGATTTCCTCGGTTGCGCATTCTCGACTGTGACGAACGAGGGGCAGAAGCCATTGAGACAGGAGAAGTCTTTGTTGCAGCTGGATTGGTCGATCTGGCGCTTGCGCCCCAGCGGGGTTTCCAGGGGCTCCACCGAGACGCAATTCGACTGCACCGAGCAATCACCGCAGCCTTCGCATACTTGTGGGTTGATGAATACGCGGCGCGCAGGATTGGGATAGCCACCCCGCTTGCGCCGGCGCCGTTTCTCGGCGGCACAGGTTTGCTCGTAGATGATGGCGCTGACGCCGCTGACTTCACGCATTTCCCGCTGCACAGCGTCCAGTTCGGAGCGATGATGCAGGGTGAGGCCAGTGGCGAATCCTGCATTGGCGCCGTACTTGCCGATGTCATCGCTGACCACCGCGATCCGCTGCACCCGCTCGGCCCGCAACTGCTGCGAAATTTCCGCCGCCGACAACCCGCCCTCCACCGCCTGCCCGCCCGTCATGGCCACGGCGTCATTGAGCAGAATCTTGTAGGTGATGTTCACGCCCGCGTTGACGGCCGCGCGAATCGCCAACAGACCGGAGTGATAATACGTGCCATCGCCAATATTTTGAAACACATGCGGCACACGGGTGTACGGCGCGATGCCGCTCCAATTGGCGCCTTCGCCGCCCATTTGCGTGGGTGGCAGCGTGCTGCGGTCCATGAACAAGGCCATGGTGTGGCAGCCGATTCCGGCCATCGCCAGACTGCCTTCCGGCACTTTCGTGGATGTGTTGTGCGGGCAGCCGGAACAAAAATACGGTGTGCGTGCCAGCGCCGGCGGCGGCACCTCGGAGACGCGCGCCAGTTCCGTCTGAAGAGATTGGATCCGCCGGTTCAACGCCTCATCGCCCACGCCCAACGACTGCAGCCGGCTGCCGATGACCAGCGCGATTCGCAGCGGCTCCAGCGGCACATCGGAAGGAAACAGCAACTCGCCGTCCGGGGAGCATTTTCCAGCGATGCGCGGCCGCTGCGCATCCGCCAGACCATATAGAATCTGCGCGGACTGCATTTCAACGAAGGACACCTTTTCTTCGACGAACAGCAGCTCCCGCTGCCCGCGCGCGAATTGCCGGATGCCTTCAGGCTCGAGCGGCCATATCAGAGCCGGCTTGTAGACCGAGACGCCGAGGTTCTGTAACCGCGCCGCATCCAACCCAAGCGCGGTGAGCGCTTCTTCCACATCGAGCCAGGACTTGCCGGCGGTGACGATGCCCAGGTTGCGCAATACACTCGCATGCACGATGCGATCCAGGGCATTGGCGCGCACGTACTCGTGTGCCAGCGGCAGCTTCAACCGATGAAGGCGAGAATCGTCGGCCAGCGGATCGAATGCATGCCGCGCATGCACCGACTCAGCGGCAGGCGAAGGCATCCGGATCAAGGGCCGCAGCGGATCGACCTCAACGCTGGCAGTCGTTTCCACCGTTTCATTGACGCATTTGAATCCGATCCACAGGCCGGAATGACGTGACATCGCAAAACCATGCAGGCCGAACTCAAGGTACTCCTGCGGCGTCGCCGGATACAGAACCGGTATTCCGCTGGCCGCCAGCGCCATTTCGCTTTGATGCGAAACCGTGGAACTCTTGCCGGCGTGATCATCGCCAAAGACCACGAGCACGCCGCCGTGACGCGAGGTGCCCATGCGATTGCCATGCTTGAGAGGATCTCCGGCGCGATCCACCCCGGGTCCCTTGCCGTACCAAATGGCGAACACGCCATCTACACGCGCACCGGGCAGCAGAGTGACCTGTTGCGTGCCCCAGACAGCGGTGGCCGCCAGATCCTCGTTCACGCCGGGTTCAAAGCGAATCTGAGCCGCTGTCAGACGCTCGCGCTGCTGGATCAGCTGCTGATCGTAGCCGCCGAGCGGCGAGCCGCGATAGCCGCTGATGAACCCGGCCGTGTTGAGTCCGGCGGCGGCGTCGCACGCCCGCTGCATGAGCGGCAGCCGCACCAGCGCCTGCGTGCCGCTCAGCAGTATCCGCCCGCTGAGCCGAGTGTACTTGTCGTCCAATCGCACGGGTGCGTCCTGGTTCGCGGCCCGCAGAGATTCATCGCTCGACATAGGTTCACGCTTTCAACACTCTTCCAAAGCAGACTATAAGCCCGCACCACGCGGAAAGCACCGGGGCTTCGCGCGCCGGCTGGCGGATTCATCCGACCCTTCGGGGAGCGGCGGTGCGCGTGCGCGCCGACGGCCTCACCACGGGCAGCGCGGTGGTCTCCTTCAATACGCCGAGTTCGAAGCTTGAGTTGACCGAACGCACGGCCGCCAGCGACAACAGATGCTGATCCAGAAATGCCGAGTAAGCCGCCATGGAGGGCACCACCACCCGCAACAGGTAATCGAAGGCGCCGCTCAAACGCAGACACTCCAGCACCTCGTGCCGGCGCTGCACGACGCCTTCGAATTGGCGCGCAGGACCCGCTTTGTGATTTTCGAGTGTGACGAACGCCAGCGCCTGAACGTTGAGTCCGATCTTCTCCCGGTCCACCAGCGCCACATAGCGGCGCACCACCCCCAACTCCGCCAGCCGCTGCGTGCGGCGCAGACAAGGCGCCGGCGACAGGCCGACGAGCTTCGCCAAAGCCCGGTTGGTCAGCGACGCGTCCTGCTGCAAGACCGCCAGGATACGAAAGTCCGATTCATCCAGTGCCGTCATCGCGCTCATGAGTAATTTCCTGATAAATTAGCAACAACGTTGCTCCACTGGTGCATTATCGCAGACGATAGCCAAACTTTGTTGCGGGACTGCGCAACAGCCATGGGCTAAACTGCGCACTGATGCAAACTCTGCCGGATCGCGCCACCATGACCTTGACCAGTTCTGATCTGCAATCGCCTGGCTACCAGAGCGGGTTCGGAAATGAATTCGCCACCGAGGCACTGCCCGGCGCGCTGCCACAGGGACGCAATTCGCCGCAGCAGTGCCCGTATGGCTTGTATGCCGAACAATTGTCCGGCACTGCATTCACGGCGCCGCGCCATGCCAATCGCCGTTCCTGGCTGTACCGCATTCGACCGGCGGTCATGCACCGCGCGTTTGCCCCACTGGCACATCCGCACCTGGACGGCGCAGGCGCCGGTGAGGCCGCATCGCCGAATCAATTGCGCTGGGATCCCCTGCCGCTGCCGGCGCAACCCACGGACTTCGTCGACGGACTGCATCCGGTCGCCGGCAACGGCTCGGCGGGGTCGCTGAGCGGTTGTGCCATCTACCTGTACGCCGCCAACCGCTCCATGCAGGATCGCTACTTTTACGACGCGGACGGTGAACTGTTGATCGTTCCGCAGCAAGGCGCTCTGCAGATCGACACCGAGATGGGACGGCTGGAAGTATCGCCGCTGGAAATTGCAGTGATTCCGCGTGGCGTGCGATTCCGGGTCGCGCTGCCCGAGGGCGCGGCGCGCGGCTATATCTGTGAGAATTTTGGTGCCCAGTTCAAGCTGCCCG
>JANXOV010000170.1 GCA_025357635.1 Pseudomonadota bacterium
CGCCGGCGAACTCCGCCCAGGCCGACTGGAATCCGGAGCGCCCTGCGTGGCGCTACAACGCGTCGGCTACCCCGATCACGCCTGCTCAGGGCGTCGGCGTAGGTCTCCCGCCCCGGTTTGGCCGGACTCCCAGCGGCGCGGAAATCTGGAGTTGAGCACCAAAAACGCACATGGCAAGGGTGCCCGAAATGCGCTGCGACTGGCTCTGTCACCCCGAGTGCGATTGGGGGTCGATGACATCGCCATTCTCGTCGACACCGACACGGATTGGGATGACGCTCAGAGAAAGATCGCCAAACAAAGAAAGATCCATGTGCTTGAGTCGGACCCTTGTTTGGAGGCTTGGCTGTTATCAACAGCCGGGCACGTTTCAACAGGTGATTCCAAAGAACGAAAAAGGATTTTCCATAAAATGTTTGGATCACATGCGCAAGACGAAATTGTTTATCCTCGTCATTTCGGCAAATCAGTTCTAGATGCTGCCCGTGGCAAAGTTCGTGTCTTGAACCAATTGCTCGCGCTGATCGGCGTGTAGTGGATCTCACCATGCTCAGCGTTGCGCTATCCACATTGTCACCAGGCTAGCCTGGATTTCCACGGCGCGCTGATCCGCTAAGCCTCAGCGCATCCCCGCGGGCAATTTATCCCTCTATTTCTCCCCGTGTTAATCGAACTGACGCTCTCGGTCTGGCTTCCTTGTGGTGAGATTATTAGTCTATATAGTGCGTCGTGTTTGTCATTGTGTAATTACTACATGCCGCATCGTGCACTTGCTAGGAACGAATGAGATCCGACGGTGTAGCGGCATATGCAGTTTTTTGTTGGATATTGGCACCACTACAGATAGATCTGTCGGCCGGCTCTTGACACAACTTATAGTAGTAGTAAAGTGAGAATGTGTCTGTCAGGGTACCAAAAGACCTAAGTAACTGCCGGCGCTTCTTCTTGACTCCGGCCTCGGCCAAACAGCGCCAATACGAGGCGCTGCGCGCCTTCTTCGTCGAGGGACGGCCCTCGCGCGAGGTCGCCCGCGCCTTCGGTTACAGCACCGGCTCCTTCCAAGTCCTGTGCCATCACTTTCGCCGTCAGACCGACCCCGTGTTCTTCGTCTCGCCTCGACCAGGACCGCGGGATCAGCCGAAGAAGTCCGCCGCGCGTGATCTTGTCGTGGAACTGCGCAAGCGCAACTACTCGGTCTACGAGATCAGTGAGTCTCTGAAGGAGCGCCAGCTCTCATTGAGCCCGACGGCGGTGCGCGAGGTGCTCAAGGTCGAGGGATTCGCGCCTCTGCCCCGGCGCGCCGATGAGGAACGTCCCGATCGAGCGCGCGCCACAATCGAGGCGGTGGCCGATGTGCGCCGCTTCGCCCCGATCCAGCAGGAGTTTCAGACTCGCTGCGGCGGCCTATTCTTGTTCGTGCCGTATCTTGTGCGGTTGTCGCTTGAGACGCTCGCCAAAAATGCGCGTCTGCGGGGCTCAAAGATGATTCCGGCAGCCCATGCGCTGCGTGCCTCGCTCGCTCTGAAGCTCTGGTCGATCGAGCGCAAGAGTCACGTCATGGCGTTGGTCGCCGACCAGGGACTCGCCCTGTTTGCGGGCCTGAACGTCTTTCCGAAGAAGAGCTATCTGTCGGAGTATTCCTCCCACATCACCCACGCGCAGAACACTACTCTCTTGGGCGCCTATCAACACCAGATCGCCGGCGATGCGTTGCTGCCGGGTCGCTCCTTCAACCTCGATTTTCATTCTGTCCCGTACTACGGCGAGCACCCCGTCATCGAGCGCCATTATGTGTCCATGCGCTCGCGCCGGCAGTCGAGCATCCTCACCTTTTTGGCACAAGATGCCGACGGACACGCCTTCTGCTACGCCAACGCCGACCTACGCAAGGGCGAGGAGGCCGAAGAGATCTTCCGGTTCATCGCATTTTGGGAAAAGACCCACGGCGAGCGCCCCCGGCACATGGTCTTCGATTCCCAGCTCACCACCTACGCCAATCTCGCTCGCCTCGATCAGATGGGCATTACCTTCATGACCCTGCGCCGCCGTTCTGCGGCGTTGCTCAAGGAAGTCATGCTGCTGCCGCGCTCGGCCTGGCGCACGCTCGATCTCGAGGTCCCGGCGCGCAAGTTCCGCACGCCCAGGGTGTTTGAACAGACCATCACCCTCGCCGGCGCAAGCTTGCGTCAACTGTTCATCCAGGATCTCGGACACGAGGAACCGACGATCCTGCTGACCAATGACCGCAAGAGTACCCCAACAAAGCTGATTACCCGCTACGCGCAGCGCATGTTGATCGAGAACGCGCTCTCCGACGCCGTGCGCTTCTTCCACATGGACGCACTGTCTTCTGCCGTCGGCCTGAAAGTCGACTTCGACATGTCGCTGCTCGTCATCGCCAGCGGCCTGTATCGATTACTCGCCAAAACCATGCGCGGTTACGCTGACGCCCAGGCTCGAATGATCTTTCGCGACCTCATCGATACCCCCGCGACCGTGGTCACCACGGACCATCAAGTGCAGGTCCGCTTCCACCGTCGTGCTCATCTGCCGATCGTGCTAGCCTCCGGACTACTGAACAAGCCGGTCACCGTTCCTTGGTGGAACGACATGCAACTCGTATTGACCGCGTGACGCGCAAAACCCGGCTTGATCTTAGGGTAATAAGCCGACGTGGAAATCCAGGCTAGCGACGGCGAAGTCTGTAGAGCTTCGCGGCAGTATACTTAGGGAAACTCTGATTTAACGATGCTATTGGCAAGAACAATCATGCGAGCCAACGTAACCGGGGGATTTTGCGCTCATCGCGCTGATTTTCCGTTTCACATGGCCTGTTCATCGCAGATTCCACCGACACTACGTCGCCAAGTGCAGCAGCGGCCGGCGCAACTGAAAGAGATTAATCAAGGCGCAGGCGACGTACAGTCGCTCGGCGTTCTTGGCGATACCGCGGTACCGCACTTTGTTGAAGCCAAAGAGTCGTTTGAGCACCAGGAAGGGATGCTCGCCCTTGGCACGCACGCGCGATTTGTTGCGGTTCTTGCGTTGCTCGATCCGATCTACCCGGCCCTGGAAGCGATAGCGCCGATGCGTCATGTCGCGGGCGCGCGGCGCATGCTGGTGAATGATGTCGCTCTGGCCCTGATAGGCCGAGTCGCCCCACACGCAGGTCTCCTTCCCGTGCAACAACACTGGCAACGCCAGCGAGTCATGCACGTTGGCAGCGCTGGCCGCCACCGAGTGAATGATTTTGTGGCGGCTATCCACACCGATGTGCGCCTTCATGCCGAAGTGCCACTCATTACCCTTCTTGGTTTGATGCATCTGGGGATCGCGTTCCCCGCTGCGGTTCTTGGTCGAGGGCGGCGCGGCAATGATCGTGGCATCCACAATCGTACCGGTGCTGACCTTAAAGCCCTGGGTGGCCAGGTGAGCGTTGACCGTGCTCAGCACCTGCTTGCCCAGCGCGTGAGCTTCCAGCCGGTGACGGAACTTGCAGATCGTGGTCTCATCGGGGACCGGCTCGCGCCCCAGATCGATGCCGACAAACTCCCGCATCGCGCGCGAGTCGTACAGGGCTTCTTCGACGGCCGGGTCCGCCAAGTTGAACCAGTGTTGCAAAAAGTGGATTCGCAGCATCCGCTCCAGGCCCACCGGCGGGCGACCCGCGCCTTCGCCACTCGGATACACCGGCTCGATCAGTGCCGTGAGCTTCTGCCACGGCACCACCGTATTCATCTGGGCGAGAAACTGCTCGCGTCGAGTAGTCTTGCGGTACCGTTCAAAGCCCGCCTCGGCGAACGTCTCTTGCTTCGGGCGCATCGATCCACCTCGCATGCTGATCAGATGCTGCATTTTAAGCCATACCATGCGAATAAATCAGAGTTTCCCTAGGTCGCGCTTACGCGTCAGCGACGCAGCAAGGCATCAAGGGCCAGCGCTGCATCTTTGCCGAATCGGTCGGCCAGTCGGCGCAGAAGTTTCGCATCCAAGGATTCGTGGTCAAGCGCCAAGGCCATTTCGGCATCAGCAATGTCTTGTGGGCCGCCGGCGAACACTTTCATCGCAATGAAGTCCTCGCGGCTCACGATACGCAAGGTCGCGCCTGCGAAATCAACGTCCTGCGCGCGCGCAAATGCGGCCGCGTCCATGCCACGTAAGCCCATCAGTAGATCAACTCGATTTCCAAATTCATCGTTGATTGCGAGCAACGCCGCAATCGGGTCATCGGCATCGCCGATTCGCAACTCGGCCTCGAAACCCGCGGCGACGAACTTCGACGCTATCGCCTTTGCTTCCGAAACTCTCAGATGAACTATGGCATCCGCATCCAGGCTCGCGCGTACCGATCCGTGGACGGCCGCCGCCATCGCCCCGATCACCGCGTACGCGATGTTCTCTGCGCTCAAAACGGCAGCGACATCCAGCATCAGCAACGCGGATTGTCCGGGAGCGTGGGTCCGCATTGCGCAGCGCCCTTAAGGCAATGCGCGGGTGGGCTTTTGTCCCGCTCGATTGAGTGCAACGACCAGTTGGCAATGCACCAGGAATGCATTCAACCGCTGTTGCGCTGTCTTACCGCGCCATTGAGCGGCGAGATCCTTTCTGGCCTGTTCTGCGAGACGCGATTTCATGGCTGCCATTATAGTGCCGCGCGGTCGCTTTTCCCGCTCCTGAGGCACAC
>JANXOV010000180.1 GCA_025357635.1 Pseudomonadota bacterium
TGACACCATGCGATGTTCATGTTGCGTCCTCTGTGCGCATAGTGCGTTAGTGAATTTCAGAATGTCGCGATGTAGTCCGCTGAGGTACCCACGGCAAACGGCGAACCTGGCATGAGCGTGAGCGCCCCCGTTGCGGCGTTCAGCGTGTAGCTGGTCACTGTTCCAGCGCTGCCGTTCGCCACGTAGAGGAACTGATTCGTTGGATCGATACTCACGGACCGCACGTCGGCGCCAACGGCGATTGGAAAGCCGGAGAGAAGGGTCAGTACTCCCGTGAGCGCATCGATGCTTTAGCCGAGTAAGTCTGTCCCAGTTGTCGCGTACAGGTATGTGCCTGTCTGGTCAGCGACGATGAAAGTGCATGAGGGCAATGACAAAGAAAAGCCGGAGAGGCTGGCCAGCGCGCCGGCATTCGGGTCAGGATTTCCATTTTGGTCCTGGCGCGGGCGGACGGTGAATCCGACGATGGCTGCGGTGGGACCACTGGCGTCGGCAACGTACAGGAATTTTCCACCGGCGCCGAATGCCAGAGTGCTGACGCTACGGCCTGCCGAAAATGGTGATCCTGGAATGGGGTCCAAGGCGGCAATATTAAAGACTTGGTTGAACGCGGAGATATGTGAGTCACCCGCCGCGGTGTACAGGAATCCGCGAGCGTTGCTGGCCCCAATGACGATCGCCGACGGCCTGGCACCAGTCGAGTGGAAACAAGAGGCACAAGAGGACACGGGTGTAAGGGCTCCATTGGTATAGTCGACTTGGTACATAATTATGTCGTCGGAGCCTGAGTTTGCGACGTACAAAACGTTGTCATTGTCGTACAGCGCGAGTGCTCTGGGAGTCGTACCCGCTGGTAACGGCGATCCAGGAACTGCAGCCAATGCTCCGGTACCCGGGTCGATGGAGAATGCAGATATGTCTTGGCGGCTACGCCGCCGAGCGCAGCGTCTGACCAGCTCACTCTTCCCCTGCGGATTGCGTGATCAGCGTCAGATTGATTGCCGCCGTTCGTGCGGCCGCTGTTGCGCTCATCAAGACCGTCGGGTCGTGGGCTGAGCTATTGCGATCAGACAGACTGCAGCGATGGCGATCTGTATGATCTTTGGCCTTCTGCTCTTACGGAGCGGTCCTCGGACTGCCCTAACCGAGCGCCAAACCCACTAATTCGCGCCGCCACTGCCGGCGCCTACGGATAACAATGAAGACTCCCGCAGCCCTGCAGCCGCTCGTTGATGATGGAATTATTGACGAAGTTGTCCGTTCGCTGAAGAGCGGGAAGGAAGCTACCGTTTACGTGGTCCGTTCCGGTGCAACGCTGCGCTGTGCAAAGGTCTATCGCAACATGGCGCAGCGCAGTTTCCAAAAACGCGCGCAATATCAGGAGGGGCGCAAAGTCCGCGGCAGCCGTCAGCGGCGTGCAATGGCCAAGAGCAGCCGCTTTGGCCGAAAAGAGCAGGAGGCGGCCTGGAAAAACGCCGAGGTCGACGCCCTGTATCAGCTGGTTGCCGCCAACGTGCGCGTGCCGCGGCCGTACGGTTACTTTGATGGCGTCCTCATTATGGAGCTGGTCATGGATGCGGACGGACAACCGGCGCCTCGCCTAGGAGAGGTTCAGCTGCCGGCCGCAACCGCGCTCCTCTATCATGATTTCCTGATGCAGCAGGTGGTCCGCATGCTGAGCATCGGGCTCATTCACGGCGATCTTTCCGAGTTCAACGTGCTCATTGGTCCTGATGGACCGGTGATCATCGATCTGCCGCAAGCCGTCAACGCAGCGGGCAATAACGGCGCCTTTGCGATGCTACAGCGGGACGTCAACAACCTGCGGGAAACTCTCGGCCGCTTTGCGCCAGAACTGCTGGCGACGGAGTACGCGCGCGAAATGTGGGCGCTATTCGAGCAGGGCGAACTGCGGCCGGACGCTGCGCTGACGGGCGTCTTCGCGGTCGACCAGACCGTCGCGGATCCTGACGGCGTGCTGCTCGTGATCGAGGATGCGCGCGAAGAGGCAATTCAGCGCGCACTGCGCCGGAACGCTGAAGAGCAGTGAACGGGCTGAGTAGGAAGCACCCAAAATTTGGCGATACAACGCGAAACAGTGTTCAAATAATTTAGATACTGATAGGTCCGCCGGCCTATTCTTCCAGCACTCGCCACGTTTCCTTTTAACCCACGGGCACCATGGAGCATAGCTACCCAAGCCCCCGCACATCCCGCGCCTCCAACGCATCCACGGTGCGATTCAGATTCCGCGCGGTTTGAAGGATCGCGCTGACCGCCTGCGGGTAGCGCTGCAGCCGTTCGCGCAGCGCATACAGTTCACGCTCTTCGGTGATGCGGATGCCGCCAGCTTGCCGTAGCCCGTTCTCCAGCTGAGCCTGGCGCTTCAATAGTTCCAACGCTTCGTTGATAGGTTCCATGTCTTCTCCTTGCAGTCCAAGTCCAGCATTCAATTCTTCAATTCATAGCCGCGCAAGCGTCGCCGCCGCGCGATGCCCGCCAATTGCATCAGCGCCGCATCGATAGAGGCAGACTGTACGGAGCGCGCTCTGCCAAGGCGGGTGCCGATCCGTCCGTTCACTTGCGTCAGCAACCAGCCGCTCCACAGATCTTGCTCCAGGTGCACGCGGAAATACCGGGTGCCGCGCGTCCAGCGCAACGTGATCCAGCTCCCCGTGTCGATGGCGGCTGAGGTTGATTCACGCCGGCCACGGCGAGGGCTCATCGCTTGTTCCGTCGTGCTGATTTACTGACCGGTCGCCGCTGCTTTGCCTTCTTGGCTAGCTTCCGCTGACGCGCCGGCACCGGTGTGGCCGCTCGCTTTGATCGCTTGACGGTGACGATGGGCAGAGGAGGGCGCTTGAGTTGACGCCCTTGATCCAGCGCCGCCTCGAGCTCCTGGATCCGCTTCGCCTGCAACTCCCGCGTGCGCTGCTCCTTCTTCAACAGAGTCGTCAACGTCCGCAGCTGCGCTTCCAACTCCGCATGGGCTCGTTCGCGCTCGCGCAAGCGCGAATCCAATTCCCCCTCTCTCAATGAGAGCACGTGCGAGCGTACTTCGTACCCATCCTTCGCTTGATCAGCGGCGCGTCTGTCGGCACCCAGTTCCAGCAGCGCCCGCCGGCGGCCTTCCTCGAGCGCCTGCAGCCACAGGCTCTCCGCGACGTGCGCAACGTTTTCTGGCAACCGATGCAGCGCGGCGGGTCCGGCGTCCAAGCGCGAAGACAGCCGCTTCCACCACGCATCCAACAGTGGGTTGATGGTGTTGGGCGATCCGGTGCCGAGGGTTGATCGAACCTTTTCTACCGTCGGCCGTTCACCGGCCCGCAGCAGCTGATCTGCCGCTCGTTCCACATCGTTCCCCGAGACACCCCGAGAGGGGCTGCCGTAGGGTCTTGGTGGTCTGGTCGGTTCCAACATGTAATGTATCATACAGCATATGTAATGCAGATAATATAGTTGGTAGATAACTATAATAAGGACACTTATCCAGATCATCTAGGGTAAGATCGGATCCATGGATCCGACCGAAAGC
>JANXOV010000001.1 GCA_025357635.1 Pseudomonadota bacterium
GTGGCTGCCGCAGTACCACGACATGGGGCTCATCGGGTACTACCTGTTCTTCGAGCTCAAGGGTGGGACAACGTACGGGTTTTCGCCGCTAGACTTTATTCAGCGCCCAGCCCTATGGTTGGAGACAATCACGAAGTACCGCGGCTCCGCGTCGTCTGCGCCCAACTTTGCCTATGAGTACTGTCTGCGGCCCGATAAGCTCTCGGCTGAAACACTCGCAAAGCTGGACCTCTCGTCGCTGCGCTTCCTGATGACGGCCGCAGAGCCAGTGCGGGCCCGTGTCTTCCGCGACTTCCTCAGGAAATTCAAGCCGTACGGTCTCGACCCGAAGGCTTTTTTTTCAGCGTACGGTTTGGCCGAGTTCACGCTTGCGGTGTCGAACTATGGAAGGACCATCAAGTCCTTTGACCGCTCGGAACTGGGCCGACACAAGGTGCGCCCGCTCAACGGTAATGCGGCGACGGCCGATGCCACGGCGTTGGTGAGCTGCGGCAGGCCGCTCGGCGCAACCGAAGTCAAGATCGTTGACATTACGCATACGCCGCGCGTCGCGCGCGATGGTGAAGTGGGCGAAATCTGGATGCGCGGCCCGAGCAAGTGCCGCGGATACTGGAAGCGACCGGAGTTGAGTAACTCGATCTTCGAAGCGCGGCTACCTGGCGAGCCCGAGGACGCACCGACATGGCTGCGAAGTGGTGACATAGGTTTTGTGCACCGCGATGAGTTGTATATCTGTGGGCGTGCGAAGGACATGTTCATCGTCCGTGGGATGAATTACTACCCGCAGGACATCGAGGCGTTGGTCGAGTCGGATGCGCGCGTCAGGAAGGGCTGCGTTGCCGCATTCGCGCTCGAACAGGACGACCAGGAGACGCTGGTGGTCGTGGCGGAGCTGAAGGACCGCCGTCGCGTGCCCGATGTTCGCGAGCTCAACCAGCGGCTGCAACAGGGACTCGGCGTGACAGCGGCGTCGTTCGTCTTCATCAAGGCTCGCACGATTCCCAAGACCAGTTCCGGCAAGATCGTGCGCTATCAGGTGCGCGATCGCTGGCTCGCGGGTGCGCTGGACGTGCTCGCGCACTTGGCGACGTACGATGCCGACCAGGAAAACAGCGACGACTCGCGGGCGTGGCTGCGCCGCTTCGGCATCACCGGCGACGAGACATGGACGCTGAGGGTCGCTGGCTTCGATTCGCTCAAGCTCGTGGAGTTCGCTCACGAACTCAAGAAGCGGCTGGAGGATCGGGGCCACGACGATCTTTCAAACGCGGTGGACCTGCACGTGCTTCAGAAGATTGCGATCTGCGAGTTATTCGGCCTGCTGGAGCAGCTCGAGACGGCTGCGCCGCACGCCAGGCTCAAGTTCAAGCGCGCATTGAGCGAGCTGGGAAGGGAGCATCGTGCGTGGGAGGCCGAGCTGATGAGGCAGGACACGCGCCTTTGCTTCGATGTCGCGGCGCTGCCACAGCCGTCGATGGCATCGGGAAACGGCGGGAGCATACTGCTCACGGGTGGGACGGGCTTCTTCGGTCCGTTCCTGCTCACGAGCCTTCTGGACCAATGCGACGATGATATCCACGTATTGGTCCGGGCGAATCCGGGCGATGCGATGCGACGGATCCGCGAGGGCCTGATGTCTGTCGCCGCCGACGGCGCCTCGTGTCCCGAGGGCTGGGAGCATCGCGTGCGCCCGGTCTGCGGCGACTTGGCATCGCCGAGCCTCGGACTCAGTCCAAGCGACTGGCGCGCACTCGCCGACAACGTCCACACCATCTATCACAACGGCGCGGTGGTGAACTACCTGATGGACTACCATGCGCTGCGCGGTGCGAACGTCGGGGGGACCAACGAGGTCATTCGGATGGCGCTGAGCCACCGGTCCAAGGTGCTCAATCACATCTCGTCGACGTTCGTATTCGGCTGGTCCGTGCGGAAGACGATCCGCGAGCGCGACACGAACGCGGCCATGGAGCGCCTCGACTTCGGCTACAGCCAGAGTAAGTGGGTGGCCGAGCACGTCGTACGCGACGCGATGCTGCGCGGTCTCCAGGCGCGTATCTTTCGTCCCGCGCTTCTAACGCCGTCGGTCAGCGGCGGCGGGTACAACTTCGACATCGCGATCCGGCTGCTCGCGTTCATGATCGAGCATGGGATCGGCACCACGGCGCAGAACCAGGTCAGTTTCACGCCCGCGGATCTCGCGGCCGCCAATATCGTTGCCATCTCGCGCGCTGCCGACAGCGTAGGCGCCACGTATCAGGTCACCCGTGACGAGTACGCGAGCCTGTCCGATATCACCGCCATCATTGGTGCAATGACCGGCCGCGAGTTCCAGAACTACTCACTTCCAGAGTTCGTGCCGGAGGTCATCAAGCGCTGTCGTCCCGGCGACATCTTGTTCCCACTGCTGGACTTCCTGGTGCGGTCTGTGGACAACATCTCGGCGATGGAATTCAAGCGCTACGACAACGCCAATTACCGTCGCGTTCGCGACGCCTCGGCGTCGGGAAAGGCGGATGCGCCGCTGCAGGACGTCGTGCTCGGCATTCTCCGATTCATGCGCAAGCACGGGCTAGTTGCGGAAACGAAGCACGCCGGTGAGGCCGGAAAGGCCAGTCATGTTTGACGGAAGAATCAGCAGCGCGCCGCACGTGCATCGGGCACGTGCCGTTCTCGACGCGCGCGGCATGCTTCGTAACTGCATCAAGGTGTTCGAGGGGTACCGGGCGCGTCTCGGATCGACGTTCACCGTACACTTTGGCGGGTTAGTCCCGGCGCTGGTGACGGCCGACCCTGTCGTTATCAAACATGTTCTGCGCAGCAACCAGGACAACTATGAGAAGTCGTTCATCCAGGCCGAGCGCATGGTGGAGTTTCAGGGGGCGGGCGTGGTCAATATCCACGGTGAGGCGTGGAAACGACAACGTAAACTGCTGGCCCAGGGTTTCAAGCCCAACTATCTCGCCAGGCTACTGCCGATGCACCAGGACGTGTTCGAGGAATTGATGCACAACTTCGACGGCGAAGCGCGGCGGGGTCCGGTGAACATACGGCAACAGATGGTGCAGTTCACGCTTCGGTTAACGGGAAAGGCACTCTATGGCCGCAGCATGCCGACAGCAGAGCTGGAGCGAATCGGCGCGATCATTCACGAAATCCAGAATTTCGTCCACCGGCAGATTGTCCAGCCGTGGATGATTCCGTGGTACCGAATCAATGGTCAGTCGGCGAAATACCAGAAGCTGCGCCGGGAGGGGGACGCGATCGCATTGCGACACATCCGGGCTCGGCTCAGCGAGGGCCTCAGCAAGAACGATTTCCTCCGAATCCTGACAGAGACGCCGTATCACGACACGGGTCTCCCGATGGACGAGCCGATGGTGATGCTCGAGAGCCTCCAATTGCTGGTCGCCGGCAACGTGACATCGACGAACGCCTTGGCGTGGATCTTCTACTTGCTGGCTCGGCACCCGAAGTACATCCTCGAGATCCGTGACGAGGTGGCGTCGGTCATCGGTGCGAACGCGATGGACTATCGCAACCTGCACCAGCTCGAGGGGACCGTTCGAGTGATCGACGAAGCCCTTAGGCTGTATCCACCCTTCTGGATGATCGACCGCATCGCGCTCAACGACGACGAAGTGAACGGTATTCACATTCCCGCACGCGCGATGGTGTTGCCGTACATATATGGAACACATCGCAATCCGGCGCATTGGCAGAATGTCGAGGCGTTCGATCCGGGTCGGTTCGAATCCCGCGGCCCCAGAGAACGCCATCCGTTCGCCTACATCCCATTTGGCGGTGGCCCGCGGACCTGTTTGGGTACCAACATGGCGGTCATGCAGATGCTCATGATCGTTGCGGCGTTCGTACGCAAATACGATTTCGCTTTGGTGACGAATGAGCCGATCGATATTGACCCGTCGATGATGCTGCGACCCAAGGGCGTCGTCAGCATGAAGTTCCGCGCGGTGGCCTGACCGTGGCCCGGGTCCCCCTGTGTCAGGCTAGTTGTCGCCTCTAAATATTCATCATAGATGAGAGAGAGCGAGGACAATTAGGACCATGAAACAACAACATTATTCCGCCGAGTTCAAGGAACAAGCGATTGCCAAGGTGTTTGGCCGTAGCAAGGAACAGTCGGTCGAATCGGTTGCCGATGATTTGAGTATGAGCAAAGGGACCTTAAGGAATTGGATGAAGATGTCGAATCGGGCGCAAAAGCCTGCGCCGGCGAGCGCGAAACCGTCGAGCGAATGGATTCCGGCGGAACGATTATTGGCACTGCAGGAGAGTCACGGGTTGGACGAGGAGGAACTGAACGCCTGGTGTCGCGGTCGTGGGATCTTCGCGCATGACCTGACGCAATGGCGCGTTGATTTTTGCGAGGCTGCTGCTGCAGCGAACGGCCGCGCGGAATCCGAGGAGCTGCGTCAATTGCGAGTCGCGAACCTGCAATTGCAGCGGGATTTGACGCGTAAGGACAAAGCCCTGGCGGAGGCGGCAGCATTGCTGGTACTGCAAAAAAAGTATCGGGCGCTGTGGGCGGCCGAGGACGCATGAGCAGCGTGGCACAGCGGCTTGGGGTCATGGAAATGATCGCCGAGGCGGTTAAGGGCGGCGCGCGGATGGCACGGGCCTGCGCACTGCTGGGCTTCAGTGAGCGCACCCTGCAGCGCTGGCAATTGGCGGATGGCGCGGGTGTGGATGGTCGCAGCTTGCGCCACCAGGCGCCGGCCCATAAGTTATCGGTTCTGGAGCGTACGGAGTTGTTGGCGGTGGCGAATTCGGCCGAATTTGGGCACCTGCCGCCGAGTCAGATCGTCCCGCGGTTGGCCGATCAACAGCGCTATATCGCCTCCGAATCCACCTTCTACCGGGTGTTGCGCGAAGAGAGTCAGTTGGCCCACCGGCGCCCGGAGCGGGTGGCCCAACCGCGCAGCAAGCCGCGGGCCGTGTGCGCAAGGCGAGTGAACCAGCTCTACAGCTGGGACATTACCTACCTGCCCACGCTGGTGCGCGGCCGGTATTTCTATTTGTATTTGTTCGTCGATATTTTCAGCCGCAAGATCGTCGCCGCGCAAGTCTACGCAGAGGAAAACGGCACCAACGCCAGTGAGCTTTTAAAGGATTTATGCCGGCGCGAGCAGATTGCCTTCGACCAACTGGTGCTGCACTCGGATAACGGGGGTCCGATGAAAGGCTCCACCATGCTCACCACGCTGCGGGTGCTCGGTATCATGGCCTCCTTGAGCCGTCCGGCGGTCAGCAATGACAATCCGTACTCGGAAAGCTTGTTCAAGACTCTGAAGTACCGTCCCGACTATCCGTTGCAGCCCTTCACGAACATCGAGGCGGCGCGTCGCTGGGTTGAGAAGCTGGTGAATTGGTACAACCAGGAGCATCGCCACAGCGCGATCCGCTTCGTCACGCCGGCGCAACGTCATGCCGGCTTGGACACCGCGATCCTCGAGCAACGCACGGCGGTGTACGAACGTGCGCGCGCCAAGAATCCGCTGCGTTGGAGGCGATCAATCCGCAATTGGCGACGTATCGACGTCGTCTACTTGAATCCCGACGAAATCGATAGCAAAGGAGAAACCGACACCAAAATCAAACTGGAAAAGGCTGCTTAAGCAAAATGACTTATGCGACAACTAGCTTGACAACGTCCGCGGCCACCTAACTACTAAGCTCAGCGACGGCGCGCAGGCGCTGACGCTCGCGGGCGCTGCGGCGCCGAGGTGAGCACCACACCAGACCGCCCGCGGCTGGGTACTTTATGCCAATCGCCGCTCGCTGCAGCGCCGAGTTAGGCGGCACTTTGCACCGCGCATCTCTCGAATCTCTCGAATCTCTTGAGGCTGGGATCTACTGCATAGGCTTCGCCATTCGCCGCAGATCCAGATAGTCGCCAAGTGGGTCAATTGAGGGCCCGCACGCCAAGCTATCAAAGAGGATCGCTACCTCTTTTTTTCGGTAATCGTGAGACCCTTGTCGTGCTCAAATGCTGCCACAATTTCCTTTGCAGCATTGTCAAATGCCTTCGTCCGATCGGCCAGCTTGAATATCTTGCCCTTTGTGTAGGTCGTAACACTCGCACCCGTTCGACCTGACACCAAGTCGTCAAACGAGACCGACATATTTATCCTCTTGTCGCTAGCATTAATCGCCAAGCGAGCAGCGAGGGTCTTCGCCTTGTTCTCTGGCGAAAAGCTGGAGTATTCATTATCCCCAACAACCTTGAAGTTGTATCGGGACAAGAGATTCGCCAACTCAACATCCATCCCATATAGAGATGGGGAAGTTGCGCGAGAATCCGGCTTCGCTACAACGACATAGTCGTAGGGAGAAAAACTGAAACCGCTCGAATAGACAAGCTGACTCGGTGTGGAACAGCCGGCAGTCACAAGAACTGCGATCAATGCGGCAAGCTTCTTCATCTCTGGAATCTCCGAAGTACCCTAATATAGATCCACGCTCCGAAGGCACATTACAAACCCA
>JANXOV010000004.1 GCA_025357635.1 Pseudomonadota bacterium
CGCCGGCCTTGACCTCGAGCACCGAGCCGTCGGCTGAGATGAGCTTGACCCCGCCTTCCAGGAAATACATGAATTCGTCTTCGCCGTAGGATTCAACCGGCACATCCGAAGGACCCGCGGAATACAGACCGGCCGTGAAACGGCCATCGTGGGATTTGAGCAGCGGCACGTCGGTCGCGGGCCCGTCGGGACCGTTTTCCTTGACCGCAGACTTGCTATTGAAGATGGCGCCGCGTGCGTCCGCCGCGGACACCCTGACCGGCTTCAAGGCAGGCGCTTGAGGTTTTGAAGCGTCTGCCCCGGCGGCGGCGGCAAGCAGAAGCGCAGACAGAACGGCGATGACCGGCATTTTCATTGGTAGATCCTCCCGAAAGTGGAGACAAAGCCTAACAACGCGAAGATTTCGAAGCAACCCGCGCGGCCGTTCATTAGACTCTACCGGATGAACAACGCCCAGCTTGGGTTCTTCATCGCGCTGGCCGTCATCCTCGTCGTGTTTCAGTTCACGTGGATAAGGGCCGCACGACGCAGCCCGGACGGCAATCGGCCGCGGCCCATCGACTTCGGCGTCGCCCTCGTGACCTGCTTTCTGGATACGCTGGGCATCGGCTCATTCGCGCCGACCACCGCGCTGTTCAAGCTGTTTCACATGGTTCCGGATGAACTCATTCCAGCAACGCTGAATGTGGGACTGGCATGGCCTGCGATCGCCGAGTCGGTCATTTTCGTCAAGTCGGTGGAAGTGGAACCCACGCTGTTGGCCAGCGCCATCGGCAGCGCGGCCATCGGCGCCTGGTTCGGCGCCGGCGTCGTGCGGCGGCTGCCGCGCCGAGCGATACAACTGGCCATCGGCATCGCGCTGCTCATCGCCGCCAGCATTTTCGTCGCCGTCAGCCTGGGCGCGCTGCCCGGTGGCGGGACCGCGATGGGCCTGGAGGGCTGGCGCTTCGCCGTCGCGGTGGGCGCCAATTTCATTTTCGGCGCGTTGATGACCGTTGGCATCGGCCTGTTCGCACCGTGCATGATCACCCTCGCCTTGCTGGGCATGCATCCGATCGCGGCCTTTCCGATCATGATGGGCGCGTGCGCGCTGGTGCAGATGGTGGGCGGCATCCGCTTCCTGGCGCGCGGGAAGATCGTGTTCGGCACCGCCTTGGGAATGGCGGCAGGCGGGCTGATCGGCGTCTTCGTGGCCGCCTTCATCGTCAAGGTACTGCCGCTGGAGGCCTTGCGCTGGCTCGTCGTGGTGGTCGTGGCCTACGCCGCCTTCGCCATGCTGAATTCAGCACGGCACTCCGCGCGGCAGGAATCCGCTGTCTTGTAAGACCGACAGATTGTCCTGTAAACCGATTGCTGCTCTCATGACGCCACTCTGCGTCAAGTCATGAATTCCACCGCCTGCGGGTTCGAACAAAATGAGCAAGCCATTGGCCGACGACATGCCGTCGGACAGCGTTTTTTACGTCATAACACTGTGCTCTGCGAGCCTTCCGATGCCGCTGCAGGTCCCGTTCGTTCATGAGCTGGTGGGGTTTTCGGTCTTTCGCACGCGCTGCGTCGAAGACGGCCGGGAGCGCTTTCGACTGCATCTGGGCTATTTTGATTCGCAGATGCGCGCAGGCGAAGCGCTGGCCGTCGTGAGACGTTACTTTCCTGCGGCTTGGATCTCATCGGCGCCGCGCAACGATCAAAGCTCGCTCGATGACACGCTCAACACGGCATTTCGAATCATCAAGACTGCCCAAGCGCGGGTTGCGGGGCCCGAGGCGCAAGCGCAGGGTGCAGAGCAGTACACCGACAAGTATCTGCAGCGCTACGTCATCCAGCTCGCCTGGTCGGCCGAACCCATCGTCGCGCGGACGATTCCGCAGCTTCCCTCATTTCGTTCGTACTATCTGTACAGCGTGCGCGCGCTGCGCGACGGCCGCCCGCAACACGGCCTGCGACTGGGTTTTTTCAAGAACATCAAGCTGGCTCAGCAGACCGCCGATCTTTCGCGCGCTCAATACCCGCGTTTGACCGTGTTGCCGATCAGCCATCGTGAGTACACGCGCGCGGTCGATCTCGTGCAGAAACGAGCACTCAAGGCGCTGTCCGCGACCGGCCCGGCAAACGCTTTGTCGCTGGATGCCCGTCAGTTGTAGACCCTGTGCGGCTACGAGCGAACGCGCACGTTGCGCGGATCATACAGCGGCATCAGCGAGGCGCGCGCTGCATACCGCCGGCCCCCCACATCGATCTCATACGCACCGCCGGTGACAAACGCATCGCTGACGCCATCCGGGTGGGACACGTAGCCCAGCGCCACCGCGGCGCCGAGCGTATGTCCATACATCGCTGAAGTCGTGATGCCGACGCGCCGGCCGTCGCGGTAGATCGGCTCGTTGTGATACAGCAGGCCTTGCGGATCCTGCAGCAGAAATTGCACCAGCCGGCGTTTGGGCAGGCCTGATTCGCGTTGCCGCAGCAGCGCATCGCGGCCGATGAAGCCGCCGGCCTTGTTCCAGGCGCAGGTGAACTCCAGTCCCGCCTGCAGCGGCGAGTCATCCGGACCGATGTCATGCGACCAATCGCGGTAAGCCTTTTCCATGCGCAGAGAATTGAGCGCGTGATAGCCGCAGTGGCGCAAGCCATGGCTCCTGCCTGCCTGAATCAGCGCATCGTAGACAGGCAGCGCGAACGGCGCGGGAATGTACAGCTCCCAACCCAGCTCGCCCATGTAGGTCAGGCGCACGGCGAGAAGCGTCTGATAGCCGATGCGCACTTCGCGCGCCGTGCCAAACGCAAAACCCTCTTTGGAGAAATCATCGTCCGACACCGAGGCGAGCAGCGCCCGCGATGCCGGGCCTTGCAGGTTGAGCATGGCGTAGGCGTGGGAGACATCGGTGAGAATGCAGAATGCGCCCTCGGGGGTGTGATTGCGGATCCAGCTCTCCACGTGAGTCTGCGTGAACGCAGCGGTGACCACCCAGAATCGATCCACCGCCAGGCGAGTGACAGTGAGATCCGCCTCGATCCCGCCACCGTCATTGAGGAATTGCGTGTACACACAGCGGCCGACCGCGACATCGAGATTGGCGGTTGCGATGCGATTCAGCACGCTCAAGGCATCGCGCCCCTCCACCTGCAGCTTGGCGAAGGAGGATTGCTCGAATACGCCCACGTTCTCGCGCACCGCGCGGTGCTCAGCGGCGTTGTTCGCAAACCAGTTCTGCCGGCCCCAGGCATATTCGTACTGCGGCGTCTGGCCCACATCGGCGTACCAATTCGGTCTCTCCCACCCGGCTGATTCGCCAAAGCAGGCGCCCGCCGCGGCGAGGCGGTCATGCAAAATGCTCTTCTTGACGCCGCGGGCTGTTTCCCATTGCCGGAACGGCCAGTGATCCTGATAGCCGATGCCGAGGGACTCGACGGTGCGGTCGCGAAGGTAGCGGGGATTGTTCTGCCATGCATGCATGCGCCGGATGTTCACCGACCAGACGTCCATGGGAGGACGGCCGTTGACGATCCAATGCGCCATGACATGACCGACGCCGCCGCCGGACAGAATCCCCAACGAATTGAAGCCCGCCGCCACGAAGAAATTCCTCAGATCCGGCGCTTCGCCCATCAGGTAGTTGTGATCGGGCGTGAAGGATTCGGGACCGCAGAACAGCAGCTTGATGCCGGTACTGAGCAGACTGGGCACGCGCCGCATGGCGCGCTCGATCTCAGGAACCATGCGCTCCCAGTTCGGCGGGATATCGCCGAAGGCGAAGTCCTTCGGGATGCCCTGCAATCCCCAGGGCGCCGCTTCGCGTTCAAACAGGCCAACCATGATCTTGCCGGCTTCTTCGCGGATGTAGGCGGCATTGCCTGGGTCACGAAGAATCGGCAGCAGCGGATGCACGCCGGCTACGGGCTCGGAAATCAGATAGTAATGCTCGGCGGCCTGCAGCGGGACATGCACGCCCGCGAGCGCGCCGACCTCGCGCGCCCACATGCCGGCGCAATTCACCACGATCTGCGCGGTGATGTCGCCCTGCCCGGTCCGCACGCCCGTCACCGTGCCGCGCTCACTCAGAATGCCGGTCACGGGGACACGTTCCAGAATGCGCGCGCCGCCCATGCGCGCACCCTTGGCCAGCGCCATGGTGACGTCGGTGGGATTGACGCGCGCGTCGTTGGGGAAATGAAACGCCGCCGCAAGATCGGACACATCGGCCAACGGCCACAGCTCCTGCACTTCGCGCGGACTGATCTCGTGACCTTCAACGCCGAAGCAGCCCGCCATCGCCAGCCCACGCCGCATTTCCAGCGCCTTGTCAGCGGTCTGCGCCAATTGAATGGAACCGCAATTGATGATGCCCGTGGCCTGGCCGGTCTCCGCCTCCAGACTGCGGTACAGATCCTGAGAATACTTGGCCAGGCGAGTCTGCGCTTCGGTGTCGCGCAGTGTGGTCAACAGACCGGCTGCATGCCAGGTGGTGCCCGAGGTCAGCTGATGGCGCTCCAGCAGCAGCACGTCGCGCCAACCCAGCTTGGTCAGATGGTAGGCGATGGAACAGCCGATGACGCCGCCGCCGATGATGACGACTTGCGCGGAAGACGGAAACTCGGTGCTCACGGCGGACTCATTTCAGTTTTTTCCAATCAGCGAGAATTTCGCGCGCCGCATTGTGTCCCGGCACGCCGGAGACGCCGCCGCCGGGATGGGTCGAGGACGCGCACTGGTACAGGCCCGCCACCGGCGTGCGGTAGTCGGCCCAATGCGGCGTGGGCCGCTGCCAGAACAATTGGTCCGCCGTCAGTTCGCCATGGAAGATGTGCCCCTGCGGCAACCCCACGATGCGCTCCAGATCCGTCGGCACCAGCATTTCCAGATCGATGATCTGCCTGGAAAAGCCCGGCGCCATTTCGTCCATGACATCCAACGAGGCCTGGATCAGCCGCGGCTTGGCCGTATCCCATTGCTCGTCCTTGAGTTTGTACGGCGCGTGTCCGCCAAACACGTTGATCACGTGTTTGCCCGGCGGCGCCAGCGTGTCATCGACGATCGTGGGCACGACCGGCGTCAGGAAGGGCCGCGCGGAAAATCTGCCGTACTTCGCATCGTCGTACGCACGCTCGAGATAGTCGATGCCGGGCGCGATGTGCACGTAGGTCGGATAGGCGAAGCCGGTCTTGGCCGGATCGAAGGCGCGGTAGGCAGGTGGAGATTCAGCGGCGATGTTCATCTTGAACGCGGTGGAGAAGGTGCGAAAGGCATCGATGTCGGTGAGCAATTCCGCCGGCAGATGCTCAGGCGCCACCAGCTGCTTGAACAGCGTCTTGGCAGTGGCGTTAGAGGCCACGAGCCGCGCATGGAATTCACGTCCGTCGGTGGTGCGAACCCCGGTGGCTCGTCCGCCGGAGACGGTGATTTCGGCGACGGCGGCATCCGTCAGCACCTCCATGCCATAGCGCCTGGCGGATTGCGCGATCGCCGCCGGAATCGCGCCCATGCCGCCGCGGATGAAGCCCCAGCCGCCCGCGCCCTGATGTTCGCCCATGAGGTGATGCAGGATGACGTAGGCGGTGCCCGGCGAGCGCGGTCCGGCGAAAGTGCCGATGGAGGCGTAGTAGGCCAGCACCGATTTGACGGCATCGCTTTCGAACCAATGCGACAGATAGTCGTAGGCGCTCTGGCTGAGCAGGTCGATGAGCCGGTACATCTGCTTGCCCACGCGCCGGTAGCGCCACAGCAGCGCCGCGGATTTCTTGAAGCTGTTCCAGTCGCGGCGCGTCGGGTCGATGGGCGTTTCGAACAGCAGTTTGCGCACCAGGTTGGCGGACTCCTGCAGCTGCCGGTTGAACTGCGGATAAACTTCCGCATCGCGTTTGGAGAAGCGCGCAAATTCACTCTGGATCTTTTTTTCGTCGTCACTGAAGACGATGTACTCATCGCCACCGAGCGGGCAGAACAAATCGTTGGCCGCCAATACTTCCAGGCCGAAGGATTTTAACTCCAGATCGGCAATGACGCGCGGGTGCAGCAGGCTCATGACATAGGAAAAGCGCGAGCCCTTAAAACCAGGGCTGAACTCCTCAGTGACCGAAGCGCCGCCGATCAGATGCCGGCGCTCCAGCACCAGGGTCTTCAGACCCGCTTTGGCCAGGTACGCGCCGCAGACGAGACCATTGTGTCCGGACCCGACGATGATGGCGTCATAGGTCGATGTCATCTCGCTGGCTCCAAAACCAATGAATGAATCGCTGCTCCGGGCAAGAAAGGCGCCGGCGTCCCGTTGGCCCACGCCGCAAAATCACCGCGATAAAACGGGGACAGCGGATGCCCGCTCTGTCCTCCGGGCATGTGGAAGTAGCCTTGCGCTTCATGACCCGGCGAGACGCTGAATCGCTCGGATGCGCCGTAGTCCTCGCCTTGCACGCGCGGCATGTCGGCCCAGCCACCGGGGACCACGGCCACGGGCATGTCCAACAGCCCAGCCAAGGCCGGCAAAGCCTTCGACAACGGATGCGCCACATGCACTGCATTGACCCGGCCCCAGGTGCAGGCGCTCAGCGTCTGGCAGGCGAGCGGCAGGCGCTCGGCGGCGGTGAGCGACTCGAGCAACAGGGCATCCCAATCCGTGTATTGCGCCGCCAGCAGGTGCAGCGGCCGCTGACGCATCAAACGCCACAGCGGTCCTTCGAAGGCCCCGGGAATCTCGAAGGCGAAATCCGGCGCAAGCTTGCGCGCCGGCCCGATCAGCATGAAATAGACGCGCGCTTCCACCTGCGCGCGGAATGCGTGCACCAGCCGGTAGGCGGCATCATCGGGCGCGGCATGTCCGCTCCATTGCCGCAACACGCTGCACGCGTCGTCGTGCCGATGTTGACCTGCCGTGCTCGTGCGCGAGATGAGTTCGCTCAGCAGATCGCGCCAGCGTTCCAGAAACAGCGCGCGGTCATCGAGCTGTACTTTCAAACTCGCAGCCGGTGTGAACGGTCGCGCCGCGCTTTGCAGATCGGCGTGAATCTGCGCCGCGCGCGCACCTCGGTCCATGCCGTCATCGCCGATGCGCGCGGCCGCTTCGCCGCCGATGACGCGTGCATTGGCAGACCACAGCAGGCCTTCCGGCGGATCCAGAATATGCGGCTGATCCTCAGGTGCGATCCATCCGGTAAATCCAACGCTTGCATCGGTGGACATCTGCGGTACATCCGCTGCTGCGCTGCTGCGCACCGGCACGCGCCCCGCAACAGTCCAGGCGATGTGGCCGGCACTGTCGCCCAGCATCAGATTCTGCCCGGGGATGCCGAAGTCCGGCGCCGCCTGCACGGCCTCTTGCACCGATCGCGCGCTCTCCAGTGAACTCAAGTTCAGATTGACCGCCGCGGGATCGTGTGCCGTCCAGTCGAGCGCATAGGGGTGCCCCTCCCAGTCCTTGCCCATCACCGGGCCCCAGGGCGTCAACGCCACGCGCAGAATCTGGGGGGCGGCGCCCTTGACCGCAATGCGCTCCTCGACATATTGCAACCGCTGCGGACCTGCGGCGGTCAGATAGGCATCCGGATCCCGCGGCGCAGGCACCAGACGCACCACCAATTCGAACTGACCGTAGCTATTGGTGAAACCCCAGGCAAGCGATCCGTTGCTGCCGGCCACCACCAGCGGCGCACCCGGCAAGGTCACGCCGGTCACATCAATGCCATCGGCGGAAGTCTGAATCATGCGCGCGCGGTACCAGATGTTGGGCACGCGAAATCCCAGGTGCATGTCATTCGCCACCAATGCTGCGCCGCCGGCGGTGCGCGATCCGGCGACGGCCCAGTTATTGCTGCCCAACCCGCCGAGTTGACGCAGCACCTCATCCGGCAGCGCCGAAGGCAGACCCTGCAGCGCGCGCAGATCGAACTGCGCGGCAGTGGGCAGCACCGGTTCAGGCCGCGGCGAGCCATCTACCGCCGCCTCCCACTCCGGCGCACCGGCCTCCATGAAGCGCCACGCGCTTTCCGGCAGCGCCGCTCGCAGCAGTCCGCGCTGCAGCTGCGTCCGGCCTTGCGGATCCTGCAATTGCAGGAACATGGCGTGCACGCTCAGCACGGAGTCCTCCGCGCTCCAATGCCGCGGCTGCGTTTGCAGCAGCCAATACTCGAACGGGCGGCTGCGCAGAGAGTCCAGTCCCGTGTTCACGCCGTCGACATAGGCGTCGATCATGGCGCGATGCATCGGGTCGAGCGCGGCAATCACCGCCCGCGCCACCACCCGAAAGCGATGCGCGCGCAGGCGGCGGTCGACGGGCAGCAGGCCCGGGCCCAGCAGTTCCGACAACTCGCCGGCCGTCGCGCGCCGCAGCAGATCCATTTGAAAGAATCGATCCTGCGCATGCGCGTAACCCAGCGCGCGCGCCAGATCGTTGCGATTGCCGGCGCGCAGCGTCGGCACGCCCAGCGCATCGCGCTGCACGGTGACCGGCGCGGCAAGTCCGGCGAGCGCCATCCGCCCGTCGAGTCTGGGGAGGCTGGCGCGAAAGCCCAGCCACAGGACTCCCGCAATCACGAGAACCAGCGTGATCGCCGACAGTCCCGCAATCTTCAGCGCGCGCTTCACCTCAGTAGACGCCGGATTTGGCGGGCGCCTTGGCGCCGCCTTTGAACGCGGCCAGCAAGTCTTTGGCGGCGCGAATCAACAAGGTGGTGTCGGCGCCGACCGCGACGAAGGTCGCGCCCATCGCCAGATACTCCTGCGCCCGCTGCTGACTGGAGGTCAGAATGCCCGCAGCTTTCCCGCCGCTCCTGACCTGACCGATGCCCTCGGCAATGGCTTGCAGCACGCGCGGATGCTCGGGCTGACCCAGCAATCCCATCGAAGCGGCAAGATCCGCAGGTCCGAAGAACACGCCGTCCACACCCTCCACCGCCGTGATACCCGCCAGATTCCCGATGCCGGCGACGGACTCCACCTGCAGCAGCAGGCAGATGTTCTCATCGGCGCCGGCGAGGTAGCCGTCCATTTGATTCCAGCGCGAGGCGCGCGCCAGCGCACTGCCGACACCACGAATGCCGCGCGGCGGATAGTGCACGGCGGCGACCATGCGCTGCGCCTGCTCCACGCTTTCCACCATCGGAACAAGCAACGTCTGCGCGCCGATGTCCAGGTATTGCTTGATCAACGCAACGCTGCCTTGCACCGGGCGCACGATCGGATGCACCGGGTACGGCGCCACCGCCTGCAGTTGCGCCAGCACCGAACGCACGTCGCTGGGCGCGTGCTCCGCCTCGAGCAGCAGCCAGTCGAAGCCGACGCTGGCCAGCAGCTCCGTGACGTAGGGGTCCACCAGCGCGCTCCACAAGCCGATCTGTACCTTGCCGGCGAGCAGGTTCTTTTTGAATTGATTGATGGTTGGCTGCATGAGGGCGCTACACGAATCGGAAGGAGATGCTGCCCAGCGGGCCATAGTCCGCGTGCAGCACGTCGCCGCGCTGCGCCGTGGTGGGCCGGGTGAACGAACCGCCGAGCACCAGGTCTCCGGCCTGCAACTGCTCGCCGAAGGGCGCGATCTTGTTGGCCAGCCATGCCACGCCGGTGGCGGGATGATTCAGCACCGCCGCCGCAAGCCCGGTTTCTTCGATGACCGCGTTCTTGTACAGCATGGCGCCGGTCCAGCGCAGATCGACCGCATCCGGGCGCACCGGCTTGCCGCCCGTGACCACACCGGCATTGGCCGCGAAATCCGAGATGGTGTCGAACACCTTGCGCATCTGCTTCGTGTCGCGGTCAAATTGCTCGATGCGCGCGTCGATGATTTCCAGGGCCGGCGTCACGTACTCGGTGGCGCGCAGCACATCGTACAGGGTCACGCCGGGGCCCTTGAGTGGTTTGCCCAGGATGAATGCCAGCTCCACTTCCACGCGCGGCGCGATGAATCGCTCGATGGGAATGTCCGAGGCCGTCTCGAAGAACATGTCGTCCATCAACGGCGCATAGTCCGGCTCGGTGATCTGCGAGGCCATCTGCATGGCGCGCGAGGTCAGACCGATCTTGCGTCCCTTGATGGTGCGGCCGTCGGCCATTTCCAATTTGACCCATTCACGCTGAATCGAGTAGCCGTCCTCGATGGTCATGCCCGGATGGAGCGTTGAAAAATGCCGCAATTGCGTGCGCGATTTGCGGGCCTGATACAGCTGTCGGGCAAGGTCGGCGATCACGGTCTGCGGCAGCATCTGTCAAGCCTTTTTGAAGAGTGGATGAATGTTGCTGTGCTTGGCGCCGAAGCTCTCATCGCCTTCGTCCACCTGCAAGGTCACGCCGATCAGCCGGCGCTCGAATACCGGCGCAAGTTCCGCCTTGGCGGCCGCCAGCAGTGCCTCGCCGGCGCGCGTCTTCACCAGATCGCTGCGGCCCCGGCCCATGCGCAGATTCAGATACAAGAAGGCGTAGTCGCGTTTGCCGTCCGCCACCGCAAAGTGCGGCGCCGGGTAGGCAAACACGCGCGTGCCGCCGGTCGGAAACACCTGTCCGTCGGTTTCATCGCGCAGCTCGAGCATGGTGTCGGCCAGTCGCCGGCACAGAGCGCTCATGTCCACGTCGGGTTCCAGATTGGCGGTGTATAGCGCTACGAGGTGCGGCATTGAATGCTCATGGTGCCGATGGTGCAGCTGACGGCGAAAATGGGAATGGGTTTGAAATACTGCACGCTGCCCTGACCGCCGGCCGCCGCGGCCAGCGCGATGAAGGTGCGGATCTCAAACCCGCCCTGGCCGCCATCGCGATAGGTCTCCACGTCGGTGTAAGACAACAGCGCGGCCTTGTCATTGCGGCCCCAGCGCTGCAGGAATTCACGGTCCCATGCCTCGTTGATCTTGCCCGAGTCGGGCGTCGCAGGCCAGTGTGAAATGCCGCCGGTGGCGACGATGGCGATGCGCTCGGGGACTAAATCCGCCGCGCGCCGCAGCGCCTCGCCGAATGCCCAGGCACGGTGCAGCGGCGCCAGCGGCGGCCCCTGGCAATTGATGTTGGCGGGAATGACGGGGATGTCGTATTTGGGCGTCAGGAAATGCAGCGGCACGCTGATGGCGTGGTCGAATTTCCATTCTTCCGCGTAGGCGACATCCACGCTATTCATCACCTCGACGATGAGGCGCTTGGACAAGGCGGCATTGCCCGCGATGCTGCGCCGTTCGATCTTCAACCAGGCCGGGTCCTCGATGGGACCTTCGTATTGATCCGACATGCCGATGGCGAACGCCGGCATGTTGTTCATGAAGAAATTGCCGAAGTGTTCCGCGCCGACGACGATCAACGCATCGGGCCGCGCCGCGTGCAGTTGATCGCCCATGTGCCGGAACGCGGCATGAAAGGACTCCTTGAGCGCCGGGTCGGCCAGTTCCGCGCGCCCGGTGATGCCCGGCGCATGGCTGCAGATGCCTGCAAATACCAGACTCATACGCCGGCCACCTTTTCATCCAGCCCCAGGGTCATCGTGTACACGCCGGCGCGCACCGGCCCGTATCGGACGACACCCTCGCGCATGGCCTGAATATAGCTCGGCCAGGGCATCCCCAAAAAGGCGGCAAAATGCATGAGCAGCTGGCCATTCGCGCCCAGCACGTAAATGAGGCCGATGTCGCCGCTGTCGATGGCGGCGCGCTCCTGCTCATCCAACGGATACTCCTGCAGCAACGCGGCTCGCTCCTCCTGGTAGCGGGTCTGGGTGCGCGGGTTGCGGTTCAGCTCGTAGAGAAATTTCTGCAGGCCGTACAGGCTCATGGTCACACCCCCCAATGCGGGATGTGATGCGAGCCCAGACTCACGCACACATTCTTGGGCTCGAGGAACACTTCGTAGCTCCAGGCGCCGCCCTCGCGCCCTGTGCCGGAGGCCTTGGTGCCGCCGAAGGGCTGGCGCAGGTCGCGCACGTTCTGGCTGTTGACGAAGCACATGCCCGCCTCGATGGCGGCCGCAACGCGATGCGCCTTGCCGATGTTCTCGGTCCACACATAGCTGGACAGGCCGTAGGCGATGTCGTTGGACTTGGCGATGGCATCGGCCTCGTCCTCGAAGGCAATCAAGCAGGCGACGGGCCCGAAGATTTCTTCCTGCGCGATGCGCATGCGATTGTCGACGTCGGCAAACACCGTGGCCTTGACGAAATTGCCCCTGGCCATGGCGGCGGGAAGCGACGGCGCGTCCGTTCCGCCGCACAGCAGACTGGCGCCCTCCTTTGTTCCCAGTTCGATGTAGCCGCGCACCTTGGCCAGTTGCTGCGGGGAGATCATCGGACCGATGACGGTACGTTCGTCCATGGGATCACCCACCACGATCTTGCCGGCGCGTTCGGTGAAGCGCTGCACGAAGTCGGCGTAGATGGAGCGTTGCACGAGGATGCGCGAGCCGGCCGTGCAGCGCTCGCCATTGTTGGAGAAGATCATGAACACGGCGGCGTCCAGCGCGCGCGGCAGATCTGCGTCGGCGAACACCACGAAGGGGCTCTTGCCGCCCAGCTCCATGGAGAATTTCTTCATGCCCGCGGCCTTGACGATGCGGTTGCCCGTCGCGGTGGATCCGGTGAAGGAAATGGCGCGCACATCGGGGTGCGCACACAGCGGCTCGCCGGCTTCCGCGCCGTAGCCGTGCACGATGTTGAGGACGCCTGCGGGCACGCCGGCCTGCAGAGCAAGCTCGCCCAGCCGCGCCGCCGTCATGGGCGACAGCTCGCTCATTTTCAACACGGCGGTGTTGCCCAAGGCGATGCACGGCGCCACCTTCCAGGTCGAGGTCATGAACGGCACATTCCAGGGCGAGATGAGAGCGCACACGCCCACCGGCTGGAACAGCGTGTAGTTCAGGTGCGTGTCGGTGGGATAGGTGTGGCCATCGGTGCGTGTGCACACTTCGGCGAAGAAATTGAAATTATCGGCCGCGCGCGGCACCAGCTGCTTGCGCGTCTGCGAAATGACCTGGCCCGTGTCGTTGGTTTCGGTGGCGGAGATTTCCGGCACGTTCTGCGCGATCAACTCGCCCAGCTTGCGCATGATGCGCGCCCGCTCCGCGGCGGGCCTGGCGGCCCAGCCCGGAAACGCCGCCTTGGCCGCCGCCACCGCCGCGTCGACCTCCGCGGCGCCGCCGCGCGCGATCTCGGCCAGCGGCTCTTGCGTGGCCGGATTGACGCTCACGAAATAGTCGCGGCCTGCGACGCTTCTGCCGTTGATGAGATGATCGATCCGCATGCCCGGCACTCCTTCAGCGGCCGAACACATCGTCGCCGACGATGGTATTGATCAGCCGACCCAACCCGTCGATTTCACACACGACTTCATCGCCCGGCGACACATTGACCACACCCTCGGGCGTGCCGGTCAGTATCACATCGCCCGCCACCAGGGTCATGAACGAACTCAAGTATGCAATCAAATAGGGAATATCGAAAATCAGATCGCGCGTATTACCCGTTTGGGTCAGCTTGCCGGCGACAAAGGTGCGCAGATTCAGCGCTGACGGCTCCGCGATCGCTCCCGCGTCGACGAACCAGGGTCCCAGCACCGTGGCGCCGTCGCGATTCTTGGTGCGCAGATTGGGCCGGTACCAGTTCTCCAGATAGTCGCGCACCGCGTAGTCGTTGGCGATACAGTAACCGGCCACGTGCTGCAGGGCCTGCTCGCGGGTCACGTTCCGGGCGGTGCGTCCTATGACCACGGCGAGCTCACATTCGTAGTGCATGAACGCCGCATCGCGCGGCCGCCGAGTCTGGCCGCGGTGCCCGATCAGCGTGCCGGGCCCCTTGAGAAACACCAGCGGCTCTTCCTGCGCGCTGAAGGCCAGTTCGCGCGCGTGATCCGCGTAGTTCAAGCCCAATGCGATGATGGTCCCCACCTCGAAAGGCGGCAGCCACACCACGGCATCCTCGGCGAGTACGCGGCCGTCGGTGAGACGGATGCCGGCGCTGCCGTCGGTCAGCACCTGCGGGACGGCCTCGTGGATGGCGCCGGAATAGGCGACGCGGGCGCGCATCAGACTGCCGCCCGGAAGGCATTGGACAGGCTGCCCAGGCCGTCGATCTGGATTCGCACATGCTGCCCGGCGCGCACCGGCGGCGCCGGTGCGGCCACGCCCATGGCCAGCACGTCGCCGGGCGCAAGCGTCATGAACTCGGTGACGTCAGTAAGCAACTGCGCGACCGAGCGGATGAGCCCGGAGGTGTTCGCCGATGCCTTCAACGAACCGTCGATGAAGATGCGGATGCCCAGCGCGTCCGGGTTCTCCACGGCGGCGCGCGGCGTGACCTGCGGGCCCAGCGGGCAGAACCCATCGCGCGCCTTCAGCCGCACGCTGGGCCGGTAGAAGTTGTCGTGCGGCACGCTGACATCGTTGACGATCACGAAGCCGGCGAGGTGATCCAGGGCATGCGCGGGGCTCACCCGGCAGGCGCTGCGGCCGATGACGAGCCCAAGGCAGGCGCCCACCTCCAACTCCTCGCAGCCGGCCGGCACGATGACTGCGGCGCCATCGATGCTCAGCGTGTTGCGCGGCTTGATGTACAGCACGGGGGCCTGCGGCGGCTTCTTGTACGGCGGCTGATTCACTGCATCGCCCAGCGCCTGCAGCGACGAGGCATGGTTGAGCAGCGTGCCATAGACCGCGCCGGACAGCCGGAAGGGCGGAACCTCAAAGGCAATCGCAAGGTCGTGCATGCGGCTCTCGATCACTAATATATTAGTAATTTAGGCGCGGCCGTGGGAGCATGTCAAGCCATGAGCAGAAAACCGGCGCCCTTGCCGCGACGCAATCTTCCCTTGCTGCTGCTGCAGGCCCGCGAGCACGTGATCGCGCACTTCCGCCCCGTCTTGAACGCCGCCGGCGTCACCGAACAGCAATGGCGCATCATCCGGCTGCTGATCGACACCGGAGCGCTGGAGCCGCGCCAGATCGGCGAACTGTGCCGCATCTCCAGCCCCAGCCTTGCCGGCGTGCTCATGCGCATGGAGCAGATGGGATTCATCAGACGCGCGCGGGTGGACCGCGACCTGCGCCGCGTCAAAGTGTCGCTGACGCCGCGTAGCCGCGCGCTGGCCGCACGGCTGGCGCCGCAGATCGAGGCAACTTATTGTCACATCGAATCGCTCATCGGCGCCGGTTTCTGCGAGCGCTTCTACCGCACGCTGGATCAATTGATCGAGGCGGTGCGCTGATTCACTTGAACAAAATGACTTGCCGGACGGCGACGCCATCGGCCAGCGCGTCGAAGCCTGCGTTGATGTCTTCCAGGCGCAGATGCGACGACACCAGTTTGTCCACGGGCAGCCGGCCGGCGAGGAACCAGTCGATGTAGAGCGGAATGTCGCGCTTGGGGTCGCAGCTGCCCAGGTAGCTGCCCTTGATGGTGCGCTCTTCGGCAACGATGCTCAGGTGCGCCACGCTGAACTGCGCCAGCGGGTGCGACAATCCGGCGCTCACGGTGGTGCCGCCACGGCGAGTGATCGCGTAGGCCAGATCCATGGCCTTGACCGACCCGGCCATTTCCAACGCATAGTCCACGCCGCCGCGGGTCGCGTCGCGAATCTTCTGCGCGCAATCCGCATCCGTCGCGTCGAACGCATGCGTCGCGCCCAGCTCCAATGCGAGGCGCAGCTTATCCTTGGAAACATCCACGGCGATCAGGACATCGGCATCGAGCGCGCGAGCGCCCAGCAATGCCGCCAGCCCCACCCCGCCCAGCCCGATCACGGCGGTGCGCGCACCGGCGCGCATCTGTGCCGTGTTGACCACGGCGCCGACGCCGGTGATGACGGCGCAGCCGAACAGCGCCGCCTGATCGAAGGGCAGGCAGGCGTCGACGCGCACCAGCGATTCACGTGCCACGACCGCATGTTCGGCAAAGGCCGACACGCCCAGGTGGTGATGCAATTCCAGGCCGCCGCGATGCAGACGGCGAGCGCCATGCAGCAGCGTGCCTGCGCTGTTGCTGGCCGCGCCCGGTTCACACAGGGCCGGACGGCCGATGGCGCAGGGATCGCAATGACCGCAGCTGGGTACGAATGCGGTGACCACGTGGTCGCCGACCTGCAAATCGTGCACGCCCTCCCCCAGCGCCTCGACAACGCCAGCCCCTTCGTGGCCGAGCGCCATGGGCAGCGGTCGCAGCCGAACGCCGTCGATGACCGACAGATCCGATTGACAAAGCCCGGCAGCTCGCATGGACAGCAGCACTTCGCCAGGTCCGGGCGGATCGAGCGTGACCTCGGCGATGGCGAGCGGCCGCGATTGCGAGTAGGGCCGCGGCAATCCGCAGATCTCGAGTATGGCGGCGCGCGTATGCATGTGGTTGCGCACGGTACTGGTAATATATTTTCAGATCAATGCTGGATGGGGAGACAGTCTTGCGCCACGTGGAGGTCTTGATCGCCGGCGGCGGTGCGGTGGGCAGCGCGTGCGCGCATTTTCTCACGCGTGAGCGGCCGGGGATTTCCGTGACCGTGATCGAACCCGACCCGAGCTATCAGCACGCCGCAAGCACCTTGTCCGCCGGCTCGATCAGGCAGCAGTTTTCCACGCCGCTCAACATTTCGCTGTCGGCGTTCGGCCTGCAATTTCTGCGTGCCGCCGGCGTCGATGTGGTCGATTCCACCTACCTGTATCTGGCGGGCACCGCGGGCGCGACGGGACTGCGCGGCAATGTGCAGACGCAACTGCGATGCGGTGTGGCCGTGAATCTGCTGGAACGGGCGGACTTGTCACGCCGCTATCCGTGGCTGCATACGGAAGATCTCGCCGTCGGCACGGACACCGACGCCGGTGAAGGCTGGTTCGATGGCTATTCGCTGCTGCGGCACCTGCGCTCGGAGAATGAACGCCGCGGCGTCGCCTATCATCGCAGCCGCGTGACGGGCCTTGCGCGGGCCAACGACGGCGCCGGCACAGCGCTGCTCGAGGACGGCAGCCGGATCGCGTACGGTCACTTCGTCAACGCCAGCGGCACCCATTCGCGCCCGGTGGCGGCGATGCTCGGCCTGGACCTGCCGGTTCATGCGCGCAAGCGCTGCGTGTTCGTGTTCACGTGTCCGACAAGAATCCCGCACTGTCCTCTGGTCATCGATCCGAGCGGTCTGTGGTTCCGCGCTGATGGCGAACGATTCATCGCCGGACTGACGCCGCCCGAGGATCCGAACGTCTCCCCGGATGACTTCGAGGTCGACCACCGTCTGTTCGATGACCTCTTGTGGCCGATACTCGCGCACCGCGTGCCGGCGTTCGAATCCGTGCGCGTCACCGGCTCCTGGGCGGGTCACTACGATTACAATGAGTTCGACCAGAACCCCTTCATCGGACCGGCGCCCGCGATCCCCGATTTCCTGTTCGCGAGCGGCTTCTCCGGCCACGGCCTGCAACACGCACCCGCCATCGGACGCGCTCTGGCGGAGTGGATCGTACACGGTGAATACCGCAGCATCGACGTCGCGGCGCTGGGGTACGATCGCTGGCTGCAGCACCGGCCGCTGCGCGAGATGAACGTGATCTGATGCGCGCCGAAAGTCCAACGCAGGGAGACAGCAGCCGATGAAGTACTTCGATCAGGCCGCCGTCGCCGCTGCGTTGCCGCCCGGCAAACTCATCGAGGCGCTGCGCGAAGCGTTTCGGAGCGACACTCAGGCGCCTCCGCGCGCGCACCATGCGTTGAACGGCTCCGAAGCGCGCACGCTGCTGCTCATGCCTGCATGGGACTCCTCGCACAGGTTCGGCGTCAAACTGGTCAGCGTGTTCGCGGACAATCCCGCCCGCGGATTGCCGGCCGTGAATGCCTGCTATGTGTTGTTCGACGGCGAGGACGGATCGGTGTGCGCCGTGCTGGATGGCAACGAACTCACCTTGCGCAGAACCGGCGCGGCCTCCGCACTGGCCTCGGGTTACTTGTCGCGGCCGGACAGCAGCAAGCTGTTGATGGTGGGCTGCGGCGCTCTGGCGCCGCATCTGATCCGCAGCCATTGCTACATTCGCCCCATCGACAGCGTGCGTATCTGGGGGCGGTCCATCGATCGCGCCCGCGACCTGGTCCACGACCTGGCGGGGCTTGGACCGCGCATTGAGGCCACCGACGATCTGCGTTCGGCGGCGCAATGGGCGGACATCATCAGCTGCGCAACACTGGCAACCGAGCCGCTGATTCAGGGCGACTGGCTGCATGCCGGCCAGCACCTGGAGCTGGTGGGTTCCTTCAAGGCAGGCATGCGCGAAGCCGATGCGGCAGCGCTGCAGCGATCGGATGTCTTCGTCGATATGCGCGCCAGCGCCATGGCCGATGCCGGCGAGATCCTCCACGCGCTCAACGCGGGGAGCCTGCTGCCCGCGGACATCCGCGGCGACTTGAGGGATCTGGCGCGCGGCAAACACGCCGGACGCGGCTCGGCGCAGAGCATCACGTTGTTCAAAAGCGTGGGGCATGCGCTGGAGGATCTGGCGGCGGCGCAGCTGGTTGTGGCTCACGCTCGCCGGTGAAGAACGCTGTATCATCCACGCAATGAAAAAACTGTTGCTCGTGGATTTCGAAAACGTCCCCAAGGTCGACCTGTCGGCGCTGCCGGCGGACGTCACCGTGCCCTTCTTCTTCGGCGCCTCTCAGCGCACCGTGCCGACGGCTTTTTTGAAAGAGGCGCTGAAGCTGGGCGAGCGCTTCGTGCCCATCGACATCGAAGGTCAGGGAAAGAACGCGTTGGATTTTCACATCGCCTTTTATCTGGGCGAGTATCTGCAGGCGGTGCCCGGCGCGGAGTGCGTGATCCTATCGCGCGACAAGGGTTTTGACCCGCTGGTCAAACACCTGCTCGGGCGTGGCTTCAAAGTGCGTCGCGTCGGCGCGATCGGCGATGCGTTCATTGCGCCCGTGCCGGTGGCAGCGTCGGTGCGCGCGCGCAATCCGCGTTCCGCACCGGCAAAGTCCAAGGCGGTCAGGAAGGCCTCTCCAGCACCGGCGGCCGTTTCGGATCTGGAGCGTGCCAAGACCCAGTTGCGTAAAATGCCACTCAAGAATCTGCCGCGTAAACGGCAGCGGCTGGCCGCGATGCTGACGTCCTATTTCGCCCAGAAGCTCGATGGCGGCAGCATCGAACGGCTGATCGATGCGCTCATCGCCGATGGCGCCGTACAGGTGTCGGCGGGCTCGCTGAACTATCCCAAGCCCTGATCCGTCGGCTCAAAGCCACTGCGGCTCACGCTTGCCGAAGAACGAGTCGATACCTTCCGTCGCATCGGCAAGGCCCATGTTGCAGGTCATGGCGCCGCCAGCCAGGTCATAGGCCGGTTTCAAGCCCAGTTCAATCTGGGAGTAGAAGGCTTTTTTGCCCAGGGCGATGGCCTGGCGGCTGCGTGTCGCGATGCGTTCAGCGTATTGGTTCACCACGGCGTCCAATTGATCGGCGGGAACCGCGCGATTGACCAAGCCCCAGGAGGCCGCGTCCTGCGCGCTGAACATCTCGCCGGTGAGCAGCATCTCCATGGCGCGCTTGCGGCCGATGTTTCGCGCCACGCCCACGGCCGGGGTGGAACAGAACACGCCGAGGTTGGCACCGGGCAAGGCAAACGCCGACGTGTCGGCCGCCACGGCCAGATCGCACATCGACACCAGCTGACACCCGGCAGCCGTCGCGATGCCGTGAACGCGAGCGATGACCGGCTGCGGCAACTCGGTGATGTGGATCATCAGTTCATTGCACGCCGTGAAAAGCCCCTGCTGCCAGGCCGGATCTCCGGCATGCGCGCGCATTTCCTTCAGATCGTGTCCGGCGCAGAAACCCTTGCCTTCGGCAGCCAGAATCACGACCCGCACGCCGCTGTCTTTGGCGATCTCCTGCAGCGTGGCATCGAGCGCGCGGATCATGTCCAGCGACAAGGGGTTGAATCGGTTGCCGCGGTTCAAGGTCAGCCTGGCCACCGCCCCGTGGCGCGTTTGGAGAACGTAGGGAGCCGGCTCGGTCTTTTCACTGGGATTCGGGACTGCACTCATGGATCTGCCCTCTGATCGATTGCATGGGGTATGTTGCGTACGGCCATTGCAGCCCAGCGGCGCGCAGATATCAAGCGCAGCCCACGGCCGGCGGCGGCCACCGCGCCCGGTCGAGGGCCATCGGGCCGTTCGGGGCATCCCAATGAGCATTTCACCCTGGCATGGGGGATGCAAAGGAATTGAGGCATGAAACACGAATTCTTGTTCCGGGTGTTCACCAAACTGGCCTGGCCGAAAATCGACCTGGCCATCCGCTTGTGGCTGGCGCAGCTGTTTTTCGTTTCAGGCGTCCTGAAGCTGACCCACTGGCAGACGGCGCTGGATCTGGCCGCCAACGAATATCCGGTGAGCTGGATGACCCCGGTGACCGCCGCTTACACCGGCGTCAGCATCGAGCTGATCGGCGCCGTCCTGCTGGCGGCCGGCTTCCTGACGCGCTATGCCGCCCTTCCCCTGCTGATCCTGTCGCTGGTCATCCAGTTTTCGTACCTGCCCTTCGACAATCAACTGTTCTGGTCGGCCTTGTTTGGCTGGTATGCGATTCACGGCGCCGGCGCCTTGTCCATCGACGCGCTGGTCCGCCGCGGCCTGGCCGACAGCGCCTTGCCGCTGGTGCCCGCCATCGTGCGCGCATCCGCCTGGGTGCGGACACACGGGGGCCCGGTTTACCTGTCGCTGTTGCGAATCTGGTTGAGCGCAGCCTTGCTGCTGGCGGGTGTACAGCCGGCCGCGATGCACGGACCGGCAGCAGCCGGATGGTCGCTCTGGCTCCCGCTCGCCACCGCGGTATCGGTTCCTGGCAGCGTTGCACTGATCGCCGGCGTGTTCTTGCTGCTGGGCCTGGCGACGCGCTATGTGAGCGTGCTCCTGGCCGCTTCGCTCATGATCGGCGCAATGATGGATCCGCGTCTGTCGGATAGCGCTTACCTGTTGATGATATTCGCCCTGTTTGTGAGTTTCGGCGGCGGCGTGCTCAGCGCCGATCGCCTCATATCCCACTGGTTTACCGGGCAAGCCGGTGCCGGATCTGCGGACGATGCCCGGGCGCGTGCGACGGCGCCCCGCGTGCTCATTATCGGCGCAGGCTTCGGTGGCCTGAGTTGCGCCGCGGCACTGCGCAAGTCCGGCGCCGCGGTGACCATTGTGGACCGCGCCAATCATCATCTGTTTCAGCCCTTGTTGTATCAGGTCGCCACGGCGGCGCTGTCGCCGGGCGACATTGCTGCCCCTGTGCGCACTTTGTTTCGCGATGCGCCGCAGACGCAGGTGCTGCTGGGCGCAGTCACGGGGATCGACACGGCGCAGCGTCGTGTGGCCATCGGTGCGCGCTCGCTCGCCTACGACTACCTCGTCATCGCGACCGGCGCAGCGCACAGCTATTTCGGCAAGGACCAATGGGCCCCCTACGCGCCGGGCTTGAAGCGCATCGAAGACGCCACCGAAATCCGCCGGCGGATTCTCACCGCCTTCGAGCGCGCCGAGGCCGCCGAGGACGCCGCCGAGCGTGCGGCGCTGCTGACCTTTCTGATCGTCGGCGGCGGACCCACGGGGGTGGAGCTGGCCGGCGCCATCGCCGAACTGGCGCGCTTCGGCATGGACAAGGAATTCCGCCAGTTCGATCCGGCCAGCGCGCGAGTGATTCTGGTGCAATCAGCGCCCCGGCTGCTGCCGGCCTTTCCGGAAAAACTGGCCGCCATCGCGCAGGCATCGCTTGAGAAGCTGGGCGTGGAAGTGCTGACGCGCAGCCGCGTGGAACAGATTGACGCGGACGGCGTCGCGATAAGCGGCCGGCGCATTGCGGCACGCACGGTGCTGTGGGCCGCGGGCGTGATGGCATCACCTGCCGCCCAATGGCTGGGTGCGGCCGCGGATGGCGCGGGCCGTATCAAGGTGAATGCGGACCTCAGCGTGCCCGGCCTGCCCAATGTCTTCGCCATCGGCGACACCGCCCTGAGCGAGAGGTGGAACGGCCAGGCGGTTCCGGGTCTTGCGCCGGCGGCGAAACAAGGTGGGCAATACGTGGCGCGGCGGATCATGGCGGCACTCGCGGGACGGCCGGCGCCGGGACCCTTCATCTATCGGCATCTGGGCAGTCTGGCCACCATAGGCCGTAAATCCGCGGTTGCGGATTTCGGCTTCATCAAACTCTGGGGCGCGCCGGCCTGGTGGCTGTGGGGTCTGGTGCACGTCAGTTTTCTGGTGGGCCTGCGCAATCGGGTTGCCACCATGATGAACTGGTTCTGGGCCTATCTGACCTTCGGCGGCGGTATCCGTCTGATCACCGGCGCCGAGGTGCCGCCGGTGCTGCTCTCGGATCAGCGCTCCTCGAGCACCGCTGCGTGACCATCCGGATCACGGATCTGCAGCGCCGCGCGCGATAGCGTGTCGCCGGCAGGCACGATGCCGGGCGACACGTAGTCGAAGTGCCCGGCGCGCACCGCCTGATCGGCGCCGTTCACATCGGCGCTCATGTCGATGCGCCAGCTCCACAGGTCGTTGGCTCGGGTGTCCTGCGGCATGGGTCGCCCCGTGCGCGGCGCCAGATATTCGAGCAGTTCGACGCCGGGACCGGATGAGGCGCGCAAGGCCGTGATTCGCAGCCGGGCGCCGAACACATTGTTCAAACGCTCCTGCTCCGGGCCGTAGTTCTCGCTGTGGCCCGCAACCCGAAGTCCCAGCGCATCCACGTAGTAACGCAGGCTCACATCGGTGTCGCGCACCACAATGGCCGTGTGATCGATGCCCAGGAACAGATGCCCGTCCGCCACCTGCCATTTGGGATCGCCCTTGCCCTGGGGAAAATGCAGCACTTCGAGGTTATGCCCGTCAGGATCGCGAAAATAGAAGGCGGCGATGCCGCCGGCGGCCGCATTCCATTGCGGCAACAGCTGCGGAGCGGTGGAGGCATGCTCGACCTTGTGCTCGCGCAACCAGGCATACGCGCGGTCCATATCCGACACAATGATGGCCACATGCTGAAACGAACCGTCGTTGCTCTGCGCATCCGGCGGCAGCGGCCTGCCGCGCGGCGCGATGAACTGCTCCAGCCGCAGGCTCTCCTGTCCCAGCTTCAATGAAACGACGCGCACGCGCGTGCCGAAAACGCCGTACAAATGCTCGATCCGCTCGCCGGCGTTTTCCGTATCCGCCACAACAGCGAACCCCAGCACGTCCCGATAGAACGCCACGCTGCGATCAGCGTCCGCCACGGTCACCGACACCGCATCGATGGATTGGACCACGGCATGCGGTGCCGCGATTGCCGCGCCGTGGGCAAGCAAACCCAGCGATAGCAGCAGCGCGTCGCGCAGAAGATGGTGCTGTCTCATGTCGACGCACTCCGGATGGCATTGGTGGTTTGGCTCAATCGCGATGACAACGCCTGGGCTATGCGCAAACTCCAGGCATAAATGGTCAGCGATGGGTTCACGCGGCTGGACCGGGGCAGCACGCTGCCGTCGACCACATAGAGAGATTGCAATCCATGGACCTGACCATCGCCATCGACCACTGAGCTGGCCGGGTTCGCGCCCGCCGTCAGCGTGCCGCTGACATGGGCGGTGCCTGCCGGACCGATGCGCTCGGCGAAGGCCATCATGCCGGTGCGCAGCAAGGCGCTGCGGAAGCGGCGCACGAGTTGCTCGTGCTCCGCCAGGGCCGCCGGTGTGCGTGCCGCGTCGTAATCGAGCACCGGCAATCCGGCGGAGGCCGCGGAGGCGGCGCGCACGCAATTGTCCCGATGCGCACCATCTTCGGTCTGCAGAAAGAACCCATAGGATCGATTGCCGATCTGTCGCGCCAGCCAGCGGGGTATGATCTTTGGAATCAGCGTGCCGATCAATTCACCGTCGAAACCCAGCGGCTGTACGCTGCTGTGCGGCAGCTCCGTGCTGAGAAACAGACGGGTCTTGCGTATCGCATCGCTCATGCGCCTCGGTGAAACCGCCACCATCGCGGTGAGCAGATGCATTTTCAAATTGCGGCCCACGTTCGGGTAACAAGGCAGGCGTGCCGTCAGTCCGGCCGACTCGATGTACCGCTGCAGCAACCTCGGGGAATGCAAGGCACCGGCGGCGAGCAGTACCACGCGCGCGCGCAACACCCGGCCATCGGCAAGGCGCACGCCTTCAATGGCCGTCGCATCGCCGGACTGCGCGACCAGGTCGGTCACGGTTGAACCGGTGAGAAGCTCGAAGTTTGGCGACTGCCGGATGGGGTTCAAGAACACGGTCTCGGCATCGGACTTCAATCCCGCAGGCGATGCAAAGCCGTCGAAATGCCGTGCCTCGACGGCATTGTCCGCAATGCGCGGCGACAACCCCAGCGGCAGGGCCTCGGTGCGCCACGCCGGAGAGGTCCGGGTCAGCCGCCGTGAAATCCTCGAAAGATCCGGCTCACATTCGAATTCCCGCACCCCCAGCATCTGCTCGGCTTGCGCGTAGTACGCGGTCAGATCCTGATCCTGGATGGGCCATGCCGGGCATTGGTGCTCAGCGTCGCTGAGAAACTCTCGTGCGTCATACCGCAACAAAGCGGCGCCGTACCACTTGGTCTTGCCGCCGAGATTGAAATACTCCTCCGGTGCGAACCGCTTGCCGCGTCCGTCAAGCCAGGTTTCAGCGCTTTTGAAACGGCCTTCGTGCACGACCTGCTGCACATCCAGGGTTCGGGCATCGCGCGGCAGTTCCAGTCCCTTCTCCACCAGCGCAACCCGCAGCCCGGCGCGCACCAGATGATGGGCGGCGGCCGAGCCGCCGGCGCCGGATCCGATAATGAGCACATCGCACGGCTTCAACATGGAGACCCCTTCACGGAACATATCCGCAGTGAATGCAGCGCCGCGTCGACGAATGCATGAGCTTGGCGCACGCGACACGGCGCAGTCCGCGCCGATACCACGCGGCAGCGAATTGCATGCCCAGCAGCGGAGCGGTCAGGTAAATCCAGAAGTGCGTCCAGATGCCGCCCGGCAGCGCCGATGCGAACGAACGCGCAGGATTCATGCTCATGCCCGACAGCGGCGCTTCGAAAGTGATGTACAGCGCCACCAGCGCACCGGCCCAGAGCCCGGTGAATCTGGCATGGCGGGGAGAATTGGAAACCCGCAGCACCACCGCCATGAGCAGCGCCGAAATCGCAAACTCCGCGGCGAATGCAATGCCAACGCCGGCTGCGCCCGGCACCGTGGCAATGTAACTGACCGGCGGTGACGTAAATGCTTCGTTGAACCATGCCGTCACGATCAGCACGCCGCAGACACCGCCGGCGAATTGCGCGAGGCAATAAAACACCGCATCCCATCCGCTCACCTTCCCCAGACGCCAGAAGGTCAGCGTCACCGATGGATTCATATGCGCACCGGAGCGCTGACCCCAGGGGGAATAGATCAACGCGATGGCCGTCAACCCCATGGCAACGCCGATCAGCGCGCGACGCACACCGCCATCCGCAATGAGCCTGTGCAGCGGTGAGTCCGGATGCTCCAGCAGCGTGGAGAAGACGCCGGCCGAGATCATGAACATGCCCAATGCCCAGGCCTCGATGAGATACTCCGGCCAATGAGCCCGCAATGCGGCGCGCATCCCGCTGCCACCCTGCTCGCTCATCCCCCGGTCTCGAAGCCAGGATACAAGGTCATGCCGCCGTCGACGAACAGACTGATGCCGTGAACGTAGTCAGCGTAATCCGATGCGAGCCACACCGCCGCACGGCCGATCTCATCCGCCTCGCCGATGCGCTTGTACGGAATCAGCTTCAACAGTTCACGGTACGCCTCGGGTGTGCCCCAGGCTTCCATGTTGATGGGGGTGCGGATCGCGCCGGGGCAGATGCTGTTGACGCGGATGCGATACGGCGCAACTTCCTGCGCCAGGCTTTTCATCATCAGCATGACACCGCCCTTGGAGGCGGCGTAGTTGACGTGGCCCGCCCACGGAATCACCTCGTGAACCGAGCTGATGCACAAAATTTTGCCGGCGGAGCAGGACACCTCGGGCGTCACGCCGCGGCGCTTAAATTCCCGCACCGCTTCGCGCGCGCACAGGAATTGCCCGGTCAGGTTGATGCCGATGACCTTGTTCCACTGCGCCAGCGTCAAATCCTCGAACGCCGCGTCCTGCTGCAGCCCGGCGTTGTTCACCAGCACATCGACCGTGCCGAACTGGCGGATCATGCGCGCGAACATTTCCCGGACCTGCCCTTCGTCAGACACATCGGCGCGCACGGCCATGGCACGCACCCCGCAGCGGCGGATCTCCTCGCATACCTGTTCGGCCTTGTCTTCGCCTGCGACATAGTTGACGACCACGTCGGCGCCGGCCTGGCCAAGCGCCAGCGCGATCGCGCGGCCGATGCCTGAACTGGCGCCGGTGACGATGGCCTTCTGCCCCAGCAGCAGCTGCTGCGGCGGCACCTGCGGCATGACAGGCCGGGGCAGGTGCGCGGGATGCATTGAATTCTCCATGATCATTCCTTGTTGTGTTGACGAGGCTGGAGAAGCTTGGCCACGAGGCCGGTCCAGCCGGTTTGATGCGAAGCGCCGACACCGCGGCCGGTGTCGCCGTGAAAGTACTCGTAGAACAGCACGTGGTCGCGGAAATGCGGATCGTCCTGCAGCCGCGGATGCTGTCCGAACACCGGACGGCGGCCGTTCTCGTCTTTCAGGAAGATCCGTGTCAGACGCCGTGCGATTTCAGCGGCGGCCGCATCGATGGATACCAGGTTGCCGGAGCCTGTGGGACACTCGATGCGAAAGTCATCTCCGTAGTAGTGATGAAACTTCTGCAGCGATTCGATCAGCAGATAGTTGACGGGAAACCAGATCGGCCCGCGCCAGTTGGAGTTGCCGCCGAACAATCCTGAGTCCGACTCCGCCGGAAGATAGCGCACCGACAGGTCGCTGCCATCGACGTTGAACACATACGGGTTGTGCTCATGATGCTTGGAGATCGCGCGAATGCCGAACTCGGAAAGGAACTCGGTTTCGTCCAGCATGCGCGCCAGCAGCCGCTTCATGCGATGGCCCCGCAGCAGCGAAAGCAATCGCCGATGACCGCGGCCCTCCTCATTCCAATGCGACACGAGCGCGGCGAGATCCGGACGGTACTTCAAGAACCACTCCAGCCGGCGCTTGAATTCCGGCACCTTGTCCAGCAGTTCCGGCTCCAGCGTCTCCACCGCGAACAGCGGGATCAACCCGACCATGGAGCGCACCTTCAGCGGAATCATGCCGCCGTCGGGCAGGTGCAGCACGTCGTAGAAGAATTTATCCTGCTCGTCCCACAGACCGATGCCGGCCTCGCCCAGGTTGTTCATGGCTTCGGCGATCTGCAGAAAGTGTTCGAGAAACTTGGTGGCGATGTCCTCGTAGACATGGTTGTGCTGCGCCAGCTCGAGCGCGATGCGCATGAGATTCAGCGCATACATCGCCATCCAGCTGGTGCCGTCGGCCTGATCGATGTGGCCGCCGGTGGGCAGCTGCGCGCTGCGGTCAAAGACTCCGATGTTGTCCAGGCCGAGAAAACCGCCTTGAAACACATTCCGGCCCTCGGCGTCCTTGCGGTTCACCCACCAGGTGAAATTCAGCATCAGCTTGTGGAACACCGACTCCAGGAACACCAGGTCACCGGCGCCGCCGCGTTGTTTGCGGTCCATCTGAAACACCCGCCACGTGGCCCAGGCGTGCACCGGCGGGTTCACATCGCCGAAGGCCCATTCATAGGCAGGCATCTGCCCATTGGGGTGCATGTACCATTCACGCGTCAGCAGCAGCAGCTGCTCCTTGGCGAATTCAGAATCCACGATCGCCAGCGACAGCGTATGAAAGGCCAGGTCCCAGGCGGCATACCACGGATATTCCCACTTGTCGGGCATTGAAATGACATCGGCATTGTTCAGATGCATCCACTCGCGGTTGCGCCCATGGCGACGCTGCGCCGGCGGCGGCAATTGCGCGGGGTCGCCCTTGATCCACTCCGGAATGTCGAAATAGAAGAATTGCTTGCTCCAGATCATGCCGGCGAACGCCTGGCGCTGGACCAGCCGTGCATCCGCATCGGCGATATCGCATTGGATATCGGCATAGAATGCGTCGGCTTCCTGCAGCCGTTGCGCGAACAGTGCATCGAATGAATCAAACGGTTTGGATTGCGGCATCTTGCTCAGCCGCAGTTTGAAGCTGACCTCACCGCCGGCAGGAACATCCACCGCGAAGCGCGCCGCGGCCTTCGTACCACGCTGCAGCGGATTCACCGCGTGCTCTTGAGCATGGATCACGTAGTCGTGGAAGGCGTCCTTGAAGTGGCCCTCGGCCGGGGCGCCGTACAGCCGCCTGGTATTGGTTTCATTGTCGGTGAACAGCCATTGCGGCACACCGTCCGCATAGGCGTGAAACTCACCCAGTTCCGGGTGCTCGAGCAGCACGTGACCATCGCTCAATTGCATCAGCGGTCTGGGCTGATCGTGCTTCCAGCTCCAGGTATTGCGAAAACTCAATTGCGGCAACACCTGCAACGCGGCAGCCTCGGGGCCGCGATTGTGCACGGTGATGCGCATGAGAATGTCCTCGGGCTGGGCTTGCGCGTATTCGACGAACACGTCGAAGTAGCGGTTGTCCTCGAACGCACCGGCATCGAGCAGTTCGTACTCTGGCTGCTGGATGCCGCGGCGCCGGTTCTCGTGCACCAGATCCGCATACGGATACTCCCGCTGCGGATACTTGTAGAGCATCTTCAGATAAGAATGCGCAGGCGTCGCATCCAGATAGTAGTAAAGCTCCTTGACGTCCTCGCCATGATTGCCCTCGCTGTTGGTCAGGCCGAAGAGCCGCTCCTTGAGGATGGGATCGCGGCCGTTCCACAGCGCGACCGACAGGCACAGCCGCTGCTGCGTATCCGAAAACCCCATCAGGCCGTCCTCGCCCCAGCGATACGCGCGGCTGCGAGCGTGATCGTGCGGGAAGTAATCCCAGGCATTGCCGTGCGGACTGTAGTCCTCGCGCACCGTCCCCCACTGACGCTCGCTGAGGTAGGGACCCCACAGCTTCCAGGCAGGCGCCTTCGCCGTGCACTGCGCGAGACGCGCTCGTTCCTTGGCCACGGGCTTACTGCTTCTGCGCGCCGTTGCCGGCTTCAAGTTCGCATTCATTGATATCACTCCAAGCTCTCAAGATTTCCGCCACACCCCAGGCCTGCGCGAAACAGCCGCGCGGCGCGAAGGGCGCTTCTGCATCGAAGATTTCGCTGATCTGCCCCACGCACCCGCCGCGCAAATGCGCGGCCATTCCCGACAGGCGCGCCCGCGCCTGATCGGCATTGCCGTAGGCGCGCAGATGCGCCGTGGCGAACGGACCGAGCAGCCAGCTCCATACCGTGCCCTGGTGATAGGCGCCGTCGCGCTCCCATGGACCGCCGTGATAGCCGGGGACGTAGCGCGGATCGGCCGGCGACAGGCTGCGCATGCCTACCGGCGTCCATAGCTGCGACGAACAGACATCGACAACGCTGCGCGCGCGCTCGATATCGAGCAGCGTGTAACGCAGACTGACCGCAAACAACTGGTTGGGGCGCAGACTGGCGTCCGCACCGTCGGGCCCGTCGACGACGTCGTAGAGATGGCCGCCCGCATCAAACCAGAATCGGTCGTTGAAACTGCGCCGGATGCGCGCCGCCTGTGCGGCGTAGTCGGCCGCGGCCGGCGCATCCTGCTGCTGTTCGGCAAGGCGCGACATGATCATCCAGGCGTTGAACCACAGCGCATTGATCTCCACGCACTTGCCGATGCGCGGCGTCACCACCCACTCACCCACCTTGGCATCCATCCAGGTCAGCTGCACTCCGGGCTGACCTGCGAACAGCAGTCCGTCGCCGGCATCGGCCTTGATGCCATAACGCGTGCCGCGCACATGGGCCTGGAGAATGATCTGCAGCACCGGATACAGCTCGGCGCGCAGCTGCGCATCGCCGGTCTTGCGCAGATACTCATCGATGGCAACGAAGAACCACAGCGTCGCGTCGACGGTGTTGTACTCCGGCGCATCGCCGGCATCCGGGAACCGGTTCGGCAGCATGCCTTCACTGACGAAGCGGGCAAAAGTACGCAGGATGCTGGCCGCAATGTCATGGCGCCCGGTGGCCAATGTGAGCCCAGGCAGGGCGATCATGGTGTCGCGACCCCAATCGCTGAACCAGGGATAGCCGGCGATGATGGTTTGTCCCAGCAGGTTGCCAGCCGCGTCGCGGCGTTCCACGATGAACTGATCCGCGGCGAGGTGCAGCTGACCGATCCACTGCGGCGCGGGCGCCGTCGGCAGCAGGCGTCGCTGTCGCAGACGCTCCTGCTGCAGGGCGCGAGCCGAGTCTGACGGTGGCCCCGCTTCGGCCGTCATCACCACCGCCGTGCTGTCGCCCGGATTCAATTCCAGGCGCAGAAGAGCGGGGCTGAACAAATCCTCGACATCATCCAGGCCGCGTTCGGACTCCACCCGGTGTTTGAAATTCCAATGCCACTGCGGACTCAAGGAGCAGTCGCCGGATTCCTGCATCAGCCGGTAAGGCCGCGCGCCCGGATACGCAATGATCTGAACGCCGTGATCCACGGACTGAACATCCATGTCGTACAGCCCGCGATGATGGGCGTGATAGTCACGATAGGCGCACAGCGGCTGCGCGTGAATGACGAGCGGCGCGCCGGCGCGCATCAAGGTGAATGCCACATAGGTGGTGTTGAGGCCGTGTGCCATCCAGATGCGTTGTTCGAGCAGGGCATCGCCGATGACCCAGGTCCACACCGGGATCGATCCGTCCAGACGGAATGAATCCAGATGGCAGAAGCCGTGCGGATCGATGGTGCCGTCGGCGTACTCATTCGTGGCAAGCCGCGTCGACACACCGGCATAGCGCACAACGAGATCGAGCTTCGACACCATCACGGTGCGCTCGACCGGCGGCCGCAGCGAGGCGACAAGCAGGCCGTGATAACGGCGCGTGTTGACCAGACCGACCGTTCCGGATGCGAAGCCGCCGATGCCATTCGTCACCAGCCATTCGCGCTGCCGCACTTCTTCGAAGCTGCCCAGAGAATCCCGCCCGATCATCATGGCCGCACTCCGGCCTGCAGCAGCTCGATCCGATAGAGCCGGTCGTGCGCGCACAGATACAGCGAGCGCGCATCAGCCCCGCCCCAGGCGAAATTGTGCACGGTGCGTGGCGCCACGATGGTTCCCAGATGTGTGCCCGCCGGCGAGTAAATGCGCACGCCGTCCGGAGCAGCCACATACACGTTGCCACGCAAGTCCACCTTGATGCCATCGAGCGCCGCCTCCCCGGGCAGCTCCGAGGTCATATCGGCAAACACCTCGCTCTTGCCCAGTGTGCCGTCGCGCTGTACCGGAAATCGAAGCACGACCTTGCGCTTTGCATCCCAGTCATCCACGTACAGGTGACGCTCATCGGGGGAAAAGGCGATGCCATTCGGTCCGGTCAGTTCATCGCTCAGCAGCGTCACCCGGCCGTCCTTGGCCCGGTACACACCGCTGAAGCCGAGCTCCTTGCGCGGATCGTCGAAGAATCGCGGCAGCCCGAAAGGCGGATCGGTGAAATACACCGCGCCGTCGGATTTGTAGACCAGATCGTTCGGACTATTCAGCCGCTTGCCGCGGAAGCGATCCGCAAGCACTCGCAGCTCGCCGTTGGGTTCGAGGCGGACGACCCGGCGGTTGCCGTGCTGATTGATGGTGAGCCGATGACGCGGGTCCAGCGTCAATCCGTTCGAGCCGGGCTGTCCGTACTCGCCGATATCATCGCCCTCATAACCGCTTTTTTCCCGATACACCGACAGCGCCGCAGCGGCCGGATCATAGGAATAGATTCGGTTGGCATTCGGATCGCTGAACAGCAAGCGCTGCTGCTCGGCAATCCAGACTGGTCCTTCGGTGAATTGGAACCCTTCGGCCAGCTTGAATATTTTCGGGTTGGACGGAACGATGTCATCGAGCGCAGGGTCCAGCCGCAGCACCTGCACGTTGACTTCCTGCGGTGGCACTGCGGCCGGCAACGCATCTGCGGCTGTAGCTGGGTAGAAGTTCAGGCGCGCGTGCCGCATCCAGATGAAATTCGCCGGCGGATCCGACAGCGGACCGTTGATGCCGAACACGGCCAGCTGAATTTTCTGCCCCGGCTTCACATCACGGCCCACGATCAGGCGGTTCAGCGCATTCCACCCCTGGATCACCGATCCGCCGCTTTGCGCCGCGGCACGCGGCAATTCGCCATTCACCCACACTTCGGCGTAGTCATCGACGGAGGTTTCGAATTCGATGCTTGACCCGCGTGGATCGAATTCCCCGACGCGCTGCGGGACGGTGATCGAGATCCGGTACCACGCAAAGCTGATGCGGCCATTGCCGCGGCGCTGAGTCAGCGATGCAGCATCCAGACGCTGCCATGCGGAGTCGTCGAACTCGCGCGCCCCGGCGCGCGGCCGGATGTCCCAGGTCGCCACCGGCGCCCCGGTCGGCTGGCCGGAGGCGTCGGGCCTCCGGTGAGTGACGTTGACCAGGTCCACATCGGCGTAGCGCCACACTCCCTGCACCAGCGTGGCGCCGGCAGGCGTCATCAGATCGATGCTGGCCGCCGGCGAACGCTCGGTCGCTTGCGCCAGCGGCATGCCGATCAGCGCCATCAGCGCCCACAAAGTCCTCTTGTATCCCATGATCGGTGCTCCGTTTACTCGCCGCAGTGCGCGCCTCAAGGCGCCGTTGATTTCACGACGTAGTATTCAAAAGGGGCGCTCACTTGCTTGAACCAGTGCGGCACGCCGCGCGGAATGCTCACGACATCCCCTTTGGCCAACTGCATCGTTTCCCCGCCTTGAATCTGCGCGCCGCGCACTTCGCTTGCGGAGAGGTTGCGCGGCGTGATGAGCTCGCCCCCGACAATTAGTTGCGCCGATCCTGCGAGCACATAGAAGATGTCTGTGTCACGCAAATGGACCTCGGCCTCGCCCGCTGCGTCGCGGCGGCTGGCGTTGACCTGGAACGCCGGGTCGCTGATCAGGTTGGCATCCTCGCGAAACGCCTTTGCAACCCGCGCCCCGCTCAGGTGCTGCACGCGCGCACTCAGCTCGGCCTGCCGCTGTTGGAATGCGGCCGCGGCATTGCTGGCGATCTCATCGTCCTGCGCGGCGCTGGCCGCGCCGCTGACGCCGACGGCGCCGATGATCTGGCCGGCGACTTCGACGGGAACTCCGCCCATCAGCGGCGTGAATGGCGCCACCTCGGGCACTGCCAGCATGGCGTAGCGGCCCTTGTTGACGGCGTCTTCGAACACACGGGTCGGTTTGCCGAACAACACCGCGGTGCGCGCCTTGCCGATGGAAATCGACGACGCGTTTTGAAATGTGCCATCGAGCCGTTCCAGATACAGCAGTACCCCGCCGGCATCGACGACTGCGACCGCCGCACCGGGCGCTGAATGCTCGCGCGCATAGGCCAGAGCCTGCGCGGCAATGGCCTTGGCGCCCTCGGCGCTCAGCGTGGAACGCGAGAGAATTTCCGCAGGTGGAGCGGCTGAGGCTGCGCCATTGGCCAATAGAAGGATCAGCGACAGTGCGCAAGTCTTCATGCCATGACTCCCTGCGAGGCTCCGCTGCGCGCCACCGACAACCGCCAATGCTGGGCGGCCAGACTCAGACCCGTTCCAGGACCTTCCCAATCATCACCCAGGTTGGGCGGGGTCGGCATTGCCTGTAGCGTCGCCGCCACCCGCTGCGGCGTTCCAAGATCGGTCCAGCCGCATTCCGGTACGCGCAGGACCCGCAAATTTTGTGTTCGCCCTTCGAGCACGTGGCGCGAGAAGTCCAGCGTCTCAAGTGCTCGATACAGCTCGGTGGTCGCGAGCGGACGCCTCGTCCGTTCTCGATCCACGCGCACGGCTTCGCGCATCCGATTCAGCGTATCGCCGATCCGCTCTTGATACAGCGCCAGAAAGGCGCGGACCGATGCGGCAATGATGAATGCATTCCACAACGCGCCGCCGCGAAGCAGCGCACGCGCGCTCGAAGGCGCTGGCTTTTCGATGAACTGCAGCACCGCAGGCACTTCTTCGCCCGCCAGTTCCTGCGGCAGGATGTACCCCAGTTCGGTGTCGGGCGCGTCAGGTTCGATCCCCAGCAGAATCATCGTATTTGGATCCGCGGCCGCGAGGCCGGCGGCGCGGCGCAGAGACCCGGCCAGCACCGCCTCGTCGCGGACGTGATGATCGGCCGGCAACAGAACCACCGTGGCATGCGGATCGCGCGCGGCAATGTGCAGCAGCGGCAGGAGAATTCCATGCGCGGTGCCGCGATTCTCAGGCTGCACGATGACATTGTGCTCGGGCAGGGCATCGAGGGCGCCCGCCCACCAGGTACCATGCTGAGCGGCCACGATGCTGCAGATGCGCTCAGGCCGCGCGACCGCGCGCGCGCGCTGCAATGCTTCTTGCAGCAGAGAAGAGCCGCCGCGCAGCGAGCAGAATTGCTTCGGGACCGCCACGCCGCAGGCCGTCGTGGTCAATCCCCTGAGCCGGCTGCCCTCGCCCGCCGCCAGGACCAAGGCCCAAATGTTCGTGTCGTTATTCACTGTCTACCCCCTGGGCCGGATGGCGGCAAATGCCGCCATCCGGTGTGCCGATGAGAAAATAGCCGCCGGCATTACTGCTTCTGCGGCGTCGGATCTTTGACCTTCACCAGATGCGCGCCTGCGATGCGATCGCAGGTGCCCTTGGGAAGGTAAATCCAAGCCATTGCATTGGCATCCGTCGTCACATGCCCGTGGCAGGCATTGGTCGCGGTGGCGCAATCGTTCTTGCCCGCCTTGATCACGCCGGCGCATTGCTCCTCGCCCGCATGCTCATCGGCCGCAAGCGCCGAGACTGCGAATGAGACGGCGCCGAGCGCCAGCACGCTGGTCATTGCCGTTCGAATCAGATTCTTGGATGAATACATGTCAATCACTCCGTTGGTTTGTTGGACCCAGGGGATAAAGCAACCGCCGTGCCAAGTGTGCGGAGACTGAAAAAATTAGAGAAAATGCAGCGATTTTCGTTCTCATCGCGCATGCGGCGGCCCCGACCAGGTCAGGCTCGCGAGCCGCTCCGCTACTGCCCGCCGCGGCGCCATCACGTGTGGTGGGGAGGTTGAGGCCTGCGCCGCTATCTGGCCGAGGAGGCGAGCAAGCCCGCGATGAGCCCAGGCACGTTGCCAAGCTCAACGCCATCCTGCTGCAGCGCGCGCAGCAATTGCAGACCGGATTCGTCGGCAAACTGAAGTTGCGCGAGATTCAGCCGTACCAAACCCTGTTGGCGAGCCTCACTCACGTTCGTGCGCACTTCGGCGAGCCACGGCTGCAGCAGCTTGCCTTCGAGGTGAATGGTGGTCAGCGGAAGAGCGGCCGCATGGGTGATTCGAAGCATGATGGCGGTTGCCGGTAGGAGCCCACTCTCAGGCGGGACATTCCGCCATGGGAATGAACTGCAAGTTCTGCGCCAACTCACTCCGCGCCGCGGGCGATCCCCAGTTTCTTCATCCGATGGCGCAGCGTACCCGGTTTTAAGCCCAGACGACTCGCTGCGCCACGCTGGCCTTCGATGACCCAGTTGGTGTCGCGCAGCATGGCCACGATGTGTCCGCGCTGCACGGCATTCAAATCGCCGCCGCCGGCGTTCTCGCCGTCCGGCGCGCCGGCATGCACTTGAGTACCATGCGCGGACGGCACGAGGTCCGTCAACGAGGTTGCCAGCCCGATGCCCAACACGTCGGCATCGAATTCCAGCACCGAGCCGCTCGACAGAATCAACGCCCGCTCGATGATGTTTTCGAGTTCACGGATATTGCCCGGCCAGGCGTACTGCAGCAGCCGCTGCATGGTTTGTGCATCGATGCACTCGATGCGCCGGCCGATACGGCCGGCATACTTCTGCACGAAGAACTGCACCAACAGCGCGATGTCCTCCCGTCGCTCTCGCAGGGGCGGCAGATGGACCGGGAACACGTTGAGCCGGTAGAAGAGGTCGGCGCGGAAGGCGCCATCGCGAATCGATTTTTGCAGGTCGCGATTGGTGGCCGCGATGATGCGCACGTCGGTGCGGATGGTCTGATTGCTGCCTATGCGCTCGAATTCGTGCTCTTGCAGCACCCGCAGCAGCTTCACCTGCACGTCCATCGGCACCTCACCGATCTCATCCAGAAAGATCGTGCCCGTATTCGCAAGCTCGAAGCGGCCGATGCGGCGCTGGATGGCGCCGCTGAAGGCGCCGCGTTCATGCCCGAAAAGTTCGCTCTCCACCAGCGAAGTGGGCAACGCCGCGCAATTTATCTTGATGAAGGGCTTGTCGGCCCGGCTGCCGCCCGAATGAATCGCGCGTGCAATCAGTTCCTTGCCGGTGCCGGACTCGCCTGTGATCAGCACGGAAGCGTCGGTCGGCGCGACCCGTTTGACCTTGTCCAGCACCTTGAGGAGGCCTGCGCTGGCGCCAATGATCTCTTCAAAATTGTGTACCGACTTGATCTCTTCCTGCAAATAGACGTTTTGCGCCTGCAGCTTCTCCTGCTCCTGCTCCATCAGAACGCGCTGGGTGATGTCCACAAACATGGTGCGCGTATAGGTGCCGCCCGGATCGGGCTTGGACCACCACTGGACCCAGATCGGTTTGCCGTTGTCCTTGCGTCGCAGCTCCAGAATCACGCCGCTGGTGTCGGTGCCCTTGCCGACAGATTCGAACGCTTCGCGCAGCCGCCGTTTCGCCTCCGGCGTATCGGGCACCAACGTGGCGCCGCGCAATTCCCTCACCTCTTCCTCGCTGATGCCAAGGATCCGTCGCGCTGCGTGGTTGGCGCGGATGAAATGCGTGTCCAGCCCTTCGTGCACGTACGCGATGGGCGCTTCGTCGAACAGGTCGCGCAAGCGCAATTCGTTGTCGCGGATCTGCTGATCCATGCGGATACGCTCCAGCTCGGCCGTGGCACGCGCTGCGAATATCCGGAACAACGCCAGACGGCGCGGGTCATTGGGCAGCGGCGCTTCATCGAACACGGCAAGATGCCCCATGACCTCGCCCGCGCGCGTCTTGAGCGGGACGCCGAGATAGCTGTCCATGCCATCGTGCCCGGTCGGAAAACTGGCGGGAAGACCGGTTGGATAAAAGCAAAAGCCGCCCTCGATCACGTCCTGGCAGGGTGTGCCGCGCAGATCGAATTGATAATTCGGAATGATCCCGCCGTTGGACCAATAGGCGATGGTGCGGATTTGGTGAGGTGAGATGAACTCAGTGACGAAGGCATGGCGCGCGCCAACGACCTGCGCCAGATACTGGACCAGCGTTCGAAAATATTCATCGCCCGTGGAACTCGCCGTGCCCTCAACGACGATCTGCAGGGCGCGCGTATCCTGCGCGCTGAGCGCGGGAGAGTCCAAATCCTGCGGTGCTTTGCCTGTCATGAATGCGATGACTCTGCCATACGGCCACCAGCCGCGGCCATTATCTAGCGGCGTGGAATTCCGAGCAACCGATCCAGCGACCAGGATCCATTGCCGAATACTGCCAGCAATGCCAGCATGAATCCCCACAACACATGCTGCGCCAATGCCGCCTCGAAGCCTTCGGCCAGCAGCACCTGCGAATACGACACGACTGCCATGAGGTTCACGGCGAACAGCCCGAGCGGACCGATGCGTCCGCCGATGCCCAGCACGAGCAGCACGGGAAAGAACAGTTCCCCGAATGCACCGGTAACGGCGGCAGCCACCGGCGGCAGCAGCGGCACATGATACTCATCGCGAAACAATGCCAGTGTGCTGTCCCAACTGGCGACCTTGATCCATCCGGATTTGAGGAACTGCCAGCTGACATACCAGCGGGTCAGCAGCAAGAACAAGGGCTGCAGGGGATCGAGCAGCCGCTCGAGCAGGACCAGGGTGCGGTTGATCAGGTTTGTATTCATGAGATTGCCTCGGCAATGTGGATGGCGGCGACGCATTGCGCCGCCAATAGATGATTCAAGCTCTGGGTCAGATCAAAGTCAGGGAAGGCGGCGACAATGGCCGCAACCGCCTCGCCCAGCTGCGCGCCATTCGAAATCTGCCGCAGCAGTGCAGCCGTGAGCGGCGGCCATTCGCGCAATTCGACATGATCGTCACGGCGAATCAGCAACACGGCCTGACCGCCCTGGTCCAATCGAATCGGCTGCACATCGTCACCGGCGCCGGGCTGATTCGCCTTCCAGATCGTCAACAGCGGAAACTCCGATTGCACCAGACGCAGATCTGGCCGCAGTTCGAACACGATGCGCTCATGATCCTGCGGGTCGATGGCCCGCAGGTCGGCAGGATCGAACGGCGCGCCGGGCGCCGCCGTTAGCACTTCCTGGTAGGCCCACTCCAGCCGCGCGACATCCTCGAAGTACGCATGCGGTGTCGCCGCCAGCTCGGCGCGCAGATGCTGGGCGTAGCGTTCGCCGACAAACTGCAGATCGCCCGATTGCGAGGGAAAGAGGCGCTGATACCCGCGCACCGATTGAGCAAACCAGTCCTCCCCGCTCAGCCGCTGAATCACCGGAAAACTGGCCTGCATGGTGGCGAGGAATCCTGCGCGCGTGTTGTTGCGATAGATTTGCAGTCGCTGTGCGGGGGCGATGCCCGCATCGACCACCCACTGCTGCATGCGCCCGGGGTCGCCGGACAGGATGCCGGCGCAGAATTCACGCTGCAGATCACGCAGCGATGTCATGGGAGCGCTCCAGGAATCCATCGGCCTTGTCCGCTTCGGCGGCAAGCACCGCGAGTGCGGGAATGTCGGTGTCCCATTCGATCAGCGTGGGCCGCGGGCCGTAGCAGCGCAGCGCGAAATCGAACAGCGACCACACCTCCTCGCACACCGGCGTGGAATGCGTGTCGATGAGGATCTCGCGCCCGTCATGGCGGTTGACGCTGTGGCCGGCCAGATGCAGTTCCTGCACATGGCGAGCAGGAATCGCACGCAGGAACTCCCGCGCATCGAAACCGTGATTGTGCGCGCTCACATACACGTTGTTGACGTCCACCAGCAGGCCGCAGCCGGATGCCGCAGCCAGCGCCGCGAGAAACTCCCACTCCGGCATCTGCTGGAAATTGAAGCGCAGGTAGCTGGAAATGTTCTCGATCAGAATCTGACGGCGCAGACGATCCTGCAGTTCGCCGACTCTCGCGATCATGTGCCGCAACGCCTCTTCGGTGTAGGGTAGCGGCAGCAGGTCGTTTAGAAACGTGCCGTCGATCGACGACCAGGACAGGTGCTCCGACACCACGCTCGGTTCGCTCCACGCGATCAGACGTTCCAGCTTGCGCAGGTGCTGTGCATTCGGCGGATCGGTGGAACCGAGCGACAGTCCCACGCCATGCAGGCTCAGCGGATACAGCGAGCGGATCTTTTCCAGGAATTGGATCTGCGCGCCGCCGTCGGCAAAATAGTTTTCACTGTGCGCTTCGAGCCAGCCCACCGCAGGCCTTTCACTCAGAATGGCCTGATGATGAACGGCCCGCAGACCGATTCCGGCCCGCGCCGGAATCGAGTCTGCGGCAGGCGCCGCGGTGGGCAGCCTCGCGCTCATTACTTGGACTTGAGCGAGCCGCCGACCAGACGTTCACAGGTGCCCTTGGGAACCGAAATGAATTCCTTCGGGTTGGCATCGGTCTTGGACTGACCTGCACAGGCATGCGCCGCACCGGCGCAATCGTTCTTGGCGGCCTTGGCGACGCCGTAGCATTTCTCGGATTTGGCATCGTCCGCCGCAAACGCCGTGCTGCTGATCATGCCCAAAGCGAGGGCGCCGCCGATGGCGGCGGAAAGGAAAGCGGTTTTCATCATGAAACTCCTAAAATGAATGGGACCTGCAAGGGACCGTGATTGGGTGACTTTAATTTCGCTTGAATGGCGGCGCGCCTCGTGGCGCACCCCGCCGGATAGAAAAGCAAGCGCCGTGCCAACGCTGTAACCCTATGACTTTCAATTGGTTGAAAGCGGCGGGGACTGAGGCCGCCACCGGTGGCGGCCTTGGCCGCGACCGGCGGCGGGGTCAATGCGGCATGTCCTCGCGAGGCAGATCGACCATGTCCCGATAGTCCGGAACGCACGCGCGCCATTGCAATTCATGCTCGAGACGCAGCCGCAACGCCTCACTGGCGCCGGGCTCGCCATGCGTCACATAAACACGCCGCGGCGATGTGGGCAGTCGCTGCGCCCATGCGAGCAATTGATTGGCATCGGCGTGCGCGGACAGCGAACGCAGCTGCAGGACCTGCGCGCGCACGGCCACGTCCTGTCCGTGAATGCGCACCCGGTCGGCGCCCGAGGCAAGACTTGCGCCGCGCGTGCCTGCCGCCTGAAATCCGCTCAGCAGCACCAGATTGCGCGCATCCCCGGCAAAGCGCTTGAGGTGATGAATGACCCGGCCGCCAGTAGCCATGCCGCTGGCGGCGAGGATGATCATCGGGCCGGGCCGTTCGTCGAGTTCGCGCGATTGCTGCGAGGTGGTCACGTACTGCGCGATGCGCTGCATGTCCTCACACTGCTCAGCCGTCAGTCGATGCTCAGAGCGCAGCCGGCCGTACAGCCCAGTCGCCTCGATCGCCATGGGGCTGTCGAGATAGATCGGCACCTGCGCAAGCGCCCCTGCGCGCTGCAAACGCGACAAGAACACCAGCAGCTCCTGCGCGCGGCCCACGGAGAAGGTTGGAACGAGGGCCACGCCGCCGCGCGCCATCACTGCCTGCAACGCGCTACGCAACTCTTCTTCCCCCTCCACGGCCGGGTGCAGGCGATCGCCGTACGTGGATTCGATGACCAGATAGTCGCAGGCAGGCGGTGCGGCCGGCGGCGGCATGATCACATCGTCATCCCGTCCCAGATCGCCGGAGAACAGCACGCGGGTGCCCGCATGCTCGATCAGCACTGAGGCCGCGCCGAGCAGATGCGAGGCTGCGCTGAATGAGGCACGCAGTCCCGGAATGGGCTCGACGGCCGCGCCAAACTCAACGGCCCGGAAGCTCTGCAGACAGCGCTGCACATCGGCCAGGGTGTACAGCGGCAGCGCCGGGGAGTGCTTGGAAAATCCGCGCTGGTTGGCGAACTTCGCATCTTCTTCCTGCAAGTGCGCGCTGTCGGGCAGCAGAATCCTGCACAGCTCCAGCGTTGCGGCGCTGGCGTAGACCGCACCGCGAAATCCTTGCGCGCCCAGGCGCGGCAGATAGCCGCTGTGATCCAGGTGAGCGTGGCTCAGGACCACCGCATCGATGGAAGATGCCGCGACCGGCAGCGCGGCCCAATTGCGCAGCCGCAGTTGCTTGTAGCCTTGAAACAAGCCGCAATCCACCAGCACGCGCCGGCCGTCCGCTTCGAGCAGATATTTGGATCCGGTCACCGTGCCGGTGCCGCCGAGAAAGGTGATCCGCATGAAAGCCCGCCGCGCCGCCTCACTGTTGGGCCATGGTAGCGCACGCAGTTCGATGCGTTCATCCCGATGCCCACATAATTCTCGATTTCCTCATCGCCAGCCCGTAGTCTGGCGGCACATGCTCAAATGCTTTCTTGCAGTTTTTGTTCTTGCCGCAGGCGCGGCGCATGGATCCGAAACCGACGACCTGAACGCTCTGTATGCCGTGCCGGGCGCCCCGCTGCTGTGGAGCCCTCAGGGCAACGTATCGCAACAAGCCGTCGCGCTGAGTACGATCCTGCAGTCGGCGGACGCTCTGGGCCTGCGGCCCGACGACTACGATGCCGGACTCATCGCCACGGAGCGCAACCGCCTCTCGAGCGGCGCTGCTTCCGCGCAAGACCGGGCGCAATTCGACTCCCTGCTGTCGCGCGCGGCAATTCGACTGGTCACGCATTTGCATGTTGGCCGCATCGACCCGCGGGCCGCCGGCTTTGAACTGCAGGAATCGCGACCGGCACTGGACATTCCTGCCATCGTCCGAAGAATCGCCAATGCGCCACACGTCGATGACGAGATTGCGGCAATTGAGCCACCGTTTTATCACTACGCCCTGCTCAAGACCGCCCTGTCCCGCTATCGCTCGCTTGCGCAGGACGCTTCCCTGACCCGGTTGCCGGACGCCGGCCGGCGCACGCTTCGCGGCGGCGACATCTACGAAGGCGCGCCGGAACTGCGGCGATTATTGACAGCGCTCGGCGACCTCCCCGTGGGTGCTTCGCCGCCCCCGGAACTGCAGCAGCGTTTGGATCCGGCGCTCGTGGGCGCATTGCAGAACTTCCAGACGCGTCTTGGATTGACGCCAGACGGATCCCTGGGCCCGCAAACCTTTGCCGCATTGACGATTCCTCTGGCGCAGCGAATCCGGCAGATCGAACTGACGCTGGAGCGCTGGCGCTGGCTGCCGCCGTTTACGACGCCGCCCATCATCGTCAACATCCCGCAGTTCCGATTGTTCGCGTTTCGCACGCTCGCGGATCGCGTTGCGGACATCATGCAAATGGATGTGATCGTCGGGCAGACGTATCCGCGCACGCGCACGCCCATCTTCATCGGGAACCTGAAGCGCGTGATTTTCAGACCGTTCTGGGATGTGCCCCGCAGCATCACGGTGCGCGAAATGCTGCCGAAGATGCGCGCCGATGCAGCGTACTTGCAGCGCAACAATCTGGACATCGTGCGCGGCGAGAGCGATGCGGGCGAGGTTTTGAGCCCAACCGCGGCGGCGATCGATGAGTTGGCGTCCGGAAAAGCGCGATTGCGTCAGCGGCCCGGGAACGATAATGCCCTCGGATTGGTCAAATTCATCTTTCCCAACCCCCACAATGTGTACATGCACTCGACACCGGCACACGAACTGTTCGCGAACGCGCGCCGCACCTTCAGTCATGGCTGCATCCGCGTCAGCGATCCAGGCGCCCTGGCGGCATTCGTGCTGAAGAACGCGGCAGATCCGTGGGACGACGCGCGCATCGCCGCGGCCATGCAGGGGCCGGAATCCATGCGCGTCGAATTGCAGGAGCCCATCCGCGTGATGATCCTGTACGCGACCGTGCAGGCCACCGAAGCCGGTCCGATCCAGTTTTTTGACGATGTCTATGGACACGACCGGCGGCTGGAGGGTTTGCTGGGCCTTGCGCCGCTTCACGGAACGGCGGCGGCGCGCTAGGCTATGCTGCCCGTGTGTGGAGGGCGCTGAGCCGAGGACCAAGCCTATGAACCGTGGACGTGATCTGGGCTGCGAGAGCCGCCGGCGCTTTTTACGCCGGGCCGGAGCGCTTTGCGCCGCTGCCGGCGCCCTGGCAGCAATGCCCACCCTGGCGACCACCACGCCTCAGCCGCGACGACTGCGGTTTGTGCATACGCACACGGGGGAAACCCTCACGACCACGTATTTCGACGGCAGCGACTATGACGCCGCCGCCATGCTGGATGTCGACTACCTGCTGCGGGATTTTCGCACCGGCGACTGCCTGCAAATGGATCCGCAACTGCTCGACATATTATGGAATCTGCAGGTGCTCGCCGATCGCGACGAGCCCTTTGAAATCATTTCCGGCTATCGGTCCCCGCTCACCAATGCGATGCTGCATCGCCGTTCCAACGGCGTGGCCGAACACAGCCAGCATTTGCTGGGCAAGGCCATCGATCTGCGCCTCAGCGGTTATTCCACGCGCCGGCTCGGCGAACACGCGCGATCACTGGCGCGCGGAGGCGTCGGCTTCTACGAGGCATCGGATTTCGTGCACGTGGACACCGGCCGCGTTCGATTCTGGTAGCAACTAATCGGCAAGCACGGGGATCATGATTTCGTTGCGCCGCATGAACCAGGGTGTCCAGGGCGGATTGTAGCGGGCCAGCGATGCGGGCCCCGCAGGCTGAAGGTGATGCGAGACGATGAATGCCTGCAGATCCGCGGTGCTGCGGGCAATGTCGGGCTCATGCGCCAGGCCTGAGAATCGCACCACCGCAACGCGCTCCGGCGGCAATGCACGCAGGCGCACGGTCGGATCATTGGGTGCGGGGAGTGTTTCGAGCGTATAGGCCTTGGGCATGATGAAGCGGATCACCCAGGCGCCGGCAACCGGCGTCTGCGTCACCGGCGCCGTCATCGGGATGCGTTCGCCGGCGCTCGGCGCCTGCACGACCGGCGCCGTCATGGGAATCTTTTGACGGCGCGTGTTGCCGCCGAATATGTAGCCGGCAAGCGCGCGGAAACCGGCGCTTACTGCTTCGTTGCGTTGGCCGCTGATCGTCACCTCTGCCGCAACCAATGCCGGGTACTCGCGCACTTCGAATGCGCCTTCGTGGTGTTTGACTGTGTAAGCAGGTTCCTCGGCAGCCATTGCATCGCTTCTCGTCAATAGAACGAAGGGGATCACCCAAAACGCAGCGTGTTTGACAGCCATCATAGTCAAGCTCATTGCTGTTGTACTGGAATCATGGGCACTGCGCCCGGGAATCAAATCACGCGCGACTGCAGCGGCAGTCCGGTTTGCCGGGCCAGGTACGCATCGAACGCCATGGCGACATTGCGCATCAGCAGACGGCCGCGCGCGGTCAGGGTCACAGCACCGGCGCCGATGTCCACCAGGCCATCATCCGCCAGTTCGCGCACTCGCGGCCATTCGGCGGCGAAGTAATCGTCGAATTCGATGCCGTGCGCGCGCTCGATGGAGCCAATGTCGAGTTTGCCGTGACACATGATCTGCTGAATCACGTCTTTGCGAACGACGTCGTCCTGCGTCATGGTGACACCGCGATGCTGTGGCAGCACGCCGCGATCCAGCGCGGCGTCATAATCGGGCAGCAGCTTGTAGTTCTGGACGTACAGAGCACCCACCTGGCCGATCGCGCTCACGCCCAGGCTCACCAGATCGCGGCTGGCATGCGTCGTGTAGCCCTGGAAGGTGCGATGCAGCGTGCCATTGCGCTGCGCTTGCGCCAGCGTATCGCCGGGCAGCGCGAAATGGTCCATGCCGATGTATTCGTAGCCCGCCACGGTCAGCTTGCTCACCGCCAGCTGCAGCAGCGCAAGCCGGGTTGCGGCACCGGGAAGTTCGCCAGCGCGGATCTGGCGCTGCGCCTTGAAGATCTTGGGCATGTGCGCGTAACCGTAGACGGCGAGCCGATCGGGGCGCATTTGAATGACGCGATCCAGCGTTGCAGTGAAGGTTTCCACGGTCTGCCGCGGCAGCCCGTAGATCAGATCGAAGTTGATCGAGCGCAGCCCGAGCGAGCGGGCGGCATCCAGAATGTCCTGCACCATCTGTGGCGGCTGCTCGCGATTGATGGCGACCTGCACCTGCGGGTCGAAATCCTGCACCCCCAGACTGAGGCGGTTGAAGCCGATATCGGTGAGCATCTTGATCGAGGCCGGGCTCACCGTGCGCGGATCGATCTCGATGGAATAGTCGCGCCCTGGGTCGCCGGTCAGCGCGAAATGGCGGCCGATCGTTTCAATCAGGGCCGCCAGGCGCCGCTGCGGCAGGAAGGTGGGCGTGCCACCGCCCAGATGCAGCTGCTCGACCGTGCGCGATGAGTCGAAATGCCGGCTGCGCAGCGTAATTTCCGTGTTCAGGCGCCGGACATAGTCATCGGCGCGGTCCATCTGCCGCGTGATGACCTTGTTGCAGCCGCAATAAAAGCAGGGACTGAAGCAAAAGGGAATGTGAACGTACAGCGACAGCGGCTCGCGCCCGAGCGCGCCGCGGCTGGTGCGAGCCGCCGTTTCATAGGTCGCCGGCGCCAACCCTTCCTGAAACTGCAGCGCGGTGGGATACGAGGTGTAACGCGGCCCTTCGCGATCGTATCGGCGCATCAAATCCGGGTCGAAGCATACGTCCATCGGCTCATGCTTCATCAGCCGGCTACCTAGAGCTATATGGACTTATCCGTAGAGCCGATGGGGGGTTCCTTATATCAGGGTTTGCCGACACTCCCTAGCATGTTTCCCCAGCACTGACCATAAAAATCCGAGGTTGATCAAGATGCAGAGTGCGATGGACTCCGCCCAGGGAATCCCTGTGGTTTACAACGACAAGGTGGTTCGCCAGTTCGCGGTCATGACCGTGATCTGGGGCATCGTCGGCATGAGCGTCGGCGTCCTCATCGCGGCGCAGTTGCTCTGGCCCGCCCTGAACTTCGACATTGCCTGGCTGAGCTACGGCCGTCTGCGGCCCCTGCACACCAATGCCGTGATCTTCGCCTTCGGCGGCTGTGCGCTGTTCGCCAGCTCCTATCACATCGTGCAGCGCACCTGCCATGTGCGACTGATCTCCGACAAGCTCGCGGCCTTCACCTTCTGGGGATGGCAGCTGGTGATTCTGGCCGCCGCGATCACGCTCCCGCTGGGCATCACGCAGAGCAGGGAATACGCCGAGCTGGAATGGCCGATCGATTTGTTGATCGCGGTGGTATGGGTCGCCTACGGCATCGTATTTTTCGGCACGCTCGCGATCCGCAAGGTCAAGCACATCTACGTGGCGAACTGGTTCTTCGCAGCCTACGTCATCACCATTGCGGTGCTGCACATCATCAACAATCTCGCGATTCCGGTGTCCGCGACCAAGTCCTACATCATCTATTCGGGTGTGGTCGATGCGATGGTGCAGTGGTGGTACGGACACAATGCGGTGGGATTCTTTCTGACGGCGGCGTTCCTGGGAATGATGTACTACTTCGTTCCCAAGCAGGCCGGGCGGCCGATCTACTCCTACCGGCTGTCGATCGTGCATTTCTGGGCATTGATATCGACTTACATGTGGGCGGGCCCGCATCACCTGCACTACACCACCCTGCCTGACTGGGCGCAGTCGCTGGGCATGGTGTTCTCGCTGATTCTGCTGGCTCCGTCCTGGGGCGGCATGATCAACGGCATCATGACCTTGTCGGGCGCGTGGCATAAGCTGCGCACCGATCCGATCCTGAAGTTCATGATCGTGTCCCTGTCCTTCTACGGCATGTCGACCTTCGAAGGCCCGATGATGTCGATCAAGACCGTGAACGCTTTGTCGCACTACACCGATTGGACCATCGGTCACGTGCATTCCGGCGCATTGGGCTGGGTCGCGTTCATGAGCATCGGGACCATGTATGCGCTGATTCCGAAACTGCACGGCCAGCGGCAGATGTGGAGCACGCGGCTGATCGACGTGCATTTTTGGATCGCGACCATCGGCGTGGTGCTGTATGTGGCCGCGATGTGGATCGCCGGCGTCATGCAGGGCCTGATGTGGCGCGCCTTCAACACGGACGGCACGCTGACCTACACCTTCGTGGAAGCACTGAAAGCCACGTACCCCTTCTATGCGGTGCGACTGGTCGGCGGCCTGCTGTTTCTCATCGGCATGCTGATCATGCTGTTCAACCTCATCAAGACCATCGCAGCGCCGCGCGAAGCCGCCATGCCGCTCGCGGTGCCCGCAGTTTAAGTATTGGTGGAGCTTCCAGCAGATGAATCATGAAGTCGTCGAGAAGAATGCCTGGCTGATGGGGGCGCTGATCGCCATCGTGATCAGCATCGGCGGCCTGGTGGAAATCGTGCCGCTGTACACCCAGGCATCGGTAGTCCAGCCCTCCCCCGGGATCAAGCCCTACGGTGCGCTGGAACTCGCGGGACGCGACGTGTACGTGCGCGAAGGCTGCTACAACTGCCACTCGCAGATGGTGCGCCCGCTGCAGGGGGACACAGAGCGTTACGGCCACTACTCGCTCGCGGGCGAGTCGGTGTATGACCATCCGTTTCAATTCGGCTCCAAGCGCACGGGTCCGGATCTGGCGCGCGTCGGCGGACGTTACTCGGATCAATGGCAGCGCATTCATCTGAACAATCCACGCGACCTGGTTCCCGAATCCAACATGCCAGGCTTTCCGTGGCTCGCGAAAGACACGCTGGACGGCGCTTTGGTGAGCGTGAAGATGCGAGCGCTCACGCATATCGGCGTGCCGTACACGGAACAGGAAATCAAGGACGCGCCTTCCGTGGTAAGCGGGCATACCGAACTGGATGCCCTGGTGGCCTACCTGCAAGGGCTTCAATTTCACGGCGAGGCAAAGCCATGATCGGCATCATCCGCGGCATCATCACCCTGGTCTTGATGCTTCTGTTCATAACGCTCGTGATCTGGGCGTGGAGCGGCAGACGCAAAGCGCAGTTCAACGCGGCGGCACAACTGCCTTTGGAAGATGAACCGAAAGAGGCGCCGAGGAACACGCAATCATGAATTCCGGTATCTCACTATTCATATCCATTGCCGTGGCGGTGAACGTACTGGCCTGCGTATGGCTGATCTGGTGGACGGCCCGCGGCAGCGCCGGGAAAAACCCCCAAGAAACCACGCATGTCTGGGACGGCGATCTGACCGAATACAACAACCCTCTGCCACGCTGGTGGCTGTGGCTGTTCATCATCACCATCCTGTTCAGCTTCGTCTACCTCGCCTTGTATCCGGGCATGGGCGCATTCAAAGGCAGCAAGAATTGGACGCAAGTATCGCAATGGCAGGCCGAAGACCAGGCCGCGGGCGCCGCGCTGGAACGGCGATTTGCCTCATTCAAGGGCAAGAGTCTTGCGCAGATGTCGAAGGATGCCGGCGCCATGAGCACAGCGCGCAATCTGTTCGCGCTGAATTGCTCGACATGCCACGGATCCGACGCACGCGGCGCCAAGGGCTTTCCCAATCTGACGGACAAGGACTGGCTCTGGGGCGGGAGCGAAGAGGCGGTCTATCAGACCATCTCGCAGGGACGCAATGGCGTGATGCCGGGCTGGGGCGAGGTGCTGGGCAAGGACGGCACCGACAACGTGGCGGCGTATGTGCTCAGGTTGAGCGGCAAGCCGGCCTCGGCCGAGGCGGCCCGCGCCGGCATGGCTCAGTTCACCGCGCTCTGCGCGGCCTGCCACGGGGCGGAGGGCAAGGGCAATCAGGCGCTCGGCGCACCCAACCTCACCGACAACGTCTGGCTCCACGGCAGCTCCATGAAGGACCTCCATGAAACGATAGCGAACGGCCGCACCAATCACATGCCGCCGCAACTGGAGCGGTTGGGTGAAACCAAGGTACGTCTGCTCGCCGCCTATGTGCTGAGCCTGTCGGAACCGGCGCATGACGCAGGCCCCTGACAAACGCTGGCGCAGCGCACGCTGGCGCAGCGCACGCAGGCGCGAGCGCCTGTGGCAGGACATCGGCATCGTCGTCTGGGCGTCCTTCCTGGCCGCGTGCGTCGAGACCATGACATTTTTTGCGTACTTCGATCCGGCGATGCTGGGGCTTCACGAGATTCCCTCCGCATGGGTCGCCAACCGGCTCGCCGGCTACAGCGTTGGATTCTTTATCTTCTGGGGATTCACCCTGTGCGCCGCGCTGCTGACGGCGTACCTGATCAATTCCCACCCGCGTAGAAGCCGAACGCGCGCTGATCGGGAAGCGCGCTGATGAGCGTTGACCCGGGCACTGCAGAGCAGAGCTTCTACGCGCCTCACCAAAAAGTGTACCCACGAGAGGTTTCGGGCCGGTTCGCGCGCTTGCGCTCGCTCGCAGTGACGGTGCTGCTGGGATCGTTTTACCTCATGCCCTGGGTGCAATGGTCGGGACGGCAGGCGCTGCTGTTCGATCTGCCGGCCCGAAAATTCTTTGTTTTCGGGCTGACATTCTTTCCGCAGGACTTCTTCCTGCTGACCTGGCTGCTCATCATGGCGGCCCTGTCGCTGTTTTTCTTCACTGCGCTTGCGGGCCGTTTATGGTGCGGATTCGCCTGTCCGCAGACAGTCTGGACCGAGGCGTTCTTGTGGATGGAGCGTCTCACCGAAGGCAAGCGCGCTCAGCGTATGAAGCTCGATAGCGCGCCCTGGGGCGCCGCAAAGATATTTCGTAAAGCCTCCAAGCAGCTGCTCTGGCTGAGCTTTGCAGCTTTCACCGGATTCACTTTCGTCGGCTTCTTCGTGCCGATCCATGATCTGGCAGCCGGCATCGCCTCGGCCACATTGAGCTTCTGGGAATACTTCTGGGTCGGTTTCTATGGTCTTGCCACCTACGGCAACGCCGGATTCCTGCGCGAGCAGGTGTGCAAGTACATGTGTCCGTACGCACGCTTCCAGAGCGCCATGTTCGACCGCAATACGCTGATCATTTCCTACGATACAGCGCGCGGCGAACCGCGCGGCGCCCGCGGCCGCGGAGTCGACTACAAAGCCCAAGGCCTCGGCGACTGCGTGGATTGCACGCTGTGCGTGCAGGCATGCCCCACCGGCATCGACATCCGCAAGGGGCTGCAGTATGAGTGCATCGCCTGCGCCGCCTGCATCGACGCCTGCGACACGGTGATGGACAAAGTGGGCACACCGCGCGGTCTGGTGCGCTATTCGACACAGGCTGAAATTGACGGCGCACCGCTCCGCGTCCTGCGGCCGAGAATCGTGCTCTACGCCTGCGGCCTGCTGTTGTTGCTGGCGGGCTTCATCTATGTGGTGAGCGTTCGTTCGCCGGTGCAGTTGGATGTATTGCGCGATCGCAACGCGCTGTTCCGCGAACTGGACGACGAGCGCATCGAGAACGTGTTCAGCGTCCGCATCATCAACAAGGATCAGCGCCCGCATGTTTTCAAGCTGGTGGCCGAAGGCCTGCCCGGCGCGCAGATCGACAGCGAGTTCCCGACACAGAGCGTGGCCGCGGAGGACGTGAAGAACGTGGCGGTGCGCGTGCGGGCCGGCGGCGATGACAGGCACGGAGGCCACGATTTCACGCTTCGCGCGCAGAGCGTGGATCAGCCCGGACTGAATGCCAGCAGCCGCGCACGGTTTTTCTTCGAACCCTAAAGGCGCAGGTGATGATGAAATGAATGCCCAAACCGCAAGCCTGGCCTGGTACCGCTATCCGATCATGTGGCTGGTGATCGCGCCGCCGCTGCTGTCGGTGGTTGCAGGGGTGATCACGGCTTTTCTGATACTGCAACATCCCGACAGGGATGTACGCACACCCATTGCGGTGACTGCCGTCGTGATTCAAGGTCACGCGTCCAGCTCCGTGGTCCCGCCCGCCCGGTAGCCCAGCCGTGCTCGAGGCCACTGCACAATGCTTTCACTGTGGTGAACCCTTCGCCGGCCGCGCTGTGTTGCGGGTGCGCATACAGGGCGCCGACGTGGCCGTCTGCTGCGCCGGCTGCCGCGCGGCCGCACAGCTCATCGCCGAACTGGGGCTGGAGGACTTCTACACATTCCGTACGGCGCCCTCGTCACGACCGCAGGCACTCACCGATGAATGGCTGGCGTACGACACCCCGGCCGTAGCCGCCAGTCTCACGCGCATCGAAACCGGCGGCCGTTCCATCGTGCTGCTCATCGACGGCTTGACCTGCGCCGCGTGCAGCTGGCTGCTGACCCGGGTTCTGCAGAAGATTCCCGGCGTCGAGCGCGCCAGCGTCAACTCCGCAACGGGGCGCGCGCAGATTCTCTGGAATGAGGACCAGGTGGCTCTGTCGCAGCTGCTGCGCACCATCGCGAAACTGGGCTACCGCGCCAATCCCGTAACCGCCGAGACCACGCAGGCGCAGGCCCAGAACGAGCGGCATGCCATCATGAAGCGGCTCGCGGCGGCAGGCCTTGGGATGATGCAGGTGATGATGTTCGCGGTGGCCATGTATGCCGGCGACCTGCAGGGCATGGACCTGGATATCCGCATGTATCTGCGCCTGGTCAGCCTGCTGGTGTGCACGCCGGTCATGCTGTACGCCGGCTGGCCCTTTCTTTCGGGTGCGGCCAAGGCACTGCGCATGCACAGCATCACCATGGATGTGCCGGTCAGCCTCGGGCTGCTGCTTGCCTACGGCGCCAGCGTCTTCAACACCTGGCGCCACGCGGGCGATGTCTACTTCGATTCGGTCACCATGTTCATCTTCTTTCTCACCGTGGCGCGCTACGTGGAAATGGTGGCGCGCCACAAGAGCGCGAGCGTGACGGACTCGCTGAGCCGGCTGCTCCCCGTCACGGCGCACCGCGTCGAGCGCAGCGAGTCGGGCGACACATTGACCGATGTGACCGTCTCGCAACTCAAGACCGGCGACATTCTGATGGTGCGTGCCGGTGAGATCGTGCCCGCGGACGGTGAGATCCTCGATACACGAACGCGGATCGATGAATCTATGCTCACCGGTGAGTCCTTGCCGGTGACGCGCGGTCCCGGCGAGCGCCTGGCCGCCGGCACCATCAACGTGGATGCGCCACTGCAATTGCGCGTCACCGCGGTTGGCGCATCGACCATCCTCGCCAGCATCGTGGCGCTGCTGAACCGGGCGCAATCGGAGCGGCCGCGCATCACGCGCGCCGCGGACCGCACCGCCAGCCGCTTCCTCGCCAAGGTGCTGATCGGCGCCGCGGTGGTCTGCGCCGCATGGATCCTGATCGATCCGAGTCGCGCCTTTGGCGCAACGCTGGCGGTGCTGGTGGTGGCCTGCCCCTGCGCCTTGTCGCTGGCCACGCTGGTGGCAGTGGCCAGCGCCAACGCGGCGCTTGCGCGCCGCGGCGTGCTGGTCACGCATGCCGATGCCATCGAAGGCCTGGGCAAGGTCAGCCGCGTAGTGTTCGACAAGACCGGCACACTGACCACGGGCGCCATCCGCATCTACCGCTGTGAAGTTCTCGGTCCGGAAACGAAGGAGCAATGCCTGGCGATCGCCGGCGCGCTCGAGGCCGCATCGGAGCATCCGATCGCCAGAAGCTTCGCCTCCCTCGGAATCACCGGCGAACGCGCCACGGCCGTTCACATCGTGCCCGGCGAAGGCGTCGAGGGCAGCGTGCGCGGCACGCGCTATCGGATCGGTACGGCACGCTTCGTCGCGCAGGCAGGCGATGCACGCGATGCCTGCCCACCCCGCCTCGAGCATGACGCAGCGGTCATGCTCGGTGATGCGTGCGGCGTACTCGCGGCGTTCCACCTCGGCGATGAACCGCGCCCCGAGTCCCGGCGCGCCGTAGCGGACCTGGCCGCGCAGGGATTGGCCGTGGAAATACTCAGCGGCGATACGCTGGCAAGCGTGGCGCGCGTGGCGCAACACTGCGGCATCGCCCGCTTCGCCGCCCGGCAGTCGCCGCAGGATAAACTGGAGCGCGTCCGCGACCTCACGGCTGGCGGTGACTTCGTCGCCATGGTCGGCGATGGCATCAATGATGCGCCGGTGCTGGGCGGATCGGGCGTCTCCATCGCCATGAGCCGCGGCTCGGCACTGGCGCTGGCGAGCGCCGATCTGATCCTGGTGGGCGACTCGCTGCAGGCGCTGCCGCAGGCATTCGAGCTGGCGCGGCGTGCCCAGCGCATCATCAGACAAAATCTGGTTTGGGCGGCCGGCTACAATCTCTCCGCGATGCCGCTGGCGGCGCTGGGCTGGGTGCCGCCGTGGCTGGCGGCCATCGGCATGTCGCTGAGTTCCATTGCCGTGGTTTTGAATTCAATGCGGCTGCTGCGCGACGGCGCAAGCGCAACCAACCCGGAGCCGGTGAGGCCGGCGCTACATCCGAAGTACAGCGGATGAACATCATCTTGATATTGATTCCGGTCACGCTGCTGCTGGTGGGCTGCGCTGCCTGGGCCTTCTTTTGGGCCGTGGGATCCGGTCAATTTGATGAACTCGACACGCCAGCCTGGGAGATTCTCCACGACGACGGCGAGTCAGGCACTCGGGAATCCAAACCATGATTCAGCCCATGGCCGCCGGCGCATCCATCGGTCTCGCTGCAGCGTTCATCGCCGGCCTCGCCGGCAGTGTGCATTGTCTGGCCATGTGCGGCGGCGTGTCAGGGGCCTTGGGGATGCGCGCGCGGCGCGTGGGTGCAGGCCCCGCGCGGACATTCATGCACAATGCCTCGTATCAGATCGGCCGGGTCGGAAGCTACACACTCGCCGGCGCCTTATGCGGCGGCTTTGGCGCAATGCTGGCGACGCTTGCGGATCTGTCGAGCCTCACCCGCATCGTGCGCATGCTTGCGGGCCTGCTGCTGATCGGGATCGCGCTGCGGGTCCTGGTGGGCTGGCGGCTGTTCGGCGCATTGGAGAGCCTCGGCGCAAGGGTTTGGATGCGGCTGTCGCCGCTGGCGCGTTCCGCCAACCCGCAGCATCTGGGCGGCTCGCTGCTGCTGGGCGCGTTATGGGGCTGGCTGCCCTGCGGCATGGTGTATTCCATGCTGATCTTCGCCTCGTTGTCGGGCAGCGCATTGCAGGGCGCCGCAACGCTGCTGATGTTCGGCGTGGGCACCTGGCCCGCCATGCTCGGAGGAAGTCTGCTGAGCGCGCAGATAGGGCGATTCAGCGCCGCGCGCGGACTGCACACGGTGGCAGGTGCGCTGCTGCTGGCCTTTGGCGTATTGACACTGCTGGCGCCGCTGAGGCAGGCGCATCACTAGTGGGTATCAGTGGTCCCAGCGCAGGCGTTGCAGCTGGCGCTTGGCGTCGTCGAAGGCTGCGCGCAGCGCCAGATTCAAGTCGCCCTGCTGCGCAGGATCCAGATGCAGATTATCCGCATGGATCTGCGCCCCCGGAACGCTGATATCGATCTTCACGGCGTACTTGGCGCCATCCGCCGCCCCGGCTTCTGAACCGTCGACCGTCAAATGACAATGAGCGATGCGATCGTTGACGCGTTCCAGCCGCTGCACTGATTCGCGCACGCGCGCCTCCAGCTCGGCTGTGCGATCGAGGTGCCGCAGGGTCAGTGTCAGCAGCGGCATCGCGGCCTCAGTGCTGATCGCTCAGGGTCAGATGCATTTTCACCAGATGCGCCACCGAGCGCGCGCCCATTTTGTCCATGACCTTGGCACGGTGAATTTCCACCGTGCGTTCACTCAACCCCAGGTCGATGGCAATCACCTTGTTGGCGCCTCCATCGACGACCAGATCCATCACCTGCCGCTCGCGCGGCGTCAGCAATCCGAGCCGGCGCACCACTTCGGCGCGGCGCGCCACGGTCTTGCGATTCTCGGCATCGTGCTGCAAGGCGTGGTTGATGCGGTCGAGCAGATCCTGATCGCGGAAGGGTTTTTGAATGAACTCGAACGCGCCCTCTTTCATGGCCTGCACCGCCATCGGCACATCGCCGTGACCGGTGATGAAAATGACGGGGAGCATGGAGCCGGTGCGGTTGAGATGCTGCTGCAGTTCCAGGCCGCTCATTTCCGGCATGCGCACATCCAGCACCAGGCAGCCCGGTTCGTCCGGCTTGAAGCGCTGTAGGAAATCCTGCGCGCGTGAAAAGGCGGCGGTGGTGTAGCCGACGGTGCTGAGCAATGTGCTCAACGCATTGCGCATCCCGTCATCGTCATCGACGACGTATACGGTGGGTCCTGTTCGCGGCAATTCTTTTGCAGCGGCCATCAGCGCTCCGATTCCATGGCGGCGGCCGGCAACCGAAACCAAAATCGGCTGCCCCCGGCGGGTAAGTTTTCGAATCCGATTGTACCTTCGTGCGCCTCGACTATAGCCCGGCAGGAAGCCAGCCCGAGGCCGGTGCCGCCTCGCTTGGTCGTGAAGAACGGCCGGAACATCTGACCTTGGTTCTCCGGCGCGACGCCGGCGCCTGAATCCGTGACGCTGGTCTGCACCGCATAGCGGTCCCCCGCCACATCGATCGTGACCTGCGGCAAGCCCGCATTCTGACTGCCGGCATCGCAGGCGTTCTGCACCAGAGCGAACAGCACATGCTGAATCCGCAGGCGGTCGAGCAGCAGCGTCGGCAGCGACGTGGCGGCGTGCAGCTGCAGCCGGCCGCGATGGCGGGAAGCCAGCATTTGCAGCACCGGATGCAGTTCGCTGACCAGGTCGCTCATCTGACAGCGGACGCGGGCCGATTCGCCCGGATCGAACATGCGGCGGATGCGGTGGATGCCCGCGCCCGCGGACAGCGCCTCGTGGTTGATCTGACGGAAGACCTCCACGGCGCGGCCCACCAGCGGCTCGCCGCGGTCGAGCATGCGCTCGCCGGCTTGAGAAAAAGTGGCAATGGCGCCCAGCGGCTGGTTCAGCTCGTGGGCGATGCCGCTGGCCAGTTCTTCGAGCGCAGAAACACGCGCGATTTCCATCAATCGCTTGAAAATGACTTCGGACCCGACTGTCTCGGGATTACTGTCGCTCAATGTCCACCTGCCCGGCGTGAAATCTGCAAACCCCCGCAACAATGGTGCCAGCCTGCCAGAATTGCCAAGCGCTCACATCTGCGAGTTTCCCGCATACCTCTGCGCCTGCCCCTTAGCGGCGGTACGAATCGTGATAGGCTTTGTGCAACTGAAGCGCGACGGCATGCATGCCGTACCAGCGCGCAGGCCGATCATGAATGAACTCGCCTCGATTTCGCAGCATTTGCTGCAGTTTTCTCCGGATGCTCTCATTGTCGTGGATGCGAGGGGCGTCATTCAATTCGCCAACGACACCGTGACCACCCTGTTCGGCTACCGGCCGTCGGAATTGGTCGGGCAGACCCTGGAGATTCTCGTTCCTGAGCGGTTCCGGATCCGGCACGGAGCCCATATGGCCGCCTATTCGCGCGACCCGACCAACCGCGAAATGGGCGCCCGCATGAACGACCTGTTCGCGCGGCGGGCTGACGGCAGTGAATTTCCGGCAGGCATCCGCCTGGCTGCCTTTCGCGCCGGCGAGAACAGCTTCTTCGCCGCCGCCATCCGCGACGTGACCGAACGGCGCGCCATCAGCGACGCGCTGGTCGCCGCGCGTGAAGAAGCCGACCGCGCCAACCGCGCCAAGTCCCGCTTCCTGGCCACAGCCAGCCACGACCTGCGTCAGCCTCTGCAGACCATCCGTCTGCTCAATGCCTCGCTGCAGAGGCTCACACAACACTCCAGCGGCGTGAGCGACTTGCTGCATCGCCAAGAGCAGGCCATCGACGGAGCAACGCGCCTGCTCAACGCCGTGCTCGACATCAGCCGGATGGAATCCGGCGCCATCGAGCCGCAGATCAGCGCGGTGAGCGTGGCCGAGGTGTTCGAGGATCTGGCGCATGAGTTTGCCCCTTCCGCCGAGGCCAAGGGACTTAAACTGGAATTCACCGCCGCGGCCGTCGTGCTCAATACCGATCGCATGTTGTTCATGCAGCTGCTGCAGAATCTGGTCGGCAATGCCATCAAGTACACCGACCACGGCAGGGTCAGCGTCTCGCAGAGCATCGAAGCCGATGCGCTGATTCTCAAGGTGGAAGACACCGGCATCGGCATACCGGCGGACAAACTGGAGCGGATATTCGATGAATATTACCAGGTGGACGCCAAGGGAGCCCAACGCCTCGGCGTCGGCCTGGGTCTTGCCATCGTGCGAGAAGCCGCGCGCCTGCTGGGCTGGTCCGTCGACGTCTCCTCCAGACTGGGCGAGGGCACGCGGGTGCGGCTGCGCATATCAATGCAGAAGATCGTAACAGACCGAGCAGCGCCGCCGCGTGATGAGCGCGTCATCGGCAAAACGGGCGCGCAGAGCGCGCGCTGCCGCCTGGTGCTGCTGGAAGACAATGACTCGGTGCGGGTGGCGACCGAATTGTTCCTCGGTCTGGAGGGCTATGAAATCAAGAGCGCAGCGTCAGTGGCCGAAGCGGAGGGCCTCCTCAGCGCCATGCAGCCCGGCGACGTGCTGATCACCGACTATCATCTGGATGGATCGCTGACGGGCCTGGATGTGCTGCATCAGTTGCGCGCCCGGCAGGGCCGGCTCGTGCCGGCCATTGTGTTGAGCGGCGACATTCAATCCATGCTGCGCGTGGTGAAGACCGAGATTCCGCGCTGCCGCTTCCTGAGCAAGCCCGTCGACACCAAAGCATTGCTGGCGGCGATCGTCGAACTGGGCGAAAATTGAAACATTCATCGAACAAGGTCCACGACATGATCGCATCGATCCGAACCCGCCTTCCCGGTGCATTGCTCGCGGCGGTTTTGTGCGCCGCCGGCATACAGGCCGCGCTCGCTTCGGAGGAATCCGTCGATCAGGCGACGCACGCGGCGATGTCCATGGATGCGCACCCCAAGCGCGGTGCGTCGATCTTTGCGAACAATTGCGCAGGCTGCCACGGGCCGCAGGCGCACGGCGATGCCACGCGCAACATTCCCGCTCTCGCCGGTCAGCGCTTTGCCTATCTGGTACGGCAGCTGGCCAATTTTTCCGGCGGCGAGCGCGACAGCAGCGCCATGCACAAGGTCGTTTCGAGCAAGGCGCTGCAAAAGCCGCAGGTCTGGGTCGACATCGCGGCCTATCTGAACAACGCGCCGCTCATCAGTGCCGCGCAGAACGGCGCCGGCGATCACCTGAGCCTGGGCGAAGGTATTTTTCACGAGCAATGCGCCTCCTGCCACGCGCTGGATGCGCGCGGCGACGACGACGGCTTCGTGCCCTCGCTGCGCTCCCAGCACTATGCGTATCTGGTGGCGCAGATTCACGGTCTCGCCGCGGGCCGGCGGCACAACGTGGATGAAAACCTGATGCGTTTTTTCCGCAGTTTCGAAGACAGCGACATCGCCGCAGTGGCCGACTATCTTTCACGGCTGCAAGGGCCTGGAAAAGACCGCAAGAAAATGCGCGGTGACGGGACCGTGGTCGACTGAGTCAGCGCAAAATGCCGCCTGCGCCTAGACTCCAAGGCGCGGCGCTGCGACGGCACGCTGCCAGTCGGACAACAACCTGCGGGCCGAACGCAGAGTCAATGCATGCACTGTAAAGGTGGGATTCACGCCGCCGCTGCTGGCAAAAAGCCCTGGACCCGCCACAACCAGATTCGCGATGCCGTGCACCTGACCGATGTCGTTGGTCACCGAATCAGCCGCAGTCTTGCCCATCACGGTGCCACCCATGATATGCATCCGGCCCGGCGGTCCGGTCCAGACCTCTTTTGCGCCGGCCGCTTCGAACACTGCCTTACCCTCCGCCAGCGAGGCCTGCCACAGCGCTACGGACTCCTCACTGGTCGTGTGATGGACCTGCGCCAGGTTCACGCCGTGGCGATCTTTGCGCTGCGACAGCGAAATGCGATTGTCCGCCAAGGGAAGATCCTCGACGACGGCCGTCATACCCGCAAAGCCTCGGGTGGCACGCTGCATGAAGTCATGCAGCGGGGCGCCGAACAGATCGGCCCGCGTGGTCGAAATGCCGAGCAGATCGTTGGGCTTCACCGCCTGCCCAATCATCCACTGATAGCTGCCGAACGCTCCCTTCGCCGCGTGGGTCAGCTTCGGATAACTATCCTGATTGACCAGCTGCCCGCCAAACGCGCCCAGGTAGCTCTGCGTGTCCTCGTCGAACAATCCGAACACCAGGCCCGCTGTGTGCGACATGACGAAGCGGCCAACAAGACCAGCGTCGTTGCCCAGGCCGCCAGGATGCCGCGCATTTGCAGAGGCAAGCAGAAGGCGCGCGTTTTCCACTGCGAATGCAGCCATTACCACGAGATCAGCACGATAGTTGCGCCGCGAGCCGTCCGCCATGGCGACGTCCACGCCCGTCGCGCGCATGCCTTGCGCATCGAGATTGACGCAGGTCACCGTCGCATCGCACAGAATCTGAGCGCCGGCGGCGCGCGCGCGCGGTAGGTGCACGGTGAGTGGATTGCCGAGGGCGCCGATCGGACAGCCGGCATCGCACCAGCCATCCCACAGACAGGCGGGACGGCCCCGATACGCAATGCTGGTCACGGCCAGCGGCAGTGGCGCGACGCGGCGGCCCATTTTTTCGAAGCCTCGCGCGATGACCCGTCCTTGCGCAAACGTCGGCACCGGTGGCATCGGGTAAGCCTGCCCGGACGGCCTCCATACCTCTTGCGCGGCATCGCCGGACACGCCAACCTCGAGTTGGACTTGATCGTAATGCGGCTCCAGATCCGCATAGCGCAGCGGCCAGTTGAGCCCGCGGCCGTGCCGGCTGTGTAGGTCGAAGTCTTCCTCGTGCAGGCGCGGCCATACCGCGTAGTGATGCAACGCCGATCCACCCAGACCGAATCCGGAATTGAAGGCGTGGCCGATCGGGTTCTTTCCAGTCTCGATCACCGGCGCGCCGTTCCACTTCAACCGCCGCGCATACAAGGTGGAACTGATGAGATCGGCGCTGCTGCGTTCGGGGCCGGCCTCCAGTATCAAGACCCGCTTGCCGCCTTCCGCCAGGTACGCAGCCATGGCCGATCCCGCGGCGCCCGAACCCACCACAATAGCGTCGAAAACCTGTGTGGCTTGCGCGCTCATGCGCCCCAACGCGCCGGCGGCTCGATGTGCGGCATATACGGCACGCCGAGCCGCTCGAAACCTGCGCGAGATCCGTAGCTCACGTCCACCGCATCGCTACGCAGGACGAAATACAGCAGAGGTGCCGGCGGTCCCTCCCAGCCGGGCGCAGCACCCGAACTCAGTGCCGATACCAACATATGCGCCGCCTTGGCCTCCAACGCCGACGCCGATTTGCCGAAGCGTCGCTGCGCCAGCGACTCCACCGCTGCGAGTCCCGGCCGGTAAAAATCCAGAAAGGGCGGCGATACACCGACGTACTTCGCCATGAACATGCACTGCGACGCGGGCACCGCGAGCTGATGATCGATGTAGTGCACGAAGCCAGCTGCCACGCTGCCGGGCAGCAGCGTCTCACCCAGCATGGATAGCGTTCTGGTTTCGACATCGGTCAACGTGCGCAGCGGCAACTGCCGCGCGTACGCCTCGCTCGGCGTAAGGGGTGCGGCGCAACCGGCGAAACTCAGAACCAGCACGCCGGCGCCCACCGTCGCGCCCTGATGCAGAAATTGCCGCCGCGTTGTCACCGCTAGAATGATCGCCTCAAGGACAGTCCGTACCATCGCGGCGGCTGATACGAGACCTCGTTGCAGCCGCACAGCGTCGCCAGGTCGAACCCCTGGATGCCGGCCTGGGTGTCAGTCAGGTTATGAATGTCAAGCGATGCTTCCCAATGCTTGTTGCCGGTGGCCCAGCCCAATCCGGCATTGACCATGGTGTAGGAAGGAAACTTGTCGGCATCGAAATTGCGCAAGTTGTAGTAAAACGAGTCCGAAAAATTGACTTCGCCACGCACGTTCGCGCGGCCGCCAAGCGCCGCCCATTCATAGCGCAGCATAGCGGTGGCTTGAAACTCGGGTGCGTAGGTGGGCTTGACGTCGCGAGGCGGCAGCGGCGATGCGTTGCGCAGAAGTATGTCCTTCACCGTTGCGTCGAACTTGGACAGCGACAGTGTGAAATCCAACCCATCGGTGATCGCCGTCTGCAGCTGCAGTTCAGCGCCGATGGTGCGCGCGTCGGCATTGATCACCACACCGCCCACGCCGACGAACAAGAACGCCTGATAGTCCTTGTAGTCGTAGTAGTACACCGAGCCGTTCAGGCGCGTGCGGCCGCCCATGAGCGTGGACTTGAAGCCGGCCTCGTAGGCCATCAGCGTCTCCGGACCGTAGGGCAGCGCCTTGTCGCCGCCAGCGCCCAGGTACGCTCCGAGCAACGGTGCGTTGTAGCTGCCGGCCTTCACACCGCGATTGATGCCGCCGTAAATGAGCAGGCCGTCGCGTGCATGCCAGTCCAACTGCGCCTTCCCGGTCCACAGCGTCTTTGAATTGCTGTCCGCATACAGGAACGGCGTTCCCGGAACGAGCGCGTCGGGTATAGGCGCGCCTTGATTGACCGAGTAGTTACCGAATGATTGGTAAATTCCGATGGTCGTGTTGAAGTCTTTCTTTTCGCGAATCACGCGGCCGCCGATGATGCCGGTGAACGCAGGTGAGAAGTCATATTCGAGTTGTCCAAACACGCTCAGTGAGTCGGTCTTGAGCTTGGCCTTCACGCCAATGTCCACGGGTGCGATCAGCGTGCCGACGATGCTGCCCACCGGCGCTTTCAATCCGTTGTCGGACTTGTTGTCTATATTCAGGTAGTACACGCCCGTAACCCAGCGTGTCTTGTCGGTGCTGCCGGCAAGGCGCAATTCCTGCGTGACGCTTGTGGCATCGACCCCGGCGTAATTGGCCAGCTGATTGACGGGTGCGGAGTCGACGTCGATGAACAGCAGTTTCTCGTACTTCTTGTAGTCCGTGATGGAGACAAAGGTGGTGCCGCCGCCCAGGTCCCACTCGACACGGCCATCCAGGCCCGAGGTTTTGGTGAAGCCCTGATCCTTGAAGGCGAAATCACCGCTCGTGGCCCAGCCCTTGGGATTGGAATCCAGGTAACCGAAGAAATCCCCGCCTGGCACCGGACGGCCCGGAAGCCCCAGTCCGCCGCCGGGCAGGAAGGAGCTGCCGTCGAAGACGTTGCCGCCCGCGTCACCATTGCCCTGGATGGAAAATCGCGTCTCGTTGGCCGGCGTGTTGATCACATTGATGAGTTCACCGTTCTGATCCGCAACGGCAATCGTGGATTTGGCCTTGTACGGGCCAGTGCCCAGCGTGCTGTGGGCATGGTTGACGGACAGCCGCAGCAGCACGGAATCGCTGGCCTTAAAATCCAGCGTGCCACGCACCGCGTAGGTGTTGTCATCACCCATATTTGCACCGGCACCGGCGCCCGGCGATGCGCCGCCGAGTCCGGCCGGCGCCTGCGAGGGGTACAGATTTTTCAGGTACCCGGGATGCTCGTTGTAGAACGCCGCGACACGGCCGGCGAAGCGATCGCTGAACGGACCGCCGACGGCGGCCTCGATGCGCTTGGAGAATGCATTCGTGTCGCTGTCGAACACGCCGAAGGTGACGCTGGCATAGCCGTCAACCTTAGTGAAGCTCGGCTTCTTCGACAAGTAATGAACCAGGCCGCCCGTGGCATTGCGTCCGAACAGCGTACCCTGTGGGCCTTTAAGGATTTCGACGCGCTCGATGTCGTAGACGCCGAACGTCTGCGCTTGCGCTATCGCAATGTAGCCTTCATCCAGGTACACGGCGTTTGGCGCTTCGACAATGTCATTGAAATCGTTCTGAGTGACGCCACGGATCGTGAACTGCGTGTTCTGCCCCGCAAGGTTGCCCGAGATGTGTACGCCCGGCGTGTAGGCAGCAATGTCGAAGCTGGAGGTGACGCCGAATTCACGCAGCTGATCGCCGCTGTAGGCGGCGATGGCGATACCCACGTCCTGCACGTTCTGCTCACGCTTTTGCGCCGAGACCACGATCTCCTCCAGGACGCTCTCTGCTTGCACGGTCCCGGCTGGAAATGCCATAAAACCAAACAAAATTCCTGCAAATGCCGCATTGCGGCCGTAGTTACTCATGTGTCATTTCTCCCGTGAATGCGAACAACACCGCGATGCTGTCATCCCTAAACCAATTCTAACCGTTGTTTTAATCTTTACTTTGCTTTCTAATTCTATAGTTCAGCCGCGCGCCGTTCAAGTATCATCGCCGCCGCGAATCAATGGAGAGCGTATGCGCATTGCATCAAAGTCGAAGCCGCCAATGTCCGCAAAAGCCCAGAAGGGACTGGACAAGCACTGGCATCTGGCCACGAATGAATTTGAGGTGGGGCTGACGGAGTTGGAGTTCTCGATCTTCCGAGTCTCCGCCGCCTTCGAGCGCTGGCAGTCCGATTGCCTGGGCTGCTGCAATGGCCAGCCGTTCTCCGGCACGGATACGGCGGTGTTGCACGTGATCCGCATGCATGACCGGCCCAAGAGCATCTCCGAGATCGGCAGGCTCTTGAAGCGCGACGATCAGTCGAACCTGCAGTATGGCGTGCGCAAACTGCTCAAAGCCGGACTGATCGAAAAAACCCAGGGTGCGGGCAGCAAGCGCGACGTGACCTATCGCGTGACGCAGAGGGGACGCGAGGTCACCGACCAATACGCGGTGTTTCGGCGCGAGCTGCTGATCTCGATGACGCGCAACACCGCCGTCGGCACCGACTTCGAATCGATAGCCAGGGCATTGAACATGATGTCCGCGCTGTACGATCAGGCCTCCTGCATCGCCGCGACACATCGCATGGCGCCGTAGCAGCGCACGCCGCTAGGCGATCGGGGCTGCCGGGCTGCGCAAGCCCTTGCGCTCCAGCCGCGGCAGCACCTCATCGCGAAAGTAAGGGAATTCCTTCGCGTAGTCGACGAAACTCAGCGTGGTGCCGGCGAACCCCGCCGCCGTTATCCTGGCCATCTCGTCAGCAATGGTGTCCGGATCTCCGACCAGCGGGTACGTGCCATGACCTGCAGCAAAACGCCCGCGCATGGTGCGCAAGGCCTCAGCCGGGAAGGACTGCGCGTGCAGACCCTGCAGCCGCATCAGGTTATCAACCGCATCCCAATCGGCGTGCTCCTCGGAGTAGTAGCGGTAGTATTCCTCGGCCTCCTTCTTCGTGGGCCGGCACACCGAATGGCACAATGTGAACACGCCGGTATTGCGGCCCGCCCTGGCTGCCGCGGCCTTGATCGTCGCCACTTCAGTCTTGGATTGCCCCAGATCCACACAAATGGCGAAAAGGTAGTCGGCGTTGCGGACCGCGAACTCGCGTCCTTCCCCCGAACCCGCGGCATTCATGATGGGCGGCGTCCCGTCGAACGGATGCGGAAAACCGTAGATGCCTTTCAGGTTGAAGAAGGCGCCGTGCCAATCGAATGCCTTGTCGCCTGACCAGATTTTCTTCACCACATCGAACCACTCCTGCGCCAGCGCATAGCGGTCGGAATGCTTCTCCGGTAGCGGCATGCCGAAGGCCTCGTACTCCGGCTTATTCCAGCCGGCGACGACGTTCAGACCAAGACGGCCGCGTCCCAATTGATCGGCGGTGGCTAACTGCTTGGCGGCGACCACCGGGTGAATGAAGGCGGTGTGCACAGTCGCAAACACGTTGATGCGGCGAGTGCGGGCCAGCAAGCCCGTCGCCCAGGTGATGGTTTCCAATACGCTGCCGTGAAAATCCGTTTCACCTCCGTAGCCGATCCAGCGCGCGATGGGCAGAAGAAACTCGATGCCAGCCTCGTCGGCAAGCCGCCCCAGCTCCAGGTTGTTGTCCCAAGAGTTGACCCAGCGCTCCGGCACCTTCGTGACCGCCATGCCGCTGGAACAGTTCGGCGAGAAAAAACCGAGCTTGAGTCGATTGCCGCCAAGAATAGGTGACTGTTTTGCGCCCATGGACTGCTCCTCTGTTGTACGTAAAACATGCCACAAATTAATCGTTAATTCAACATTATAAAAGTGCAACAACCGGAGAGCATTCGGTTGCACGGCTCGAGGGGGATGGTCAAGGATTGACTAAGGCGCCGGACAACCCTTGATTTCCAGGCGAACGATGCGGTTCGCCACGGCGCCGGCCTCGCCTTGCAGATCGGCCGGGTTCAACAACCCTTCCGTGGATTTCAAGTCGATGTCGATCCAGAAAACATTGCCCGCGCGTTTGCGGTCGGACACCCGGGGCTTGAATCCAAGGCTTTGCGCCAATGCGACCCGGCCCTGTGCGCGCTTGGGTTCGCTGAACAATCCCAGCGAGATGACCGGCGCTTCTTCCGGACCGGGCATTTCCAACGCATCCTCGATGCCGGCCTTTTTTAGCTTCTCCAGCGCTTGCTCGGCAAGCTCGCGCTCTCCTGGCTGCGGCAGATAAACCCAGACGCCGGCCCACACCTCGCCCTCGGCCACGCGCTGCCGCGGACCGTAACCGCGCGCGCGCAGCGAAGTGGCGGATCGCGAGGCTTCAGCAACATCGCGAAACGGTCCGATGCTGATGCAGCGCCTGACGTTGGTCAGCAGCGATGCGTTTTGGTCATCGCTTTGCGCCTCCGCGCCGGAACCCGCCGCCGGCGAACCGCGCACGTTCACACCTTCGGAACTGTCCTGATGCAGCACCTCGGCCGAGGCGCTGCGCGCATTGGCGAGCTGCGGCACTTCTGATGCAAGCCGGATGGTGGACACCGGCGCCGCGCCTGACGGTGCGGAAGCGCTTGCGGAGAAATTGCGCGCCCATAAAAAGTAGCTGGTGTTGGCGAGCACCAAGGCAAGCACGCAGGCCTTGAGCAGCGTCATGCGTCCGCCTGAATCCGCAGCGAGGCTTCTCCGGAGACGAACTTGCGCAGCGTGCCTCCGATATCGAGCAGCAGGCCGCCGTCTTCATCGATGCCGGCCGCCGTGCCGGACAATTTCTCCGCCCCCAACAGCACATTCACCGGACGATGACGCAGGGCATCCAACCCCAGCCATTCGTCGCGGAACGGCGCAAAGCCACGGGCCGCAAACTTTCGCAGTACGCCCAGCAGTTCATCGATGATGGCGCCGGCCAGGGCGTTGCGCGAAGGCTTGACCGCGCAGGCTTGCACCAGACCCGCCGCCGACACACCGGTGCTTTGAATGACGCGCAGCGCCTCAGGTGAAGGATCGAGGTTCATTCCCACGCCGATCACCACGAACGCAGGTCCGCCCGCTTCCGAACGCATCTCGATCAAGATGCCGCCGATCTTCTTGTCGCGAAACCAGATGTCATTGGGCCACTTCAATCCGACGTGCTGAGCGCCGAATCTGCGCGCCGCGCGCGCCACGCCCACGCCCACCGCCAGACTCAGCGCGGACAAGTCCTTCGGCGTTTCCGCAAAACTCCAGCTCATCGACAGCGCCAAGCCTTCCCCAAACGCATTGATCCACGGCCGGCCGCGGCGGCCGCGGCCTTGTGTCTGCAGCTCGGCGGCACAGGCGAACGCGGAGCCGGGCGGCGGATGCTCACCTTCGAGCAGCAGCGTGTTGGTGGACTCAACTTCGAAATGCAATTGCAGCTGCGCCAGCGCCGCCTTGCGCCCGGCACTGATGTCGCGCCCGATGCGCGCGGCGTCCAGCAACTCGACCGGCGCCGCGAGCCGGTAGCCAGCGCGCGCCTGCGCCTGTACGCCGATGCCGTGGCTGCGCAGCCGCTCGATGCTTTTCCACACGGCTGTGCGGCTCACCTGCAGGTGTTCGGCCAGGCGTTCACCGGAATGCACACCGCCATCGGCAAGAAGCCGGAGCAGTTCAGGCGCGCTCATGGGGAGCGCGGCCGCAGCAGCCACACCTTGCGCGCGCGATTCTCAGTCCCCGCCCACATGCGCTGCAGATTGCCGCGATGTGTGTAGATGATGAAGGCGGCGGTGAGCACGCTGAACAATAGAAACGGCAAGTCGTCGGGCGTGCGCAACCAGACCGTGGCGACCAGGCAAAGACCCGCGAGCATGCTCGCGAGACCGACGAAACCGGTGAGCACCAGCACCAGGGTCCAGGCGCACAGCAGCGGGATCAACGCCCACGGATGCAGCGTCGTCACCACGCCGACCACCGTAGCCACGCCCTTGCCGCCGCGGAAGTCGAACCACAATGGATACACATGCCCGACGATCACGGCGCCGGCGCAGCACACTTGCAGCCATTCGCGCGACACGCCTGGGTCGATGCCCACGCCGGGAATCAGCAGCGGCGGCAGTACGGCGACGGCGAACACACCTTTGAGAATATCGATGAGCAATACCGCGATGCCAAAGGCCTTGCCCTGCGTGCGCAGCGCATTGGTGCCGCCCGCGTTGCCGCTGCCCATGGTGCGAATGTCCACCTTGCGCAAGCGCCCGATGACGAGACTGCCGAGGATGGCGCCGATGAAATATGCCAGCAGCGTCTTGATGCCCAGTTCCAACATGCGGCGCAGTTTATGCCATTTTCACTTTCAAGCCGGCGGCAAATGAACTTCGGCCAGCATGCAGCGCACGCTGCCGCCGCCGATGCGTTCGATGGTGGGGATTTTCGCCGCGACGATGCGGCCGTGGCCTTCCAGCGCGCGTCGCTGACGCGCATCCAGATGTTCCCAGGCCAGCGCCGAGACGGCGATCACCGGCCCGTTGCGGGAATTCAATTCCAGCAGATTGCCCGCAAAGCATTGCATCTGCGCCATCGATATTTGCAGCAGTTCGCGCCCGCCCTCACGCAGCAATGCCGTGACGCTCGCCCGGCTTTCCGGCGAGGGTATCGACTCCGCGCACAGCACCGCGAACGCCTTGCCCACCGACATGACCACGTTGGTGTGGTAGACGGGAGTGCCATCGGGGCCCAGGGCCTCAAAGCTGATCACGCGGTAATCCAGCTGCTGCGCGAAATCCGCCACGACATCGAGCTGGGTGCGCGGCGATGAGCAGGCGTAGGCCATCCGCGCCGGCCGGTCCAGGACCAGGCTGCCCGTGCCTTCGAGAAACTTATCGTCCGCTTCGTGATGTGTCAGATCGACGGTGCGGGTGATGCGCATGCCGCCCTCGTGCGCCACGTGCCGGATCAGATCCTCACGCCGCTCCAGCCGCCGGTTGGGCGCCAGCATGGGATACAGCACCACCGTGCCATCGGCGTGGAAGCTGACCCAGTTGTTGGGAAACACGGCATCCGGCGTGGGCGGTGCGGCAGTGTCGGCGCCGATGATGACCTGCACACCGGCATCCTGCAGCGCGCCGGCCAGTCCATCGAATTCACGCAGTGCCGCCGCCTCTGCGGCGCCGGCATCGCCCGCCGATCCGGGGTTTTGAAACGCATTTGAGCCGGCCGTCTGCGCATTGAATCCGAAGCTCGCCGGGCGGACCATCAGCACGGCGCCGGCCGTCTGCGGCTCGGCGCTCATCCCGGCTGCGCCGTCACCAGAATGTGCTCGCGCCGCGACACCACCACCCCGCCCGGCTTTTCCAGGGTGACGGCAAACAGTTTGGCGCGGCGCACGGGCAGCACCGCCCGGATGGGCACCAGCACCTCGGTGGCGCCGGCCGGAACGTCGAACACACCGCCATCGACCGGGTATCGCTCGTCGCGCTCGGCATCGAAAATCCACAATTGATACTGATGCGCCACAGGGTCGTTGCGGGTCATGCCCACGAAACGCATGACGCCGCGCTGCGTCGCTGGATTCCATACCAGATCCCCGGAGACGGCGCCGGCGTTGGGATCGGCCGTCGCTGTCCAGGTGATCCGGATCGAGTCTGCCCGCGCCAGCAATTCGGCCCGCATCGCCTGTGGCGAAGGCGCAGCCGTGGGGCGCATTTGGGCAGCCCGATTTCCTATGAACAGCGCAACCAGCAGACAGGCAGCGGCAGCCCACCATCCCATCATGGCGGGCGCGCGCCGTGCCGCAATGGTTCCAACGGGTGCGCGTGCCGGGGCGAAATGCCGCTCGGCATCCTGCAGCAGCCGCTGCCGCAGCGTCTCGGGCAGGGGCTGCGCCGGATGCAGTCCGGTCATGCCGACCGCCGCGGCCGCCATCTCGAATCGCTGCAACTCAGCCTGGACCGGTATCCCGCTGCCGTTCAGCGCCGACTCTTCCTCGGCGGACAGCCCTTCAAGTGCCTTCTTGATGATCAGATCGATCATGGCTTCATTCGCTTGCATGGGATCGTTCATGCGCCAACCCCCTGGGACAGACCGTCGCCGTCGAGATTCATCGCTTGCCGGACCTTGATGAGCCCGCGGCGCATGAAGGTCTTGACGGTCCCCAAGGGCAGCTTCAGGCGGCCGGCGATTTCGGACTGACTCAAGCCGTGCAGCAGGCTCAACTCCAGCACCTGCCGCTGCTCGGGACGCAGCTGGGAAACCGCACGCGCAGCCTGCTCGGCTTCGGCAGAGACTTCGACCGACTCTGCCGGTTCGCCTTGCGCGGCGTCCATCAGGGTGTCGTCGGACACGGTCGGTGGTTCGGTATTGAACTTGCGCAGCCGGTCGATCAAACGCCGCCGCGCGATCATCGCGACGAACATCTTTTCCGACCCCTGGGACGCGTCGTAGCGCGATGCGCTGCGCCAAAGATCCGTGAAAATGTCCTGGGTGGCGTCTTCGGCGTCGGCGGCCGTGCGCGACAGGCGGCGCGCCAGCCCCCAGACCAGGGGGCCGAATTCATCAATGCACTGACGCATGGCGCCAGGCTCGCCGCGGGCTATGCGATTGAACAACGAGGGGCTCATCAATGCCGTAAATACCTTAATGCCGATTCAACAAGGTATCATTGAAATCATGCCAGAGAGCGAGTGAATTCATTGCAGATTCTGCGTCCAGCCAAGCTCTTGATCGCCTCGTGTCTGCTGCCCCTCGCCGCCCTAGGCGCGGACTCGAAAGCGGACCAATATCCCGTGGATCAGAACGCGGTGATCATGGCCGCCCAGCGGCTGGCAGCCGCACCCTTCGCTCCCAAACCGGGCAACCTTCCGGCGGGTCTGGACACACTGCGCGCCGATCAATACCGCGACATTCGTTTTACCGACGCCGCCTCGATCTGGCGCACCGACCCGCTGCGCTTTCGCCTCGGCCTGCTACCGGCCGGATTCTACTTCAAGAACCCCGTGGGGATTTCCCTTGTGGACAAGGGGATTTCGCACGACGTGGAGACCGCGCCGGGAATGTTCGAACTCGGTCCCAGCGTTCCGGCCCCATTGGGCAAGATCGCCTTGCCATTGTCGGGATTCAGCCTCAGCACGAAGACCGGCGCGCGCAAGCAGTGGGATGAGTTCATGCGCTTCCAGGGCGCCTCTTATTTCAGAGCCCTGGCGGAGGGACAGATCTACGGCCTGTCAGCACGCGGACTGGCGCTCAACATCGCCGAACCCATGGGCGAAGAATTCCCTGCTTTCACCCAGTTCTGGATCGAAAAGCCGGCGCCCGCCGCCACCGGCATCGTCGTTCACGCGCTGCTGGACAGTCCCTCGGTCGCAGGCGCGTATCGCTTTACGATTCAGCCGGGGTTGGAGACCGTCGTGGACGTGGACGCGACGCTGTTTGCGCGCACGCCGCTGCGGGCGCTGGGCATCGCGCCGCTCACCTCGATGTTCCTGTACGACGAAACCAACCGGCTGCGCCGCGATGACTACCGCACCGAGGTGCATGACTCGGACGGTTTGCAGATCACCACTGCCTCGGGCGAGCCACTGTGGCGGCCGCTGGCCAATCCGGCGCAGTTGCAGATCTCCGCCTTCACCACCGAGGCGCCGCAGGGATTTGGCCTGGTGCAGCGTTCGCGTGCGCCTGAGGATTTCCAGGATTTGTATTCCCAATACGAGCGCCGCCCGAGCGCATGGGTGGAACCCAAATCCGACTGGGGCGCGGGCGCCGTCGAACTGGTGGAAATTCCCAGTTCGCGCGAGACCAATGACAACATCACCGCCTTCTGGCGTCCCACCGAAGCGGTGGCGCCGGGCAAGCCCTGGCACATTGCCTATCGCCTCACCTGGACCGCGCAGCCCAAGGCGCCAAAAGGCCTCGGCCGCGTGCTCGCCACACGGGTCGGCAACAGCAGCGTCGGCAACCGACGGGTGTACATGATCGATTTCAGCGGAGCCGGAGAAAAAACCGCCGGCCTGCGGCTGGACCTGGCGGCGTCGGCGGGGAAAATATCCAACCTCAGCATCGCCAGCAACCCGTCCATTCACGGCTTCCGCGTGGGATTCGAACTGACGCCCAACAACGCAGAGGTCATCGAGCTGCGGCTGCGGGTATTGCTCAACGATCGACCGGTCACCGAGACATGGCTGTACCGCTGGACCGCGAATTGAACTCGGCGCTCCTGCTCGACCTGGGCGATGGCGCCGGCGGCATGCCGCCGTTCGCTCCTGTGCCGATGCCTGCGCAGAATCTCAAATATCCCGTGCCGCGCGCTCACCGCTGGCGCCTGCCGCTGTCGGTGATACTCGCACGCATCCTGCTCGCGGCAATAACGCTGGGCATCACCGCCTATGGCTGCTACGAAATGCTCGATGCGGTGCGTTTTGCCAGCATGACGTTTCTGCAGGGGCTGATGATCGTGTTCTTCGTGATCACGCTGAACTGGATCGGCTTTGCCGCGGGCACTGCGCTGGTAGGCTTGATCAAACGGCGCGAGCCCAATCCGCCGCCGGAATTTTCCGCCGCCGATGCACGCACCGCTCTCATCATGCCCATTTACAACGAGGACCCGACCACCGTGGTCGCCGCGCTGCAGGCCATGGCCGAGGCATTGCTTGCAACCCGCTGCGAGGAACGGTTCGAGATGGTGCTGTTGTCGGATTCGACCAGTGCCGATGCGTGGGTGCGTGAATCACTGGCGCTGACGCGGCTGCGCGCGGCGGTCCCCGGCCTGCCGGTATGGTACCGGCGGCGCTGGCAGAATACGGCGCGCAAAGCCGGCAATGTCGAGGAATTCGTCGAGCGCTGGGGCGCGCGCTACGACTATATGATCGTGCTGGATGCCGACAGCCTGATCGACACGCACACCTTGATCGGACTGGTGCGCAAAATGCACGCCGATCCGGCGATGGGCATCCTGCAGACCTCTCCGTATCTTATCCACGCGAGCACGCTGTTTGGCAGACTGCAACAGTTCGCATCACGGGTCTACGGCCCGGTGGTGACGCGCGGCCTAGCCGCCTGGTCCGGCGACAGCGGCAACTACTGGGGCCACAACGCCATCATCCGCGTGCAGGCGTTCGCGCAATCCTGCGGCCTGCCCTCGCTTCCGGGGCGCAAACCCTTCGGCGGTTTCATTCTCTCGCACGACTTCGTCGAAGCGGCGCTGATCCGGCGCGCGGGGTGGAAGGTGCACTTGGCCACCGACCTGCAAGGCTCCTACGAAGAATGTCCGCCGACGCTGACGGACCTTGCGGTGCGCGACCGTCGCTGGGCGCAGGGCAATCTGCAGCACAGCAAGGTCATCGGCAGCGCCGGATTCAGCGGGTTCAGCCGCCTGCATCTGGCCGTGGGCATCATGAGCTATGTATCCTCGCCGCTGTGGCTGGCGCTGCTGGGTCTGGGCTTCGCACTGGCCTTGCAATCGAATTTGATCCGCCCAGAGTACTTCACGACGGACTTTCAACTGTTTCCGACCTGGCCGCGGTTCGACGCGCGCCTGATGATGAATCTGTTCTTCTTCAGCATGGTGGTGCTGTTGATTCCGAAAATGATCGGGCTGCTGCGCGCCATGGTTCACGCACCGATCCGCCGGGCCACTCACGGCATCATCGGCTTGCTGGTGAGCTGCATCATCGAACTGATCTTGTCCGCGCTGTACGCGCCCATTCTCATGCTCACGCAGAGCACGCATGTGTTCGAGATCCTGATGGGCCGGGATTCGGGCTGGAATGCGCAGCGCCGCGCCGGCGGCAGCAGCTGGGGCGATGCGTGGCGCTCGTACCGCAAACTAACCTTGATCGGCTGCGTGACCACGGTCATCGCCTGGTTTCTTTCGCCCTCCCTCCTGGCCTGGATGTCGCCGGCGCTGCTCGGCCTGCTGCTGGCGGTGCCCTTGTCGCGTGCCAGCGGCAGCCACACCCTGGCGCACATCCTCGGCAAGCTCGGCATTCTGCGCACGCCCGAAGAGGCGCAGGTTCCGCCGCTGGTGGCGCGCAAATACGAATTGGTCGCGCAGGCGCAGCCACTGCCCGAGGACGGCCTGCAATATCTCGCCCGCCACCGTGAAGCGCGCATTGCGCACATCCAAAGCAACATGGCGCGGCCGAGCGATCCGCGCGGCCGGCCCGACCCCAATGCACTGACCGCCGAGCAGAAGATCAGCGATGCGTCCAATCTGGACGAGTTGCTGAGCTGGCTGACGCCGCAGGAACGCGTCCACGTCGCCGGCTCGGCCGCGATGCTGCATCAATTGGCCGGTTTGCCCGACCTGCCCAAACCGCCCCCCATCTAGCGACGACAAAGAGATTGCCACGATGACCCGATTCCGACGTTCGATGTTCGCCTTGATCCTGAGCGCGGCGCAATGTGCCGTGATGCCGTGCATGGCCGCGCCAGCCGCTGCCACCCAGGCCTTCGACTACGCACTGCTCAAGGGACAGGCGCGCTGGCTTGCCAGCAATGCCTATCAGCCGCCGAAGAACACCCTGCCCGACTCGCTCGCCAAACTGACTTACGATCAGTATCAAAACATCCACTCGCGCCCCGATCACGCACTATGGGCCGACGATCTGCTGGATTTTCGCATTCAGTTTTTTCACACAGGGCGCAGCTTTGCCGAAAACATGCGCATGTACGAGGTGCAGAACGGCCAGGCGCGCGAGATCACCTATGACCCGGCCATGTTCGATTTCGAGCGCAGCGGACTGGACCCGCAGTCCCTGCGCGGACTGGGCGGATTCGCAGGCTTTCGCATCCAGTCCACCACCAACTGGAAGGCCGACATCGCAGCGTTCCTCGGCGCCAGCTATTTCCGCGCCGTCGGCGACACCCGCCAGTACGGGTTGTCGGCCCGCGGTGTCGCCGTGGACACCGCACTGAACCGCCCCGAGGAGTTTCCGCGCTTCATCGCATTCTGGTTCGAAAAGCCCACCAAGGGATCCGGCACCGTCACCGTTTACGCACTGATGGATTCGCCCAGCCTCGCCGGCGCGTACCGCTTCGTCATCAATCCCGGCGCAACCCAGATCATGGACGTGGACGCGGCATTGTATCCGCGCAAACCCATCGAGCGGCTGGGCATCGCCCCGCTCACCAGCATGTTCCAGAACGGGGAGAACGATCGCCGCGTGTCCAACGACTGGCGCCCCGAGATCCACGACTCCGACGGTCTGTCGATGTGGACGGGCAGCGGCGAGTGGATCTGGCGGCCGCTGATCAATCCGGCGCAGCTGCGCGTGAACTCGTTCATCGATGACAATCCGCGCGGCTTCGGCCTGCTGCTGCGCGACCGCAACTGGGATCATTACCAGGACGACAATGTTTACTATGACCGCCGGCCGAGCCTGTGGGTGGAGCCGCGTACCGGTCCGAACGGCAGCTGGGGCAAAGGCGCCGTGCAATTGGTGGAAATTCCGACCCTCGATGAAACCTTCGACAACATCGTCGCGTACTGGAACCCGAAGGAGCCGGTCAAGCCGGGGCAGGAATTGCTGTTCGGCTACAAACTGTATTGGGGCACGCAGATGCCGTTCACGCCGCCGCTGGCGCAGGTTGTCGCGACGCGCACCGGCATCGGTGGCACCATCGGTCAGAAGCGCAAATATTTCTCCTGGCACTTCACCGTGGATTTCGCCGGCGGCGATCTGCCCGGCTTGTCGCGCGATGCCGATGTGGATGCCGTGATCACCACCTCGCGCGGCACGCTGGAACATGTCACCGCGCACGCCGTGCCCGAATTCGGCGGCTATCGCGCCCTGTTCGACGTCAAGCTCAGCGAGGACAGCCTCGAGCCGGTGGATTTGCGCGCGTTCCTGCGCATCCGTGGCCGGGCGCTCACCGAGACCTGGATCTATCAGTGGGTGCCGCCTTCGCTCAAGGAGCGCAAGGCGGCGTTGCAGTAAGCGAGCCGCACGTTGCAAAACCGCAACATTAAGTTTTCGCAACCAAAGTGACGAAAGGCATGCGCGTTGTCTGAAGGAGCGCGAAGCCCTAAAGATTGCCGATCACACTGACCGTTTTTTCAGTGATCCATGAGGCTCATTGCCCGATTGATTCCGGGCGGCGCGAACGTCATACAAAAGCACAGGCGAGTCAGGTTGGAAAAAATCATGCTGCACATCGTTCGTCCCGAACCGGCCGCCTGCCCGCCAGATGGCGCATTTAAACTGTCCTGCGTCGTCCCGGTCTACAACGAATCCGCGGGCATCGGCGCGTTCTTGCAGGCCCTGCAGGCGGCGGTTGAGCAACTCACGCCGGACATCGAGCTGGTGGTCGTCAATGACGGCAGCAGCGATGACTCGGGCGCGCGGATCCTGCGGATGCAGCTGGGCGCGACGCTGCGATATGTCGAACTGTCGCGTAATTTCGGCAAGGAAATCGCGATACAGGCCGGATTGGATGTGGCGAGCGGCGACTGCGTGGTCATCCTCGACGCGGATTTCCAGCACCCGGTGCAGCTCATTGCCGCGATGGTGGCGCGCTGGCACGCCGGCGCGCAGATGGTCTACGCGGTGAAGCGCAGCCGCGCGGGGGAAGGCCGCTTGAAGCGCATGGCCGTATCGGCATTTTACCGCCTGCTGGCGAGTGCGCAGCGCAGCCCCCAGATCCCACGCGACGCCGGAGACTTTCGGCTGCTGGACCGCAAGGTGGTCATGGCGCTTCGCGCGCTGCCCGAGCGCGACCGGTTCATGAAAGGGTTGTACGCCTGGGTGGGGTTCAAGTCGGAGGCCATCGAGTTCACTCCCGGCGTTCGCCGCAGCGGGGAAAGCAAGTTCCGGCCCCTGCATCTGCTGTCCCTGGCGGCGACCGGCATCACCTCGTTTTCCAATCTGCCCTTGCGCTGGGTGGCTGGCGCCGGCGTATTGATTTCCGCCGGATCGCTGGTAATGGCCGGATGGCTCATCACGGAAAAGCTGTTCTTTGGGCAGCCCATCAAAGGTTTTGTGACCATCGCCGCCTCCCTCTTCTTTTTTTCCGGCGTGCAGTTGCTGGCGCTGGGAATCGTCGGCGAATACGTGGGGCGTATTTTCAACGAGGTGAAGCAGCGGCCGCGCTATCTGATTGCCGAGGATGTGCAACTGAGCGGCACGCAGCGATCGGACGCCCTCGCCTGGCAAAAAACCCGGGGCGGATGATCCGCGCAATGGAAGGCTTGTCAGCGCCGGCAGCGGTTCGGCGTGGTTGACCCTCATGCACCGCGCCGCATCGTGCTGTGCGCGGACGACTTCGGGGCCAATGACGCGGCCTCGAACGCCATCATCGACCTGGCACACACCGGCGCCATCAGCGCCACGAGCGTTCTGGTGCACGCACCCTTCGCCGCCCGCCATGGCCGGCTGCTGAAATCCGATGCGCCGCAGCTGTCCATCGGCCTGCATCTGGACCTGACCGAATTTGCACCGGCGGACATCCGCAGCACCCTGCAGCGATGGCTGACACGCGGATTTCTGCTGCGCAACGTGGATCAGTCTGCGGTGCTCGCGCAGATCAGGGTGCAACTGGCACGCTTCGAGGATCTCATGGGCGCAGCGCCGGCCTTCGTCGACGGACACTGTCACGTGCATCAGATTCCGGGCGTTCGGGAGCCGCTGCTGCGTGAATTGAGGCAGCGCTACGCAACATCGGTGGCCGTCCGCTCAACGCGCTCATCCGTGCCGGGCAACCTCAAAGCGCGATTCATACAAGAGCTGGGGGGCCGCGCGCTGCATGCGCTGATTGCGCAATCCTGCCTGCATTGCAACGATGACTTCGCCGGCGCTTACGATTTCAAAACCAAACCGGGCTTCGCTGCGCTGATGCAACAGTGGCTGCGCGGCCTGCACGACGGCGGGTTGATCATGTGCCACCCGGAACTGCCCAAGCGCACCGGACTGCCACTCAGCGCACGCGAGGCGGAGTATTGCTTTCTCGCCTCGCCGGCCTGGCGTGATCTTCAGCAACGCAGCAACGTGCGGCTGCAGCACTTCACGGGCGCATGATGCTCGACGCATCGGCGCTGCCGGGCAATCGCTTGCGCCCTCTGGACTATGCATCGCTGGCTTACCTGCTGGTCTTCTTGGTCTTCTGGACAGCAATTGCGTTGCTGCTGCGGCAGGAGCCGCCGATCGACAACATCGAGCAGCTGAACTGGGCCCTGCATCCCGCGCTGGGCTACTCGAAACATCCGTTCTTGCCCACGCTGATACTCTGGGTGTTCGAACAAATCGCGCCGGCCGGCATCGTTCTCACCTATGTGCTCGGCGCGCTGCAGGTGCTGTTCACGATGAGCGTGGCCTATTGGATCGGAACCACCACGCTGGGTGCGCAGCGCGGCTGGCTCGGCGCCCTGCTCATCAGCTGCATCAGCTATTACACGCTGCGCATGCACTTCTACAACCACAACACTGCGCTCCTGTGCGCCACTGCCGCAGCCATGTTGTGCACCTGGCAGGCCGCGCACGGCAGGGATTGGAAATGGTGGGCTGCGCTGGGGCTGTGCTGGGCGGCAGGGATGTTGTCGAAGTATCAGATGGCGGTGTCCATCGCGTGCAATCTGGCGTTCCTTGTCTGGTCGCTGCGCCGCGAACCGCAGCGGCTGCTGCGCGGGGTGACGCTGGCGGGGCTGATGGCCACTTTACTGCTCACGCCGCACATCGTGTGGCTGGTGCAAAACCACTTCCCCACATTCACCTATGCCGCCAACTCACTCGGCGCGGCACTGCCGGCGGCGGCCCGGTGGGACAGCCTGCTGCGCTTTCTGGCGAGCCAGTTCCTGCGCGTGCTGCCCGCCGTGTTGCTGATGGGGCTGATGCATCGACTGGCGCGGCGGCATGGCCAGTCAACGCAAACCGCGGTCAAAGACCAGCCGCAGGCCGCGCTGTTCTGGAGCATCCATGCGCTCGGCCCTCTGGCGCTGATGTCGGTCATGGCCATCGTCGCCGGCGTGGATCTGGAAATGCACTGGGGAACCGCTTTCTTATGGGCGCTGCCGATGTGGCACCTGTCGACGCGGCGCGGACAGCGGCTGGCCGGGTTGCCGCGCAATCAACTGCTGCTGTTGTTGACCGCCATGCAGGTGCTGTTGATGACGGGGAAAACCCTGTTTCCCGATCTCTAGCGCGGCAGCCACGCCCGCAGCAGCTCGATGGCGCGCTCCACCAACTCGCTGGAGATGGCAAAAGACAAGCGGATGCAGTGACGGCCGTGGTCCGGATCGAAGTCGATGCCCGGTGCGGCAGCAATGCCGGTTTCCTCGAGCAGCCGCTTGCACAACGCCAGACTGTCATCGGTCAGGTGCCCGACGTTCAGATACAGATAAAAGGCCCCGTCCGGAGCGGACAGCCCGTTGAATCCGAGCGCAGGCAACTCGGCCAGCAGGCGCGCGCGATTGTGCGCATAGGTTGCCACGGCCGCGCGCAATTCAGACAGATCCTCGAATGCCGCCAATGCGGCATGCTGCGAGATCGAGGGCGGCGTAAGAAAAAAGTTGATCAGGTGTGTGCTGATATGGGCGACACAATCCTCGGGAACCACCAGCCACCCCAGCCGCCAGCCGGTCATGCGATACAGCTTGGAAAAGCTGTTCACGATGATGGCCTGAGGATCCACTTCCAGCGCGCACACGGCCGGGGCAGCGTAGACGATGGAATGATAGATCTCATCGGAAATCAGCCGTGTGCCGCGCGCGCGACACAGCGCGGCGACGGCAGTGAGCTGCTCGCGCGACAGCATGGCCCCGGTTGGATTGTTGGGACTCGCCAGCACCAGCCCGTGCAAGGGCTGCGGCACCTGCCGCAGAGCATCCGCGGTGAGCCGATACTGCGTCCGCGGACCGCAGTCGATTTCCACAGGCTGACGGCCCAGGGCGAGCAATGAATTCCGGTAGGCTGGATAACCGGGCCGCAGCAGGCCGACACGATCCCCCGCCGCGAACAAGGCGGTGAACAGCGCAATCAAGCCGGCGCTGGCGCCGGCGGTGAGCAGAATACGCTCAGGCGAGACCGCGACGCCGTAGTCATCGAGATAGTGCCGCGCGATGCGTTCACGCAAACGTGGGGAATTCCAGTACACCTGGCGTTCGTGGTCCAGCGCATGATGCGCGGCGGCTATCGCGGCGGGCGAGGCCCCGAGGCTGGGTTCGCCAAAGTGCATGGGGATGACCTCGCGCCCCGCCTGCGACATCCCGGCGGCCAGCCGCGCGATGTCGCCTGCATAAAACGAGGGGATTTCCACGCCGCGCATGGCCGCAACCGGATTGGTCAGTCGCTGCGCTTGAGTGCGTGTTCGATAATGTCCAGCCCTTCGCGGATGATGCCATCGGAGGCCGTCAGGGGCACCAGAATGCGGATCGTGTTGGCATAGACGCCGCAGGTGAGCAGGATCAGGCCTCGCTGCAACGCACGCGCAGCGACCCGCTTGGCCGCATCGGCATCCGGATCATGGGAGCCGGACTGCCTGACCAGATCGAAGGCCAGCATGCCGCCGCGGCCACGCAGGGCGGCGATGGGCAGCAGGTCGGCGCGGCCGGCAAAGGCGCTGAGGCGAGACTGGATGGCGGCGCCGAGTGCAATGGAACGGTCGAGCAGTTTTTCACGTTCGAACACGTCCAGAACGGCCAGACCCGCCGCGCAGGCCAGGGGATTGCCGGCATAGGTGCCGCCCAATCCGCCGGGTCCCGGTGCATCCATGACCTCGGCGCGGCCGATGACGCCGGCCAGCGGCATGCCGCCGGCCAGGGATTTCGCGATGGTGATCATGTCGGGTTTGACGCCCGAGTATTCAATGGCGAACATCTTGCCAGTACGGCCGAAGCCGGATTGCACTTCGTCGGCGATCAGTAACATGCCGTGGGTGTCGCACAGTTTGCGCAGCGCCTGCAGCAGCTCGTCGGGCGCGACATGGAAGCCACCCTCGCCTTGCACCGGTTCGATGATGATGGCGGCGACGCTGGTCGGGGCGACATCGGACTTGAACAAGAACTCCAGCGCCTTGAGCGAGTCCTTGACGCTGACCCCGTAATGCTCGACGGGGAACGGAATGTGAAACACCTCGGCTGGCATCGGACCGAAGGCCTGCTTGTAGGGCGCGACCTTGCCGGTGAGCGCCATGGTCATCATGGTGCGGCCATGAAAGGCGCCGCTGAAGGCGATGATGGCCGAGCGGCCGGTGGCGGCGCGCGCGATCTTCACCGCGTTCTCGCAGGCCTCGGCGCCGGTGGATACGAACATGGTCTTGGCGGGCCCGGCGATGGGCGCGAGCTTGTTCAGCCGTTCGGCCAGCGCCACGTAGGATTCGTACAGCACGACTTGAAAGGCCGTGTGCATGCACTTGTCCAATTGCTCCTTCACCGCCGCCACGACCGCCGGGTGACGGTGCCCCGAATTCAGCACGCCGATGCCACCGCCGAAATCGATGTAGCGGCGGCCCTCGACGTCCCAGATTTCCGCATTCTCGGCGCGCGCGGCGAACACGGTGGTGGCGTGGGAGATTCCGCTGGGCACGGCGGCTCGGCGGCGTTCGAAGAGTTCTGAGTTGGTGGCCATGGGCGTAGTTTACCGGCCCGGCAACCCCGTAGTCACGCGGATCTCAAAGAGCCCGAACCGGACGCTCTCAGGCCTTCAGCCGATACCCCGTCTTGAAAATCACGCCGATGGCAATCAGGCAGGCGGCCATGAACAACAGCGTCATTCCCAGGCTCAAGGACACGCTTACATCCGAGATGCCATAGAAACTCCAGCGGAAGCCGCTCACCAGGTACACCACCGGATTGAACAGCGTGACCTTTTGCCACACCGCCGGGAGCATGTTGATGGAATAGAAGCTGCCGCCCAGAAAGGTCAGCGGCGTCACCACCATGATGGGCACGATCTGCAGCTTCTCCCAGCCCGTTGCCCAGATGCCGATCATGAATCCGAACAGACTGAAGGTGATCGAGGTCAGCAGCAAAAAGGTGATCATCCACAGCGGATGCAAGATGTGAAACGGCACGAACACGCGCGCCGTGATCAGGATGATGAGCCCCAGCAGCACGGACTTGGTGGCGGCCGCGCCGACGTACCCGAGCAGGATTTCGATGTAGGAAATCGGCGCCGACAGCACTTCGTAGAGCGTGCCCGAGTACTTGGGCATGAAGATGCCGAACGACGCATTGGCGATGCTTTCGGTCAGCACCGACAGCATGATCAGACCCGGCACAATGAACGCGCCGTAGCTGACGCCTTCGATTTGCGGAATGCGCGCGCCGATGGCGGCGCCGAACACGACGAAATACAGCGAGGTGGAAATGACCGGCGAGAGGATGCTCTGCACCAGCGTGCGCAGCCAGCGCGCCAGCTCGAAGCGGTAGATGGTGCGGATGGCGTGGCCGTTCATGCCTCGCCCCGCACCAGACTGACGAATATGTCCTCGAGCGAGCTTTCGGTGGTTTTCAAATCCTTGAAATCGATGCCCTGCTCGTTGAGCTGGCGCAACAGGCGCGCGATACCGGAGGTCTCGCGCTGCGCATCGAAGGTGTAGATCAATTCGGTGCCGTCCGCAGCCAGTTCGAGCCTGAGCGGCGCCAGCGGCGCCGGAATGCGATCGAGCCGCGTCTGCAGATGCAGCGTCAACTGCCGCTTGCCGAGCTTTTGCATCAGCGCGGCCTTCTCCTCCACGAGGATGATCTCGCCGTTGTTGATGACGCCGACGCGGTCGGCCATTTCTTCGGCTTCTTCGATGTAGTGCGTGGTGAGAATGATGGTGACGCCGCTGGCGCGCAGGCTTCGAACCATTTCCCACATGTCGCGCCGCAGCTCCACGTCCACGCCGGCGGTGGGCTCGTCGAGGAACAGGATCTGCGGCTCGTGCGCCAGCGCCTTGGCGATCATCACGCGGCGCTTCATGCCGCCCGAGAGTGCGTTGATCTTGCTGTCCTTCTTGCTCCACAGCGACAGATCACGCAGCACCTTTTCCAGATAGGCCGGAGCGGAGGCCTTGCCGAACAGTCCGCGGCTGAAATTCACGCTGGCCCATACGGTTTCAAAAGCCTCGGCGGTGAGTTCCTGCGGCACCAGCCCAATCTTGGCGCGGGCGCGGCGGTACTCTTTGACGATGTCGTGGCCGTCGGCGAGCACGGTGCCGGTGCTGGCGTTCACCAGGCCGCACACGATGCTGATCAGCGTGGTCTTGCCGGCGCCGTTGGGGCCCAGCAGCGCGAAAATCTCGCCGCGGCGGATGTCCAGGTCAACACCCTTCAGCGCCTGAAAGCCGGAGGCATAGGTCTTGGTGAGATTGGAGATGGAAACGATCGCGGTCACGAACGACCCTCAGCGGACAGTGACCAGAATCCGGTCGAGCGTGCGCCCGGCGCCATCCTGCAGGGCCAGATGATGCGAGCCTGCCGCAGGAATCCAATACAGGTCCCGGTCGGCGGGGCCCAGTACCGTGTCGTTCAATGTGATGAGCATGCCCGCTTTGACGCCCTGTGCAGTGACCGGAATGCGCTGCGCATTGAGCGGAATATCCGGATCGATGGCGATGATCATACCATTGGCGGGACTGGTGATCCGGACCACTTTGGATGCACGCGACACCGCGGTGACTTCCTGAATCTGCGTACCATTCAAAAACCACTCGTGCCGCGCAGGTTCCACCGCAGAGGCGAAGCGCATCGCGACACGCTGCACGCCGGCGGGCGCCACAGGCGCCAGGGACGCCAGATCTTGCTGCAGGACATTCATCAGGTCATGCCACACGGGCGCGGCGCCCGTGACGCCGCTGACATCGTGCATGGCATCGCCTTCGAAATTACCCACCCAGACGGCAACCGTGAACTGGCGCGAAAAGCCGACGCACCAATTGTCACGCATGTCCTTGCTGGTGCCGGTCTTCGCCGCGCTCCAGAACGCGGTGTTGAGGTGATTGTCCAGACCGAAGGTGATGGCGCGCGCGGCCCGGTCACTCAAAATGTCGGCGATGACGAAGCTGGCAGCGGCGGGCAGCGCATCGTGCTGCGCATCGCAGATCGTCCAGCCGCAGGCGCAGCGCCGACCAACGGCCGCCGCGCGCCAGCGCGCGATAGGCCTGCGCCTGCTCCCACAGGCTGACCTCGGCCGATCCCAGCGCCAGCGAAAAACCGTAGAACGCGCCATCCTCGTCAATGCCGGCATAGCCCAGATCGCTCAGGCGATTGCGAAACGGCTCGACGCCGACCAGCACCAGAGTGCGTACCGCCGGCACATTGAGCGAATTGCCGAGCGCGGTGCGCACGCTCACCAGGCCTTTGAACTCGTGATCGTAGTCCTGCGGAATGTAGAGGCCGGTGCCGGTGTCCAGATTCAACGGCGAATCATCCAGCAGCGACGCGGCGGTCAGGTAGCGCTTCTCCAGCGCCAGCTCATACAGAAACGGTTTGAGCGTGGAGCCTGCCTGGCGCCGCGCCCGCACGCCATCGACCTGCCGCGCGCGCGACGCGGGTCCGGCGGAACCCACATAGGCCAGCACGTCGCCGCTGGCATTGTCGACCACGATCAATGCACCATCGCGCACATTGCGATCGGACAGATCGCGCAGATGCTCGCGCAGGATGTCGCGCGCGGCGCGCTGAATGCTTGCGTCCAGCGTGGTCTGCACGCGTTCACCGGGCCGGGTCAGCAAGGCAGCGCTCAAGTGCGGCGCCAGCGACTGCGCCGGGTCGGCGCGCTCGTTGCGCCGCGACATCTGTTCAGCGGCTGCGCGAATGGAGTTGCAATCCACCGGGCCGGCCTGCTGCCGCGCGCGGGCGCAGGCGCGAGCGGCGACGCGCGCCACAGCGGCGCCCGGTTCGGGCAACAGCGCCGCGAGCACCTGACTCTCCGGCACCGACAAACCGGCCGCCAATTTGCCGGCCAGCACCTGCGCTGCAGCCCCGACGCCCTGCAGTTCGCCGCGGAACTCCACCAGATTCAGATACGCTTCGAGGATCTGCTGTTTGCTCCAGTGCGATTCCAGCGCATACGCCGTGAGCACCTGCGACCATTTGCGCGACCAGTTGCGGACCGCGCCGCCGCCGCGGCGCTGTCCCGTCAGCATCGAAGCCAATTGCATGCTGAGTGTGCTCGCGCCGCGCGCACGGCCATGCACAATCTGCGCGTACAACGCCGCCGGCACCGCGCGCCAGTCCACGCCGCGATGCTCGAAGAAGCGGCGGTCCTCGCCGTCGATGAGCGCACGAATCAACGCCGGCGACACGGATTCGAGCGGCACCCATTGCAGACGGCGCACGCCGAAGTCGATGCGCGCGGAATCCAGCACCTCGCCATGGCGGTCCACCAGGTAAGCGGCCGATGGCGTGAAGTTGAGGCGCACACTGTCGAACGAGGGCACGGCAGCCAGCCGCAGCCAGAGCGAGAATGCGCAGGCTGCGCCGGCCAGCGCGGCAGCGCCGCTGCCGATCATCCAACGGGTACGATTACTGCGGTGCATGCTCCGGCTCCACGGTCACCGGCGCATTGGGCGATTCGCCGAACATCTCCGGCGCATACATGGCCTCGACGCGCGTGGCCGGTAGCAGGAAGGTGCCCGGATTGTTCAGGCGCACCGTGTACTCCACTGTCCATCGGCCCTTCGGCACGAAGCGGTAGTAGCCGCGATAGCCATCGAAGCGCCGTTCCTCGAACGCCAGCCATGCCCAGCCTTCACGCCGCTCATTGCGCTGCACGAGTTCAGACTGACCGCCCAATCCGCTGCCCAGCACCGTCGCACCGGCCGGCACCGGATCATCCACCACCACCCAGCTCATATCCGACTGCGCTTCCAGATCCAACCGCACGCGGATCACATCGCCGCGCGTATACGCGCCGGCGCGATGCGGCTCCACCGGCGTCAGCGTGCGCGTCACCTTGAATCCGGTGAACAAGGGCTTATCCAGCGGCAACGCTGCCGTGGCCCGCACCATCACCCAGGGCTTGCCCTTGCCGATGTGCGCCACGCCCAGATTCGCACGGCCTTCTGCCCACGGCAGAGCCAGCTGCGCGACGCCCTCAGGCTGCGGCCAGTTGACGACTCGTTTGTCGGATTGATATTGGATGCCGGTTGCACCGCTCACCGGCACGGACTCGAAGGCGCGCGAGAACTTCTCCATGGCCAGCACACCCCAGGCATTGGCCACGGTGGTGTTCCAATGGCCCGATTGCTGACGGCCCAGCGCACCGCGCACCAGCCGCGCAATGTCCTCACGCCAGGCGGACTCGGGCAGCGCGGCCAGCAGCATGCGGTTGGCGTTGGAATCGCTGGAGATCATGAGCCACCAGAGCGCATCGCTGCGCTCGGTGGAGAAGGTCATGATCGTGCCTTGAAAATTCAGCCGCGAGCGCAGAATGCCGAGCGCAGCGTCGCGTCGCTCCTGCGCATGCGCGATGCCCTGCACGCGGCTCAAGATGCCCAGCCAGTCGATGACGGCGGAGGTCGGCCACAGATTCGGATCGATGCTGAGCGAGTCGAGCATGCCCGCTTCGGCGGCGCCGTACCGGGACAGTGCATCCAGCGCCGCCAGCTTGCGGATGGTGAGATCGGCTGTGGGCAGCGCCGAGCGGCGGATCAGTTTGCCGGTGACGAAACGCTGCAGCGCCTGAATGATGCGCTGCCGGTCACTTTCAGGCAGCGGCCAGCCGGCTTCGGCCGCGATCGCCAGCACATAGGCGCTCAACGAGTCATCGCCATCCAATCGGTCGGTGGGGAAATACTTGAGCAGGCCGTCAGCGTCCATGTAGGCCGGCAGGCGCGACACCACGGCGTCGAAATACGCGCGGTCGCGCAAGGCCACGCCGCGCGAGACCTGCTGTTCGAGGCAGATGTAGGGATACCCGCTCATGTATTCGCGCACGCCGTCCAGCCCATCGCCCAACCGCGCGCGCAGCGTGATTTCCAGTCCGCCACGGCCCGGCACGGCGCCCTTGGGTCTCTGCGCAGGCAGGGTGAGCGGCGCGCTGAGCTGCGCAATCGTGGCCTGATAGGTGCGCACCGGAAAGGCCGGCACGACGCTTTCGGTCACCTTGATCTTGTCCCCTGCCGTTCCGTTCAAATCCCGAACGCTGACTTGCCACACGGCGTTGGCGCTGCCGATGGGAACACTCATCGGCCAGACGAGGTCGCGCGATTCTCCGGCGGGAATGTCCAGCCGGCGTGCGGCAAGGCTTTCGCCGGCGGCCGGTGACACCGACGCCGTGGCTTCGATACTCAGGGCGCGCTGCGTGGTGTTGCGCACCGTGAAGGTCGCCGCATAGCGATCGCCCTCGCGCACCAGCGGCGGCAGGCCCGACAGCAGAATCAGATCCTGCGTGGTGGCGATGCTGACACTGCCGCTGCCGAACAACTGCGCGCCGCCATGCGCGACCGCAACAATTCGGAACGAGGACAGTGAATCGTTCAGCGGTACGGTGATGCCGGCATTGCCTTGAGAATCCAGCGTGACACGCCCCTTCCACAGCAGCAGCGAGTCAAACTGCTCGCGCGCGTGATCGGCTTCCCGGCCACCGCCGCCGCCGTGCGGCACGGCCTTGCGGCCGTAGTGACGCTTGCCCACCACCTGCATCTGCGCCGTGGACGTCCACACGTCCAGACCGCGTTCGCCCATCATGGCGGACAGCAGATCCCAGCTTGGGTTCGGCGCAAGATCCAGCAATGCCTCATCCACCGCGGCGATGCTCACCTCCGACCCGGCGGGCAGCAGTCCACCGTCGGCGCGCGCCACGTGAATCTGCAGACGCGCCTTGTCGCGCACCTTGAAGGTGCTGCGCTCCGGCGTCACCGTCACCTGCAGACGATGCGGTTTCCAACCCACTTTTATTTTCGCAAGGCCCAGCCGGTAAGCGGGCTTGTTGAGATCGACAAGCGCGGTGATCTCCTGCGCATCGCCGCCGCTGCGCTTGCCTTGCGCATGCGCGACGCGGCCGCGCACGGCCAGCACCGACACATAGACGTTGGGTGCATAGTTGTTCCCGATTGGCACGTCGATGGCCGGCGCGCGGCCGCTGAGTCGGGTCACGAAACTCGACATCACGCCCTCGCGTTCCACGGTTACGAGCGCCGTGGCCTCGCGAAACGGCATGCGCACCTGGAATCGCGCCGTCTCTCCGGCTTCGTACTCTTTCTTTTCCGGCAGCACGTCCATGCGATCGCCCGAGGTGCCGCCGAACCACCAGTCGTCTTTGCCGGCGACCCAGATCGAGGTGGTGGCGCCGGCCATCTGCCCTTGCGCATCCCGCGCCTCGGCACGCACCAGAACTTCACCGGAAACGCCAGGCGCCACTTCGCACAATAAAATGCCCTGCGCATTGGTCCTGCCGTTACAGGCCGCGGCGATGCGGTGCGTTTCGTTGCTGGATTCGTACGCATAGAACCCGCCGATCAGCCGCTTGCGATAGGAATAGGAGGTGGACTGATACAAGGACACGGCAATGGGCTGATCGGCCCGCGGCTTGCCCTGCAGATCCAGCGCAAGCACGCGAAAGCGCATCTGCTCGGCGCTCGCCGCCCAGCCTTCGCGGCGAATCCCGACGCTCAGCGCCGAGGGCACCAGCTTGATGCGGCCGGTGCTGGTGAGGATTTCGCCATTGGCGTCCGCGTACTCGATCTCAGCCGTCAGACGCGAGGGCGCGTCGAGGCTGGGCAGGGATCCCAGCGTGACGCGCGCCGATCCGCCGGCATCGAGAGTCACGGCCATCACCTGCGCCTTGCCGGATTCGGGCGCAGGACCCGCCTCGAAGTCGTAGTCTTCGGGTGTGCCGCTGCCGGCGACGAGACCTTCCTTGACCGGCGCGCCGCCGAATTGATAGTCCTCGTAGCCGGCAAAGCTCATGGGCTGCGGCTCGATCACGGTGCGCACCTTCACCGGCAGACCGCCGGCGCCGCCGCCGGACAGATAGGCGACATGCACATCCAGGCTCACCTGCTTTGGCCGCACCAGCGGCTGCGGCGGCACGATGACGCTGCCGCGCATGGACGGCAGGCGGAATTGTTCCACCTTGAAGCGCCCGCTCTGCCGCTCCGAGGAATTCTCATCTGCGATCAGGATGCGGTAATCGCCAAGCTTGGCTTCGAGGGGAATCTTCCATTCGCTTTCGGCGATGCCATCGGCGCCGAAGGCAACCTGCATGTCGTAGCGCTGACCACTGCCCTGATGCACGAGGCTCAATTTGCGCGTGGCCGGCATGCCGTTCAGCACGCTGAGCCCGCTGATCTGGTGATGACGCAAAAAATGCTTCATCGACACGATTTCACCGGCCCGGAACAGCGGCCGGTCCAGCACCGTATGGTAGATGTCCTGCGCGTAGGCGCTGCCCACGGTCACGCCGAATTGGTACGGATCGATCCCTTGCGCCCAACCGGACTGCGTGAAACTGAAATCGCCGTCCTTCGTCACCGCCACCATGCGCGGCGGCGGTGAATACGGGTTGCACCCCGCATTGCCGCTGGGCTCGCCCAGTGAATGATCGATGGCGGCGAGTCCGTCGCGTCCTGTCCGCCCCGTCCACAACAGCGCGCCGCTGCAGTAATCGATGACCGACACGTCGGCAGCGTCGATGGGTGCGCCGGAATCCAGGCGCGTGACCCACACGGTTGAACTCTCGCGGCCCCATTTGAAGTGCACGGCCATATTGGTCACCAGCGCCGCCGTATTCACATAGCGCGTCTGATCGCGGCCAAGGAGCGCGGCTCCCAAAATGCGGCTCTCCAGTTCGACCACATAAAAGCCAGGCTCCTTGAGCGGAATGCCGATGACTTCTGCCGGCTTCTGGCCGGAGGGCTTGTCGAGCGAGAACGTCCTCACTTTGTCGCTCGCCTCAAAGACCGACGTAGTGCCCGTCTGCTCGCGCCAGAGGCGCGTGTTGACGTAGCCACCGGCAGCCTCGTCCTGCTGGTCCTCCAGCTTTTGTTTCAGCGCGCCCGGCGCCGGCTTTTCCGGCTCGACCCACTCGCCGCTCGGTTCATTCACCGCCTCGATGCGCCGCAGCCACGCCGCCACCGCAGCCGGGTCATCTCCCAGCCTGAGCATCTTGGCCGGCAGCGACGACAGACGCGCGGTCAGACGCGGCTCCAGATTGCGCAGCGTCACCGGCAATATGCCGCCTTCGCGCGCCTCGAGAATTCCAAAGGTTCCGGAGAATTTTGCAAGCGCCGGGTACTCGGCGACGCGCACCTCCAGCGGGAACCGCGCCGCATTCTCCAGCGGCCGGCCGGCATCATCAAGCAGACGATCCGGCAGGAGCACGGTCACCATCGAATTGTCTGCAAATGGACCCGTGAAAGAAACGCCCTCGAGGGTCGGCGCCTGCGCCGAGGACGGCGGCGCAGGAGCGTACAACGTGCCGTCCGCGGCGCGCAGGCGCACACCCAGTGCCAGCGCCCGCGGTACGGGCGCGGTAAAGTTGAGGTTGATGGGCTGCATGGGAATGCAGCCCGAGCGCGGATTGCTGCGCGTGCACTCCACCTGTGCCGTGAACGCGGCGCGCACGCTGAACGCCAGCTGCTGGTCCGCCGAGGTGGCGATGCCCGAGGGCGTCGAAATTCCTCTGCCCCAGTTCAAACGCACTTCGGTGGACGGCGGCAGCCGCCGCAGACAGCGCAGCACCGTGATCTGATCCTCGGCCTTTTCAAAGGCGCGATTGCGCACGCGCGCATTGGCAACCCGGCCGCTCTTCCACAGCAGTTGGTAGTAGTCGTATCCCAGCGCGGCACGCTCTTTGAGCACGGCATCGCGCGCCGCGCCCGCAAGCACCTCGACAGGAATGCGTTCGGCGACTCCATCGATGAGGCAACTTGCATGCATTTGAATCGAATCCAGCGTGGCCGGCGCATCCAGCTTCAGCAGGAACACCTGTTCTTCGTCCAGCGTCACCCAGCCTTCCCGCGGCAGCGAGCCCGTGATGGCCGGCCCGCCGGTGCTGAAGGAATACACGCGGTGGGACCTCAGCCTTGCGCCATCGAGCCCCTTCAATGCCTTGTCGGGCGTGAAACCGCAGCGCGCGCCGGCCGGCAGGTCCTCGTCGAAGTCATACACCCAGTTGCGGCCATCCGCCCAGCGGCCCTTGCCCGCGGCCGGGCACTTGACCGTCATCGGATCGGGCAGCCGCGGATCCCCCAGCGCCGCAACCGGCGCGCTGAATCGCACGGTGACCTGGCGTACGCCTTTGACCTCGCCTTGCGGTGAGAACTGCTCGATGCGCAGCGGCTCAAGTACAGGCTGGGGCGCAGGTTCCGCCGCGGATACGAACCCCGCGGTCCCGCAAAGAAAACCAATCAGACAGGCTTTTCGACCAATGACGCGCACGGTTCGCACCCCAGGGCAGCTGTTGTTCGAATCGTATTATCCAGCGGGATTCTGGCGATGTGATGGCAGCATCCGGCTGCAATCGTGGCAGCAATGCCCAACCCGGAGCGTGGAGGCAGGGCCGGAGCGCACGCTCCGGCCCTCCTCGCTGCCGGTCGTACTACTTCGAAATCAATTCGCGAACCAGCTCACTGCCGATCACCGTGCGCATCTGCTCGCGGCTGATCGCGCCCTTATTGGCATCGTCCATGGATCCAAAGATCTGCTTGTCGATGGCATCGGTCCGATCGTCCAAGCCATCCAGAGCCGCCATATTCTTGTATGTGACCGTCAGGATCAGGTCGGCGTCCTGGGGTGAGCGGGGCGTCGCACTATAAACATGGTACGCAACGACAATGCCGGCCTTCAGAAAGGCTTCCATCTCTTTCTTGCGCTCGCCGCCCAGCCAGGTCATGTAGGCATCGAACATTCCGGGTTTGGTTCGAATCCAGGACACCTGGGTCACAGCGCCTTCCGTGTACGACCGGCCTTCGGCCAAGGCCAGCCCGCCGGTCAGCGTCAGCAATGCAACGCAAATCATCTTCTTGTAGGAAAAGCTCATTGTTGTATTCCCTGTTTGATTTATTGAAGACACAATTCATCGTCAGGCTGCGATTGTAAGCCTACGTCAGATGAGATACTACGCACTCAAATATGAAGGAATCTCGCGTGAGCAAACGTTTCGTTCTTGTAGCCCAATGCCTGTTCCTCGCCGCAGGCGGTGTCCATGCTGCGGCCCAACAACCGCGTTCCTACAGCCGCGCGGACTTTGCAAAGGTCCGCAAGTACGACGCCCATGTGCATGCCAACACGCTCGATCCCGCGTTCCTCGCCCAGGCAAAAGCCGACGGCTTCGAGTTGCTGTCCATCAACGTCGACTACCCGGATTTTCCGACCATCGATGAGCAGGCGCGCATTGCCGTCACGCTGCGCAAGAAAAATCCCAAGCGCTTTCACTATGCGACTGCGTTTTCAATGCGCGGATGGGGGACGTCAGGTTGGGCACAGCAGGCCACTGAACGCATCGCACAGGCGGTGACCGACGGCGCCGTGGCCGTCAAGATCTGGAAAAATGTCGGCATGGTCGAGAAGGACGCCAACGGGCAGCTCATCATGCTCGACGATCCGGGCTTCGACCCGGTGATCGCGCGCATCGTGGCGCTGGGCATCCCGCTCATCGCCCATCAGGGCGAGCCTTACAATTGCTGGCTGCCGCTGGATCAAATGAGCAACGACAACGACCGCGAGTATTTCCGCGAGCACCCGCAGTACCACATGTTCTTGCACCCGGATCAACCCGCCTACGAAACACTCATGGGAGCGCGTGACCGATTCGTCTCGCGACATCCCGAACTGCGCTTCGTCGGAGCACACATGGCGAGCCTGGAGTGGAGTGTGGACCGCCTGGCCGCGTTCCTCGACGCCCACCCCGCCGCCAACGCCGATCTGGCGGCGCGGATGACGGCGGTGCAGGTCCAGTCCCTGCAAGACCGGGACAAGGTGCGGCGGTTCTTCATTCGCTACGCGGACCGGCTCATGTACGCCTCGGATCTGACCTACGCACCGGATGTCACGGCGGCGCAGTTTCGCAAAGAAGCGCATGAGTTCTGGCTGTCCGACTGGCGTTATCTGGCCACGGACGACTCGCAGCGCATCGAGTCGATCCGGGCCGATGTGGCGGGACTGGCGCTGCCGCGCAGCGTCATCGATAAGATCTATTACACCAACGCCAGCCGGGAGTTCGTTCGCCGTCAGACTAGGGCTGAATCACTCCGTCGATGACCTTCGGCGAGGCAGTGACGCTCGGCTCGACGCCGATGTACTGTACGTCCGCAGGGTCGCTTGGGTCGTGTGTTCCGCCGGACGGCGGCGTGACGGTCGACAAGGTCATCGCAGCACACGGACTGGAGGCGCTCGGACCCAGGTCCTTAAGTCGAATTTCCGCGCTCAGCGCCCTGACGATCAACGGTGTCGAGGGACTGGGCAAGGTCATGGTCGCTCCATCCGGCAGGGAAAACTGCGGAACGTAGCGTGCGTTCGGCGAATCGCAAGTAACCTTCGCATTGTTGACCGGATCGACGCAGCTGCCCGGAATGCCGTACAGATTTCCAAAGCCGTTGAACTGCAACAGGATGGGCACGCCGGCATAGCTGCCGTAGGCGGGATCATTCGGCACGGTGTAGGCGATGTTTTGCGGCGCATCGAATGCGACCACACTCGTGCCATCGGTCAGCCACAGCGACTGACTCCATTGCTGGGGACCGGTTGCCCAGGTGTAATAGGTCAGCGGGTTGCTGGGTTCACATACGGTCCCGACAGGCACTGCGCCCGCACAGTTGCCGTTGGTCAAAGGCGCATCGAACAACCGTCCGCTATGAATCCCGTTTTGTGCATACATGGACCCCTGCGGATATTGACTGGCTTGCTCCAGCACCACAGGCGCGGCCGTGCCGCCCGAGCTGTCCTCCAGGCCGCCGGCGTCAAAGCTGTAGCTCACAGTGTTCGCAGCCGGCGCGTTGAACCACTGATGCTCCGTCCCGTTGCCGTAGGGCGTCGTCTGCGCATTGCCGGCGGCGAAGGCGGCGAGCGAAGCCGCGGTCGGGCATTGACTCAGACAATTGAGCGCCAGGGCGATGGAGCCGGGAATCACCGTCGACTGTGTGTAGAAGTTCACGGGATCCGCGGTGATATGCGGCACGCCGGTCGGCGGGATATTGATGTTCCCGCCGTAAGAATCAGCCCAACCCGAGATGGGCTGATTGTCGAACGCATGCAGGGCGACGTGCGCGACCGGCGAAATTGGGAGGGTCACACAGCCGCTTTGGCTGCATTGCTGAGTGCCCGCGATCACGAAGGACTGGGTGGCCGAGTCCCATTGCGCCTGCCAGTTCTGGAAGCCGCTGAGCGTTGCATTATCAGTGAGCCCGGCCAGGTCGATGATGATGGTGAATGGAATCTTGTTCAATGAATCAAGCGTCGTGGATTGTTGTGTCCATTGGGTCAGCTTGCCGCCGACCTTGGACAGCGAGTAGCCAGTCGTGTTGCCGGAGCGCTTGTCAGTGATCGCAAGGCCGGGAACGGGCTGCGCATCGGGCAGCGTATTCAAATCCAGGCCCTGGAAATTGATGCCCCAGTAATTGGCGAAGCCGAAATAGGAGACGCCCTGCAGGGTGGCCACAATCGGAAACCCAGGATTTGCAAGGTCGACCCGCGTGCCGTCATTGGCGTTGTAGGTTCCGTACTGCCACACCGATCGCTCGGCGTTTGCTTTGGAGCGGTCGAAACACTGATCGTTCGTGCCATCGCTGCGCCGGAAGAAGCCGGCATCATAGGCAAAATTGAAAGTCGGCCCACCGACTGCGCTGATCGTTCCGGTTCCGGCCGTGGTCGATGTCGCCGACAGCGCCATCGCCGAATTGCTTGAATTTCCACCGGTCTCATACTGACTGATGGAACTTGCCTGGGAATCGATGAATCCGTTGAAAGCCGTGGCGCCGCTCTTCTTGCCCAGGTAGTCCAACCGGAACAGGCCATAGGGCTGACCGTCGGATGGCGAGGCCGTAGCCGATAAGTGGATGAACACGTCCAGGGCATTGCCCTCTTCGGTCATCGACAGCCACACCTTCCCGATCATCGGCTCGGCGTCCGAGACGCGTGCGACGTCGAGGACTGCGGTGGCGTAATTCGTGGCGCCGGCGCCCGCGGCGCTCGCCTTCTTGCTGTCGCATTTGTTCATGTCGACCAGCGCAATGTACGGACCGGCGTTGACCATGGCGCCGGCATCCATGGCACCCAGGATGCACAGCACCATGTTCAGGCTCGAGATGCTGTCCGAGGTCCGATCCTGAACGTATTCGTTCTGCGGATCGGTCACGTAGGGAGCGCTCGAGGGTATTGCAGCCTGGACGGCGCCACAGATGAAACTGGTCGCGACCAGCGCAGCGCGGGACAACCATTGTGAGTTCATGGGGTACGCCTTAATTTGCGGTGACGACGGAAACAGACTTCGGGGTTTGCACGCCGGTGGGCAAAGCGGTCGGCGGCGCAGGCGTCGGCGCGCTCGCGGATGAACCGCCGCCGCATCCACTCTGCGACACGCAGGCCAGCGCGGCCAATAAGAAAAGAGCCGGATACTTCATGAGCAGATCTCCCGAGAACGACTTCGAACCGCACAGCGCCATCGCCTGTAAAAGGCGAGTTGTTCGAATGCTGTCGACAGGAAATCGCGTCGCTTGAGTTGACAGAATCTCAAAGCGGGCGAGCACAGGCCCGCCAGGGCGATCGGGGAGAATCGATGTCAGGAATCTGCAACCGCCATCACACTCTCGTCCGCGTCCCCTTAGACGCGGACGCGGCTCAATTGCCAGTTCAGGTGCGAGCGCACGGCCGGCCACTCCGGTGCGATGATGCTGTACACGCAGGTGTCGCGCAGCGTGCCATCGTCCGCGCGCTGATGATGACGCAGGATGCCGTCGAGCCTGGCGCCCAGGCGCTCGATGGCGCGGCGGCTGGCGGTGTTGAAAAAGTGCGTGCGGAATTCCACTGCGATGCAGTTCAGCGCCTCGAAGGCGTGCGTCAACAGCAGGATCTTGCATTGCGTGTTCAGCGCTGTTCGCTGCACCCGCCTGCGATACCAGGTCGAGCCGATCTCCATGCGCTGATTCGCGGCGTCGAGGTTCATGTAGGTGGTCATGCCCACGGCCCGGCCGGTGGCGTTGTCGATGACCGCGAAGGGCAGCATGCTGCCCTCAGCCTGCAGGTGCAGCCGCCGTTCGATCTCGCGGCGCATGGCGTCGGGGTGCGGCACGGAGGTGTACCACAGCTTCCAAAGTTCGCCGTCCCTGACCGACTCCGCCAGATCATCGTGATGATGCGGGCGCAGTGGTTCCAGATTGACGCTTGCGCTGCTCAAGCTGACGGGTTCAAGCCATGACATGGGCGCAGTATGAACCGCCCCCGCTCAAGGCACCAATTCCACGTTTCGCACCAGCAGCACTTCACAGGCACCCGCACCGGTGTCGTTGCGCACCAGGGAGGACTTGATCCAGCGGCCATCCTCGCGCGTGCCGTCCACGAGATCACCGCTCAATTGCACCACCTGGCCCACGCGCAGGCGGGCGAGTTGCTTGCCGACGATCGAATCATCCGGAATGACATGCGTATTTGCGCTGTGAACCGCGATGGCATCGCGGTCGATGACGGCCGCCTCCGGCAGCTTCCAGAAATAAAAGCGGCCGGACTGTGAAATTTCGATGTCCTTCAGCACACTGTTGTCCGACATCGGCCCCCACCCGAGCGCCAGGTCTTCGGGAATCAGATCCGCCAGCGGATCGAACCGATACTGCTCGCGTCCCAGCACCCGCGCGATGATCACGTAATGCGCGCGCGGCGTCAGCGTCCAGCGGCCCTTCTGGATTATCTCCGGTGCTTCGATGGCGACCTGCTGTGGATCGGTCGGCGCGAGTTGGCCATCCGCGGCATCAACTGCTCGATCGGCATAGCGGCTCCAGCCACCCCAGACCAGGGCGGCCACCAGCAGAGCTTTGATGAAGGAACTGTTCAGCACGCGCGCACGAATTCAGCGTCAGCGGACCGCGCGGCGGGCGGCGATGCAGGAGATAAAGGCCGCGTAGCTCCAGGCGAGGTGCTTGGCGGAGGTCTGCGTCCCGGTGTGCTGATCGAATTGCTCGGACAGATCGCCTCCCGAGGGCGTGAAGGCGCGCACTGTTTCCAGGTACGCATCGCCCCTCGACACGAAGGCGCGCGCATCGGAGGAACCTGCCGCCGCACGGAAGCAGAACTCGGCAGCGCCCAGCGTGGAGAAAAAATAGGCGCCGCCGGAATAGTACACATCGCCCGCATAGCGGCCCAACGCCGGACCCCTGCCGGGCGGCTTGTTGTGATTGATGGCATACAGCGCATCGAACAAGGACTCGATCTTCGAAAGAGTGGTCTGCATGCGGGCGTCATCGACCCCATGGCTGGCGTTGCGGAATCCGCCATGAATGGCGGCGAGAATCACCGAGATGTCGAGTTGCTTTTGCGATCGAGCGCCGGACTCCAGCACGCGCGAGCGATAGTACCCCTGTTCGGCGAGCCAATAGTCGTCCAGCATGCGCCGCGCGGCCAGCGACTCGCTGCGACAGGCCTGCGCGGCATCGCCTTGCCCACGTGAATCAAGCCATGCAGCGCCTTGCTCCAGTGCGGCAGCCGACACGCACAGCGTGTAATAGTGCAGCCCCTTTTCTTCTTCCCATATGTCGAAGCACGGTGTACTCCAGTGCCGGCGCGTGAAGCGCAGATCCGCCTGCAGCAACGCCGTCGCGCCCTCATCCAGATCGCGGTCAAATGCAAAGCTGCGCGACCAACGCAACAGCGTCAGCGCACGCATCGGCGGTCCGTCGTTCTGCGGCCGCGGCCAGCTTGAAATGTCCAGCCTGCCATCCGCATTGACGCGCGTTTCCGCGGCAATGGCTTCGCCGTGAGCCGCTGCCAGATCCGCATCGGTACGCAGGAACTTCACGAAGTCGGCGCTCACCCTCGCGCGCCAGCCCGGCGCCTGGACCAGCTCGCGTCCGTCCAGAGACTGCAACGACAGACTGAACTTGACGAAGTCGCGGAAATGTTCGAGAGCGGTCGGGTCCGCCGGCGCCGACTCGGCCAGGATCCGCAGCGCATCGATGACGACGGCGGAGTCCCGGTACCAATGGAAGAAATAATCCGGATCCGGATCATAGGATGCAAGCACCGGCGATGCGACGACGGAGCCTTTGCTGGGCGCGATGGACTGCCCGAATCCGGGCCGGTGCTTTCGCAGCGCGGTGGGCGATATGCTCGCCATCATGGCCGTGGCCGATTGCGCGTACTGCAGGCCAATCCACCGCTCCAGCGTCTGGCTCATCGGCGCTTCGGGCCCTGCAGATGCGGGCTGGTGAATTCCAAGCGTCGCAGGCCCGCCTGAATTTCGGGCACGTTCATGAACAGCTTCCACAGCAAGCCGCTGCGGTGGTTTTCCGTCATGATGATGATGGGACCCTGGTCGATGGCCAGGAAAGTGTCCGCATGCCAGTTGCGCGTTGCACTGAAGGCATCGACGAATCCATAGCGGCCCCAGATTTTCTCTCCGTAAGCGGTGAGAAAATGCCGCAGGGTCTTGAGAACCTCGCGCGGTGCATACGGCAGACTGGCCAGCGCCGCGCTCGGCGTTATGGTGCCGTTGTCGAAGTCAGGGGTATGCGAGCGGTAGCCATCGAGGTCATCGCTGGCCGTCAGTCCCCAGCAATCATCGCCATATCCTTTGAATCGATGCGGATTGGCAATGCAATGTGCGCGGTTGATGCGTACATGCCGGACATTCTGCTCCCAGTAATCGGCGTAGCGGTCCTTGAGACCGCGCGGATCGATGCCGCAAAATGAGTAGTGCGCGAAAAACAGCGGGCCGCCGTAGGGCATGCCCAGCGGCAATTCAGTGCCGTAGTAGGCATTGCCGTTGCGAAAATTTTCGCCCGAGGCGAACCCACGGTGATAGACCGACGGCTCGACCGCATAGCGCGGCGCGGACACCGCCAGCAGGTAGGTGACCAGGCATTCGTCCCATCCATGAATTTCGTGGTCCATGGCCCAGCCGTTGTTGGGGCTCCAATGCCAGTACAAATGATTGCGGCCGCCTTGCGTGTACCAATTCCATTCAACCTGCTGCCACAGTCCGTTGATGCGTCCGCGCAGGCCCGTTTCAAGCGGCGCTTCCCGGTTGAAGTATTGCCGCGCGCACAGCAGTCCCATGAACAAGAAGGAGGTTTCCACCAGATCGCCGCCGTCGTCCTTGCGGGTCAGCGGAATGGTCTGGCCCGTGCGCGCGTTCATGAAATGCGAATACACGCCGTGATAGCAGCGGGCTCGCCATAGAAAATCGAGCATGCGGTGCAGACGCTCCAGCGCAGCGGCGCGTGAGACCCAGCCGCGCTCGACGGCGACAATGATGGACATGACGCCGAACCCGCTGCCGCCGATGGTCACCAGGTCATCCGGCGGCGTGTCCCGAGTCATGCGCCGGTCCGGCGCCAGCGCCGTGGCCGGGTCGGCTCCCTCCCAGAAAAAGCAGAAGGTCTGCCGCTGGACCTGTTCGAGCAATTGCGCATCGGGCAGCGCCGCCAGCGCTTTGGGGCTCAGCGACTTCGGCCTCTTGTGCGTGGCCTTACGGGGACGAGGTGTCGGAGGCTTCGATGCGGTCATCATCACTCACTGGTTACAGCATGTTTCCTGGCCGAGGCCGGCCGCTCTGCGATCTTGAGCCGGGCCAGTCTGCGGATCGTCGGGTCGTTGATCAGATGCAGCACGCGCGTGTACATTTCCCTGCGGTGCTCGGCGCGCCCGATATGAATCACGCCGGTCTGCGGCAGATCTTTGCTGAACACCTCGATGACGCGCACGAGAGTCTCCTCATCCAGCTGATCCAGCACGCCGTCGATGAGCACCCAGGGCGGCGCCTGCAGCACCACGCGCGCGAACGACAGACGCTGCTGCTCTTCGTCGCTCAATTCACGCTCCCAGCGCTTCGACAGATCGAGCATGGGCGCCAGACGCTTCAGACGCAGCCGCGCCAGCGCGTTGACAAAAGAACGTTCGCTGAAACTCTCCACCTTCTGCGGATACGCCAGCACTTCACGCAAGCTGCCGGGCGGAAGATACGGCACGCGCGGCACGTACAGGATCGGCTCGCCGCCGGGCCGGGCTATGCTTCCCGCACCCCAGGGCCACAGACCGGCAAGCGCGCGGAACAGCAGCGTCTTGCCGGTGCCGGATTCGCCGAGAATCAGCACGCGCTCACCGGCTTTCAATTCCACATGAGTGTCCTCCAGCATCGTACAGCCGGAAGGTGAAGCGATCTCCAGATGATCAATCACGAACTTGCCCGGTTCGCCCTCGAGCACGGTGATGTGACCCTCGACACGATGCAGGTCATCGGTGAGCAGCATGGCGCGGCGGAAGCTGGCGACCCGCAGCAGCGTCGCGCGCCAATCGGCAATGGTGCTGAAATTGTCAACGAACCAGCGCAGCGAGGACTGCACCTGATTGAAGGCGCCCGCCGCCATCATCAGACCGCCGAAGGAAATCCGTCCGGCGAAGTAGATGGGCGCCGCCACGAGGATCGGCGCGATGAGGGTGAACCAGCCATAGCCGGCCGTGATCCAGGTCAGATTGGTGAGTCCCGTGACCAGCCGCCGCATCGCCTCGAGCACCGCGGCCAGATCGTACTGCACGCGCCTCGCCTCGTCGGCCTCGCCCGCCGCCAGCGATATGGCGTCGATGTGCTCATTCACCCGCACCAGCGAATAGCGCAGTTCCGCCTCGCGCGCGTAGCGGTCCGCGTTGCGATCGATGAGGCTGCGGCCCACCCAATAGCTCAGCAGCGAGGCGGAGCCGGCGTAGGTAACGGCTGCCCAGACCATGTAGCCCGGAATGTGGACATCCTGCCCCGAGACATGGAACGCAAAATTGTTGGATAGCGCCCAAAGAACCTGCACGAATATGACCAGCAGTATCGAGGCCTGCAGCAGGCCGACGCCGAGGTCCGCGGACAGCTCGGTCAGGTGCCGGGCATCTTCATGCATGCGCTGGTCCGGATTGACGCCGATGGGGCCGGCGCTGGCCAGACGGAAGGCGCGCCGCGGCAGCATCCACTCACGCACCAGATCCTGGACCAGACCCTGGCGCAGCTTGAGCTTGAGCATTTCCGTGAGCCATCGCTGCGCCACGTTCAGGACCAGCAGCGCGCCGGCAATCACGCAGAACACGCCCAACTGGACCAGGAACTCATCGAAGTTGCGCCGCGACAGCGCATCGTAAAAGGGTGTATTCCAACTATTGAGCCGGATCTGTCCGTAGGCCGTGAGCAGAATTACGAACAGGATGGAGCCGCACAGCAGGATCAGCCTGGCGCGCACCGGCGAGGCCCACAGCGCACGAAACATCATCGTCAACTGCGGCAGCAGTCCCGCATGTGCCACTTCTATTTCCGAACTGTTGCTCGCGATTTCTGTTGGCTGATCTATCATCTGGTTTGGCGTTCTCAAAGAAGTGATCCGACCTTGCCCTCAATCCGTGCACAAGCCTATCGCCAATACGCGCACCGTGCTTATGTTAAGGCCAGAATTGTGGATTGGGTTCCATGAGCCGGATCCAGCGCCTGATCCGCGATATGACCCTGGCCGAAAAGCTCGGCCAGCTGACCATGACGGCCGCCGGCTATGCCGTAACCGGACCCGTCATCGCCGGTGACTCCACCGACGGCATCAAGTCCGGCGCCATCGGCAATCTGCTCAATCTGGTGGGCGCGGATCATGTGCACGAAATGCAGCGCCTCGCGATCGAGCAGTCGCGTCTGGGCATTCCGCTGCTCGTCGGTCTCGACGTGATTCACGGGCATCGCACGCTGTTTCCCATCCCGCTGGCCGAAGCCGGAACCTTCGATCCGCGGCTGTGGGAGCTCACCGCAAGCGAAGCGGCCGCCGAGGCGGCTGCCGATGGCCTGGCGATGACCTTCGCGCCCATGCTGGACGTGTCGCGGGATCCGCGCTGGGGCCGCAGCGCCGAAGGCGCTGGCGAAGATCCCTGGCTGGGCATGCAGATGGCGGCCGCCAAGGTGCGCGGATTTCAAGGCGCAAGCCTGGCGGCGCCGCATACGCTGGCCGCCGTTGCCAAGCACTTCTGCGGATATGGCCCGGTCAATGCGGGTCGCGAATACGCCTCCGTCGACATCTCCGAGCGCACCTTGCGCGAGGTGCATCTGCCGCCCTTCGAAGCCGCCGTCGCCGCAGGCGTCGTGGCCGTGATGCCTGCGTTCACGGATCTGGCCGGCATCCCTCTGACGGCACATGTCGACCTGCTGCGCGGCTGGCTGCGCGGCCGGCTTGGATTCGACGGCGTCATCATCAGCGATTACAACGCCATCGCCGAATTGATCCGCCATGGCGTGGCCGCCGATCTGACCGAAGCGGCGGTGCTGGCGCTCAAAGCCGGCGTGGACATCGACATGATGTCCAACGCCTATCGCTCGGGCCTGCCCATCGCCCTGGAGCACGGCCTGGTGAGCCTGGCGGACATCGACGCCGCCGTGCACCGCGTGCTCGCACTCAAAGAAAATCTCGGGCTGTTCGAGAACCCATACGGCCGCGGCGCCAGAGCGGAAAGCGCGGCCACGCTGACCAGGCGCCGCCAGCTGGCGCGCGAAGCCGGCGCGCGCGCCATTGTGCTGATGAAGAACGAGGCGGATTGCCTGCCGCTGCGGGCAGATCCGGCGCGCATTGCGGTCATCGGACCGCTCGCCGATGCCCCCGGTGAAATGCGCGGCCCGTGGTGGGCTGCCGGCGTCGCTGCGGGCCATGTCAGCGTGCTGGAGGGCCTGCGCACCGCGCTGCCCCACACCGATATCGTGCATGCCCAGGGCACGGATATCCTCGGCACCGACACCGGCGGCATTCAGGCCGCGGTGGATCTGTGCGATGCGGCCGATGCGATCGTGCTGTGCGTGGGCGAAGCCGCGGCAATGAGCGGTGAAGCGGCCAGCCGCGCGCATCTGGATCTTCCCGGGCAGCAGCGGTTGTTGGCGCAAAGCGTCATTGAGCGCGCGCATGCCCGGGGCAGGCACGTCATCGTCGTGCTGTTTTCAGGCCGGCCGCTCATCCTGCCCTGGCTGTTCGAAGAGGCTGATGCGGTGCTCGCAGCCTGGTTCCTCGGCTGCGAGGCCGGCCATGCGATTGCCGATGTGGTGACGGGGCGCGTGTCCCCGAGCGGACGCACGCCGGTGAGCTGGGCACGGGCCCTGGGCCAGGTGCCGGTGTTCTTCGGCGAACGCCCAACCGGAAGACCCGCTGACCCGAAGGACCACTTCACCAGCAAGTACCTGGACGTGCCGAACGATCCGCTGTTTGCCTTCGGCCACGGGCTCACCTACGGACGCTTTACCCTCTCCAACCTTCGCGTCAGTCCGCCTCGCGTCCGTGAAAGCGATGATATCCAGATCAAGGTCGACGTGCTCAACGAAGGCGCGCGCGAAGCCGAAGAAACAGTGTTTCTGTTCACGCGTGACCGCCTGGCCAGTGTTGCCCGGCCGCTGCTGGAACTCATGGGATTTGCCAAGATCACGCTGCGGCCGCGCGCGCAAGGCACTGTCACGTTGAATCTCGCCGCCGCGCAATTGAAGTTTCTCGGACTGAACCTGCAGCCCGTGTTCGAACCGGGGGAAGTGGAGATTCTGGTGGGTCCGTGCGCGGATCGTTCGCGGCTGCTGGTCCATTGCATTGAATTGATGCGGTGACGGCGCGCCTCACCCATAAAGCCGGGCGTGCGCGCTGCGCAGGGCCTGCTTGCGCACCTTGCCCATGGCATTGCGCGGCAGTTCGTCGATAAACAGCACGCGCTTGGGCAGTTTGAATTTGGCCAGGCGGCCCTTGAGTGCCTCGATCACGGAGCGCTCGCTCAACGACGCCCCGGGCGCCGCGACGATGATGGCGGTGACGCCTTCGCCGAAGTCCGCGTGCGGCAGGCCGATGACCGCGCTTTCCATCACGCCCGGCAATGCATCGATGGCCTCTTCGACTTCGAGGGGATACACATTAAAACCGCCGCTGATGATGAGGTCCTTGGCCCGGCCGGCGACATGCAGGTAGCCTTGCGCATCGAAGTATCCCAGATCACCGGTCACGAAGAAGCCGTCGGGGCGAAAGTCCGCGGCGGTTTTCTCGGGCGCATTCCAGTACCCCTGGAATACATTGGTGCCGCGGACCTCGATCATCCCTATCCCGCCGCCCGGGTCGCTGATGCGCACTTCCACGCCCGGCAGCGGCAGTCCCACCGAGCCGGGTTTGCGCTCGCCATGCAACGGATTGGAGGCGATGATCATCGTTTCCGTCATGCCGTAGCGCTCCAGGATTGCATGGCCGCAGCGCGCACTGAACTCCCGGTGGGTTTCGGGCAGCAAGGGCGCGGAGCCGCAGATGAATACGCGTATCGAGGTCACGCTCTCACGCGTGAATTCGGGCCGGCTCAGCAAGCGGGTGTAAAAAGTCGGCACGCCCATCAGCACGCTCGCCTGCGGCAGCAGCCGCAACAGCTCGACCGCGTCGAACCTGGCCATGAACAGCATGCTCGCGCCGCTCGCCAGCACCGTGTTCAGCGCCATGAACAGGCCATGCACATGAAACAGCGGCAGCGCATGCAGCAGCACGTCATCCGCCGTGAAGCCCCACGCCTCAACCAGCCGCTGCGTGCCGAAGGAAAGATTGGCGCGCGTCAGCATGGCGCCCTTGGAGCGCCCGGTGGTGCCGGAGGTGTAGACCAGCGCGGCGAGGTCATCGCCGCGATGATCCGGATCCGGCGCCGGGTTTTCGCAGCGCGCCAGTGATTCGCTCAAGCTGCCGCTGCCGTCGGCCTCGAGCGTCAGCACGCGGATTCCGCCGCGCGCCGCGGCGCCACGCAGGCCCGCGTCCGCCTGTGCCGCTCCTGCGATGAACAGACGCGGCTGCGCATCGCTCAAAAAATACTCGAGCTCTGCGGTGGTGTAGGCGGTGTTGAGCGGCATGTAAACCGCTCCCATCCGCAGACAGGCAACGTAGAGAAAGACCGCCTCGACAGATTTCTCGACGGCCACGGCGACGCGGTCGCCTTTGACGACACCGAGTCCTCGAAGCGCCGCGGCGATGCGGCGGGTGGCGCTTTCGAGTTCTTCGTAACGAACGCTGCGTCCCGCAGGGGTGTGCAGAAAGCTGCGTTGCGGTGAGCTCAGCAGCGCGCGTTCCAGCCACTGCATCGGATCCTGATCGCAAACAGTCTCATTGTGCATGTCACATCATCCGTCGCGTACTATAGCGTTTTTGGAATTTCGTATGATCGCAAAATGGCGCTGGCGTGCATCGGTTGGGCTGCTCATCCTGGCAATGGCGGGCGGGGTGGTGTGCGCGTCAACCGACTCCGACAACGTTGACTGGCCCGCCTACGGCGGCGCGCAGGGCGCGCCCAACTATTCCACGCTACGCGACATCAACACCGGCAACGTCACTCAGCTCAGACTCGCCTGGCAATGGCAGACCGGCGAGACGCCGCTGAAGGAATTCGGCACCTCACCGGGCATGTTCCAAACCACGCCCATTGTCATCGATGGCGTGATGTATCTGAGCACGCCCTACAACCGCGTCGTCGCGCTCGACCCAGCCACGGGACGGCAGCTGTGGAGCTACGACCCGCGGCCCTACGTGGATGGCCAGCCGCCCAACGGCACCGGCTTCGTGCACCGCGGCGTCGCCGCATGGCGCGACCCCGCGTCCCGCGCATTGCACATCGTGATCGCATCGCGCTACCGGCTGATCAAACTGGATGCGCGCAGCGGCAAGCCGGTGGCAGGCTTCGGGCATGAGGGCGTCGTGAATCTGCTGGAGGGCCTGCAATGGCCGGTGAACCCCAGGCACTTCACCAACACCTCGCCGCCGCTGGTTTACCGCAATCTGATCATCGTCGGCAATGGCGTGGCCGATCGCCTCATCTACCGGCGCGATCCGCCCGGCGATGTGCGCGCCTACGATGCGCGTACAGGGCGCCGCGTGTGGAGCTTTCATACAGTGCCGCGCGCGCGCGAGTTCGGCGCCGATACCTGGCGCAACCAATCCAACAAGTTCACGGGCCACACCAATGTGTGGGCGCCGATGAGCATCGATGCGCGGCGCGGCCTGCTGTACCTGCCGGTGGGAACGCCGAGCAACGATTTCTACGGCGGCAACCGGCCGGGCGCAAATCTGTTCGCCGATTCGATCGTCTGCCTGGACGCCAACACCGGCAGGCGGCGCTGGCATCGCCAGCTCGTGCACCACGGACTGTGGGACTACGACTCACCGGCTGCGCCCGCTCTCGTGCAAATTCGCAGGTCAGGCAGAACGATCGATGCGGTCGTGCAGCTGACCAAGCAAGGCTTCGTGTTCGCGTTCGATCGCGTCACCGGCGAGCCATTGTGGCCCATCGAAGAACGCGCCGTGCCGCCCAGCGATGTGCCCGGCGAACAGGCCTCGCCGACACAGCCGGCCCCCGCCGGCCTGCCGGTGCTGGCGCCGCAGGGCGTGACGCTGGAGGACGCGACGGACCTGACCCCGGAATTGCACGCAGAGGCGGTCGCTGTTTTGAAACGCCTGCGCATCGGAGGGTTGTTCACACCGCCGAGCACGCAGGGAACCCTGATCCGCCCGGGATTGCTCGGCGGCGCCGATTGGGGCGGCGGCGCCTTCGATCCGGACACGGGCATTTTGTACGTCAAGGTCAACAACGATCCGGCGTTGGTCTATCCGGACATCACCGATGCGCAAGGCAATGTGCCCGACGTCGGACCCAACGACACCGGCGATGAGACCGTGTTTCTGCATCACCGCATCCCGCTGCTCAAGCCGCCTTATGCTTTCCTGGATGCGCTGGATCTGAACGCCGCACGCATGCACTGGCAGGTGCCCTTCGGCGACAACGAAGCGGTGCGCAATCACCCGGCGCTGAAGGACGCGAAACTCCCCGCCGCCCTGGGCGCCGTCGGCACGGCCGGGGCGATCGTCACCCGCGGCGGGCTGGTGTTCGTGGGCGGCGGCGACGCCGCGTTCCACGCGCTCGACAAGCGCAGCGGTGCGGATCTGTGGCGCTATTCAACCGGCGGCGCCAAAACCAATGGCACGCCGATGACCTACCGCAGCGGCGGTCGCCAGTTCGTGGTCATCGCCGTCGGCGGTCCGGGGCCCGGCGCAGCCTTGCTCGCATTTGCACTGGGCGCACAAGCGCAGGGCATTGGACCCGCGGCCGCCGCATTGCCCGAAGGCCATGGCGTCACGCTCGTGGAACGGGCCTGCTCGCAGTGCCATTCGCTCGACACGGTCACCGGCAAGCGCTTGAACCGCAAACAATGGGAAGCGCAGATCGATGCAATGATCGCCAAAGGCGCCCGGCTGTCGGATGAGCAATACGAGGAAATCGCAGCGTATCTTGCGGCGCACTTCGGCGCGGCACCCGAGGGCTGATATCTATAGGCGCCGGTAGACCCGCGCGAACTTCTCCTGATCGACAATGCCATAATCGCCCGGCGCATATTGCAGCAGCCAATCGCCGGCCTTGCCTTGAAGCTCATCACCGCCGGCGCGGCGCATCACCGTGAACGGCTCAAAGACCTGCCGCGCCAGCACCGGCAGCGGCTTGTTGCGATGGGGGCCGTCCTGCCCCGGCCGCAGCGGTGCGATGGGTTCATAGCGCGCATCGAAGCGGCCGCGCGACACGCTCCACACATCGCCGCCGGATCCGGTGACGAGTGCATCGCCGGCGGCGTAGCGGTTCGGTCCTTCGCGGCTGAGCAACTCTCCGTCGGCCCTGGCGAAGACCACGACGACGGATTCCCGCTTCACAAACGCTGCCGCGCCTTCGTCTTCGCGCAGGTCGATGCCGCTGAAGCGCATCCGTGAATCTAGCGTTTGACGGGCGCCGCTCCCGCCCACTTGTAGACCACGCCGCCGCGCATGACGAACACCACGCGCCGCACCGCGGTCAGATCCTTGAGCGGGTCGCCGTCCAGGGCGATGATGTCGGCCTCGTATCCCGGGGCCAGCTTGCCGAGCGTGCCCGCCATGCCGATGGCTTCGGCCGCAACCGCATTGGCCGACACCAGCGCCGCCATCGGACTCTGAGCGCAATGCTGCACGCGGCCCAAGAATTCCTCGGCATTGCGGCCATGCGCGCCCGCCGTGGCATCGGTTGAGAACACCACCTTCGAGTTCGGGGTGTGCACGGCCATCGTGCAGACCTCGAAATCCAGATGCAGATCGTGATCCATCGTGGCCATGCCCGCTTCGGTGTAGTTGCCCACCCCGAGGTAGCGCGCCTTGTTGGCAAGATAGTTCTGCACCACCAGCCCCACCTGCGGACTGATGAACGCGCCGGCCGCGACCGCCGTGTCGATATCGGCCTGCGTCGCATAAGTCGCGTGTTCGATCTCGCGGCAACCGGCGCGGGCGGCGGCGGAAACCTGCGAGCGGTAGGCATGTACCATCGAGCGCAGGCCGACGGCCTTGGCCTCATCGCACAGAATACGCAGCTGCTCCTCGGTGAATGTCGGTGTGGCCCCCACGCGCTGACTGGAAGAGGCAAAGATCTTGATCAAGTCCGCGCCCTGCGCCTTGCGCGAACGCACCGCCGCGATCAATTCCTCACGCGGGGTCTTGCTGTCGCCTTCGATCCACGCCAGCGAGGTCAGTACGCGGGGGCCGGGAAATCCGCGGTCGCGGATGGCATCGCGCAGCGGCTTTTCACTTGGATCTCCCACGCTCTGCACGGTGGTGAAGCCGCCCATCAGAGTGTCCCAGGCAGCGCCGGCGATGCCCATCGCCGCCTCGAGCGGCGGCTCGGTCTCAGTGGCAATGCGACCATTGCGGTCGAAATGCGAGTCCAGATGCACGTGCGTGTCGATCCATCCGGGCAGCACGGTAAATTGGCGCAGATCGATGACCGTTCCGCCCGGCGCCGCGTTGAGCGTCGTGATGCGGCCGCCGGTCACGCCGATGCGCGCATTGCGCAGCGAGCCGCCATGCCCGTCGAGCGCATTGCCGGTCAGGATGACCACCGAGCCGGCGGGCGGCGGTGGTGCCGGCACGGGTAGAACCTGGGCCGCCAATCCGGTGGCGGCCAGCAGCGCGGCCATCGGCACAATCAAACGGAGTTTTTTCACGGGAGCACCCTCGGTCAGTCAGGATTTGCGCGCAGATCGCATAGTGTCGTGTTTGACGCAGAGGCGCAATCAGCCGGTGACGCGCACCCTGCGTGCCTCAGCGCGAACGAATCGGAAACCACAACGACTTGATCAACTCCAGGCCAATCCAGCTCAACAGGCCGGCGCCGGCGCAGACGGCCAGATCATTCCAGTGCAATGGCCCAAAGTGAAACAACCGCTGCGCCGGTTTCCAGAATACCGCAATCGCCAGGAGCATCGAAACGCCACTCAGCAGCATCCAGAGCGCTCGATTCGGGCGCAAGACGGCACGCGACAGCGAAGACTTGAACGAGCGGTTGACCAGAATCAAACTCATGTTGGCCAGCACCAGCGAGGTAAAAACAAGGGCACGCAAGTCCGGCTCTTTCATTCCTGCCCGCTCGGCCGCGACGAAGAGCGCCGACAATATCGCCAGTACGACCACACCCTGCACTACCGCCCACAAAACTCGTTTACGCAGCAGCAATGAGCTCTTGGGGTCGCGCGGCGGCCGTCGCATCACGTCGTCCTCGGCGCTCTCGGCCTCGAACACCATGGAACACGCCGGATCGATGATCATTTCCAGGAACGCGATGTGAATGGGCGTGAGCATCAAGGGCAGACCCAGCAGCAGCGGCAGGAGTGCAAGACCGGCGATGGGGATGTGCACGGCAATGATGTATTCAATCGCCTTGCGCAGATTGTCGTAAATCCGCCGGCCCAGCCGGATGGTCGTCACTATCGAACCGAAATCATCGTCCAACAAGACGATCGCCGAGGCTTCCCGCGCCACATCCGTGCCGCGGCCGCCCATTGCAATGCCGATATTGGCTGCCTTGATGGCGGGAGCGTCATTGACGCCATCGCCCGTCATGGCGACCACTTCACCGATTTTCTTCAGGCATTCAACAATACGAAATTTTTGTGCCGGCCGGACGCGCGCAAATATCGAGGTCGTCGCGACCCGGTTCGCAAGATCTGCGTCCGTCAGGGTTTGGATTTCATCGCCCGACAGGACCTTCGTGCTGTCCAAGCCCGCCTGCCGGCCTATGGCACTGGCCGTAACCGGGTAGTCTCCCGTGATCATGACCACCCGGATTCCGGCGGACCGGCATTCAGCGACGGCGGCAGGCACATTGGATCGCAACGGGTCGGAAAAGCCGACAAGACCCAGGTACTGAAACTCAAATCCGCGCGCCGACTCAGGCAGGCTGGGCTGCTTCGCGTATTGGATGATCGGCGAGCTGGCAACGGCGAGCACGCGAATGCCCGCTTGCGCCAGCGCATCCGCCTGCGCGCGTATCTGCGTCAGAGTGCCGGCGTCCAACGCGCAAAGCTCCGCAATGGCCTCCCATGCGCCTTTCGCATACGCCCGGGCGCCGCCGTCGTTGCCTTCTGACACGAGATTAGCCACCGCGAACAGATCCGGTCTCATCCCGTAAGCACGAATCAGATGACGCGGCGAACCATCGGCGCCTTGCGATCCCGCATGCGCGGCGGCCGAGGAGCTGAGGGCAACGTCCATCGGGTCTGTGGGTGCATCCGGACAAGCCAGGCGCGCAGCACCTAGAACCCGTTGAATGGATTCCGGCGCAGGAGCATCGCTTGCAGGGTCCCAGCGGCTGTGCGCATCGACAATGCTGACCACGGTCATCTGATTTTCGGTCAGCGTACCGGTCTTGTCGGTGCATAGCACCGTGGTTGCGCCCAACGTTTCGATGGCGGACGCGCGGCGCGTGAGCACTCGCGCGCGCGAGATCCGCCAGGCGCCCATGGCCATGAACACCGTCATCACCAGCGGAAATTCTTCCGGCAGCAAGGACATGCCAAGCGCGATGCCGCCCAGCATCGCCTCCAGCCATGACCCACGCAGCAGACCGAAGAGCAGAACGGTCAGCACTCCCGCACCAGCGCCGACGATGGCGAAATCGCGCACCAGCCAGCGAATCTGCAATTGCAATCGCGGCTGTTCGGTTTCGATGCTGCCGAGCGCGCGGCCGATCTTCCCCATTTCGCTGCGCACGCCGGTCGCATGCACGAGCGCCTGACCGGTACCGCGCACTACCAGGGTGCCGGCGAAAACAAAAGGAAGATTCTCACCGCCCGGGGTTGGTGCGGCCGCAGGATTCATGCCTGAGGCGGGCATCGGCGCCGCCGCCTTATTCACGGGGACAGATTCTCCGGTCAACAGCGATTCATCGAGCAGCAGATCCTGCGCCGTCAGGAGTGTGGCGTCCGCCGCCACCCGATCTCCCTCCCCGATGAGGAGCAGATCGCCCGTGACGACTTCCCTTCCCGCAATTTGAGTGCGCTGACCGTCGCGAATCACGAGCGCACGCGGACTCGCCAGGTTGCGCAAAGCCTCCAGGACGCGTTCGCTGCGCGACTCCTGCACGATGGTGATGGTCACCGATAGCGAGGCGAACAGCAGCAAGAGCACCGCTTCCAGCCGATCGCCCAGCAGCAGATAGACCATGCCACCGCCAAGCAGCAGCGCGAACATGGGTTGCCTCACCACCTCGCATAAAATGCGAAGAAACCCGCGGCGCACCGGGGAGGGCAGTTCATTGTAGCCATCGGATCTGAGACGCTCGGACGCGGCCGCCGCGCTAAGCCCCGGATTCTTGATTGGTTCGTTCATTCTGGCCGGTGGCGCCACGTCGGCAGTGTATCGCGCAAGCGGCAGGGACTATGCGCGCTTGCGAACGGACGCACAAATCAAGCCGAACTAGTATCCGCCACCCACCTCGCGGCTGGTTTTCGCGGGACGGTCTTGAGACACTCCGCTCCGATCATGAAATATGAACAGTGAACCGCTGATTCGGACCTCTTCGAAACTCCACCACGTCTTCCGTGTGCCAATCGTTCTCAGCACCGCCCCTTGCGGTTGCGTGAATCACAGCAACGCTGATCTGCTCCAACGAGGCGAATTCCGGGTGCGCCGCGAGAATTTTTTCGGCGCTCGCCACGATTTTTGCCGCCGCGTCATTGCGAGCTGACGGATCGGCTCCGGCCAGTTGCAGGTCGCGGATTGCGATACGCAACCGCACGCGACTGCTGGTCATTTCGATCGCCTCTTTCCCAAACCCCGCCGCTGTGGCAATCGCATCGCTGATGGTCTGCAAGTCGCTTGTATAGCGCGCCGCGGCGGCGGAATCCGACGCACCCGGCCCGCACGCGGACAGAACCGCGGCAACGGCCGCGACACACATGATTCGTGGAATATTTTTCCAAATCACTTCCATCTCCGACCGGTGGCGAACACGCTATACCTGCATTCCGTTGCCACATTCGCATGAGGTCTTCTACGTACAAGGACCCTGAGCAATCCCCGGCAGCAGAACTCAACCCGCGGAAACTCCTTCTCCTGGCGATCGTCTGTTCCATCGCAATTGCGTGCCTGGTCGTGCTGCGGCCATTCCTGGCGCCGATCGCATGGGCCACGATACTCGTCTATGCAAGCTGGCCGCTGTATCGGCGAATCCGTGCAAAATTCGGCAGATTCAACTCGACGGCGGCCCTCGTCATGACCGTCTTGCTCACCTGCATCGTGATCCTTCCCGTGCTTTGGTTGCTCGCTTTGGTAATGGAAGAACTATTTTTGTCATACCGAGCGTTCAACGCGTATTTGGCGCAGCCGCCGCATTCCATACCGCCCGCCGTGCGCGCCATCCCATGGCTGGGCGACCAATTGCAGCAATACCTGGATCGATACACGGCCGACCCGGCCGCTCTGGGGCGCGAGGCCATCGGATGGATGCAATCCTGGGGGCGGGAGCTCGCCGGTTTGCTGAGCGGACTCGGCCGCGCGATGGCCAGCTTGATTGGCGCGATGTTGACGGCTTTTTTCCTGTATCGAGACGGCGACAACATCGTGCGCCAATGCCACCGGGTGGTGCATCGGTTATTCGGCGACAGTATCGACCCCTACATCGCAACGGCCGCCTCGATGTCGCGCACCGTTCTCTTTGGGCTGCTGATAGCGGCCTTCGCGCAAGGCCTGGTCGCCGGGATCGGCTATGCCATTCTTGGAATTCAAGCGCCGGCACTCCTCGGCGCGTTGACCGGCGTCCTGTCCGTGGTGCCCGTCGTTGGAACGGCGATCGTGTGGGTTTCCCTCAGCGCGTACTTGTTCGCAATGGGACACCTTTGGAAGGCCGTGATTTTGCTGGCGTGGGGGTTCTTCCTGGTTCATCCGACCGACAATGTACTGCGACCCTTGTTGATCAGCAGCGCCGCCCATGTCCCCTTCCTGCTGGTGATGTTTGGGGCAATCGGGGGCCTGGCGGCATTTGGATTGATCGGCGCATTTATCGGACCGGTTATCCTGGCCGTAGGGTTGGCCGTCTGGCGCGCCTGGTCGATTGAATCGCATCCAGCGAACCCGCCGTGACCGCGCTGCCAGCGGGTTCACAATCGTTTCAGCAGATCCGAAGCAGGTCGATCAGCGAAGGGCGCCGGCCGCTTTGAACACCACGCCATCCTTCATCACGAATTGCACCTGCTGCAGCGCGTGCACATCGGCCAGCGGATCGCCGGCCACGGCGATGACGTCGGCATAGGCGCCGGGCGCCACCACGCCGAGTTGACCACGCATATCCAACAGCTCCGCGGCGCGCGTGGTGGCCGACTGTATGGCCTGCATGGGCGTCATGCCGAATTCCACCTCGCGCAGGAATTCCTGCGCGATCGGATCCGACCACACGAAGCCGCCGGCATCCGTGCCGAAGGCGATTCTGACCCCCGCGCGCAGAGCTTTCTGAAACGACACGCCATGCAGCGCCGTGCGCTTGCGGTCGCGTTTGCCGGAATCCGTGTTTTCGGGATCCCAGTCATAGTAGTAGACGGCAAGCGTCGGCACATACCAGGTGCCTTGCTTGAGCATCTGCGCGATCTGCGCATCGGTGAGCTCGAGTCCGTGTTCGATGGAATCGCAGCCGCCATCCAGCGCACGCTGCAGGCCCGGTCCGTTGTAGGCATGACAGGCCACCTTCTTGCGCCAGCCATGCGTCTCATCGACGATGGCTTTGAGTTCTTCGAGCGTCAGCGTCGGCTGCGAGACCAGCTCGCCTTTTTCATCGAGCCATGAGCGGTGCGTCATGTACACCTTGATCCAGTCGGCGCCATTGTCGAGCTGCTCGCGCGCAGCCTTGCGCGCCTCCACCGGTCCGTCGATGAGCTGCACGCCCTTGGGCAGCGACACCTCCGGCGCATATCCCTCCAGCTGATAGCCGCCGGTGGTGGATATCGCGCGCGTCGCCACGAACAGCCGCGGCCCGGGAATGTAGCCTTCGTTGATCGCCTGCTTGATGCCCACGTCGCCGTAGCCGGCACCCTCGGTCTCCACGTCGCGCAGCGTGGTGAAGCCTTGTTCGAGTGCGCGCCGCGCCGCGACGGTGGCGCGCGCGACCCGGTAGGAGGCTGGAAATTTCAGCAGTTGCACATCGTAGCCGCCGGCATCAGGGACCTCCCCTTGCAGAAAAATGTGCGTGTGCGTGTCGATCAGACCCGGCAGCAGTGTCGCGTCGCCCAACTCGATGACCTGGGCGCCGGCGGGCAGCGGCTGCGATCCGGCGGTGCGCACCGCGGTGATGCGATTGCCCTGGATCACGATTTCCGGATTGCGGCGCCGCTCGGCGCTACTGCCGTCGATGAGCCATTGCGCGTGCAGCACCATCGCCGGCGCCGCCGTGGCGGCAGGGCCGGTACCCGCATCGGCGAGACTCACAGCGCCCGTCCCCATCAAGGCGCACAGGCTCATTGCAGTTGATCGATTCATCGACGCTCTCCCATGTACTTCGTCCCGCTATACTGCTGCCCTTACGCAGCCGGCACAAGGTGAGCAGGATTTGAAGAGATGACGCTGACGCGGATCCGGCTTAAGCTGCCGTGAGCGTCGCGTCCGTGGGATCCGACCTCAAGAGCGGCGTCGCCCGGCCGATGCTTCAGGCAATACCGACCATCGGCGAATCAGGCGTGTCCGAAACCTCCGATTGGAAACAAAAATATCGCGACACGGTCCTCGAAATGGAGGCCGAGCAGAAGCGATGGCAGCAGATCGAGAAGGTTCTGCGGCGGCTGATCAACCGGCTCTGCGCAGCCGGGATGGGCGTCAATGAAACGCTCGATACCGAACTGGCAGAAGTCGCCGCCGCCAATCGCCGCAGCGCCGAGGTTGATGAACTCGAAACCCTGGTGAGCACCTTGACCACCGCGGTCACGGCAGTGGACCAGGTCGCGCCGATCCTGCCCCGGTCAGCCAACGGCGGGCGCTGGGAATCTGCCTGCGCCGCCACCGGCCTGCTGCTCGATCGGCTGGCGCAGAGCGAAACCGACATCGACACCAAAGCCGGGGCGCTGCGCGTGGAGCTGACCAAGGCGCGGACCGATGCGGAGCTTGCCGCCATTCTCGGCCATGCGGCGGATCTGGTGCAGGCGCGCAATGCGATGGCGGAGGGCGAACGGCAGCAGGCGGCCACCGTGCTGTCCGCCGTCAACCTGCGACTGGAGGAACTGCTCGAATACTTTGACTCCTCGGCCGATGCAAGCCGCGCCGGGCACGAAGACACCGCGCAGCTCGACGCCCGCCTCATGACGCAGGTGCGCGAGCTGTCGGACGGTTCGAATCAGGCAACGGACCTGGCATCGCTGCAGGCGCTGGTCACGCAGGGATTGGAGTCCGTCGGACAAAGCGTGCGCGAATTCCGCGAGCGCGAGGAAAGACGTCTGCTGGAACAAAACGCGCAGGCTGAGGAGATGCGCCGGCGCGTCGCGTCGCTCGAAGGCGAGACGCGCGCACTCAACGAGAAGCTGGCGGCCGAACGCGATCGCGCCCGCATCGATCCGCTGACCAACATCTGCAATCGCAAGGCTTTCGATGAACGGCTGGCGCAGGAAATCGCGCGCCGCGCAATCACACAAGGTCCGGTCTCACTGCTCGTCTGGGACATCGATGACTTCAAGACCATCAACGACACCTACGGTCATCGCGCCGGCGACCGCGTGCTGCAGACCGTGGCAAAATATCTGGCGCAGGGCATTCAGTCCACCGACTTTGTGGCGCGCATCGGGGGCGAGGAATTCACCATGGTCCTGATCGGCCCGGCTCTGGAAGCCGCGCAGCAGATTGCCGATGAGCTGCGCGAAACCATCGCCTCGCTGCGGCTGCATTTTCGCGGCACGCCGGTGCATGTGACGATTTCCTGCGGAATCACGCCCTTATTGGATCATGACACGCCCGGCCGGGCGTTCGAGCGCGCCGATGCGGCGCTGTACAAGGCGAAGAACGGCGGCAAGAACAGCTGTTTCGCCGGCTGATCGACCGCAACCTCTAGGCGAAACTCTCCAACCGCTTGATCTGCTGCGCGCGCTCGCCGTGGCGGGTTTCCTCGGCGCCGTTCTGCCGCAGCAGCTTGGCGATTTCTGCATTCGGCTCGCTGTCCGCCCAAGTCTGGTAGTGCGTATCGCCGTCGAACTCGGCTTTCTCCAGCATGGACAGAAACTCACCACTCAAGGGGATTTCGCCGGGGACGTTCTGTGCCAACGGATTGTCTTTCGATTCGGGCAGGATCAGAGACTCGCCGCCGAGTATCTGCAGTGCTTTGAGGATGCGGTGCGCATGACCGCGTTCTTCCTGGCTGGTGCGCGTGAGCAGCTTTTTCGCCTCGTCGGTGCGTGCCGTCCTGGCCATGCTCTGATAGAACAGCTCGCCGGCGGCTTCCACCAACGCCAGCACCTTGAGCTCATCCATGCCGAGCCGCTTGCGCAACTTGAGCATGTCGAACGCGGCGATGAGATCTGTGGGATAACCGGCAGGCAGTGTGATCATGAGGCACCCTTTTCGTTGGCGACGCGCACCACGAGCTTACCAAAGTTGTTGCCGGCCAGCAGGCCGATGAAGCCCTGCGGCGCATTCTCCAGTCCTTCGATCATATCTTCCCGGTACTTGATTTTTCCGGCCTTCAACCAGCCGGACATGTCGCGCAGAAAATCCGCGGTGCGGTTCTGGTGATCGGAAACGATGAAGCCCTGCATCTTGACGCGCTTGATCAGCATCGTCCGCATGATCGTCGGCGTCCGGTCGGGTCCTGCCGGCAATTCCGTCAAGTTGTACCAGGCCACGACGCCGCAAACCGGCATGCGCGCGTTCACATTGAGCGAGCCCAGCACGGCCATCAACACCGGGCCGCCGACATTTTCGAAATACACATCGATGCCTTGCGGACAGGCGGCGGCGAGCTGCTTCGCCAGATCTTTCTGGTGATGATCCAGGCAGGCATCGAACCCGAGTTCGCGAACCGCGTAGTCGCATTTTTCGCGGCCACCGGCAATGCCGACGACCCGGCATCCCTTCAGCTTGGCGATCTGACCCACCGTGGCGCCCACCGGACCGGTCGCGGCAGCCACCACCACGGTCTCTCCCGCCTTGGGTTGCCCGATATCGAGCAAGCCCACGTAGGCCGTCATGCCCGGCATGCCGAGCACGCCAAGCGCCCACGAGACAGGAGCGGCCGCCGGATCCAGCTTGACCAGTCCGCTCGCAGGCACGGCCGCGTACTCCTGCCAGCCCGTGTAGGCCAGCACGGTGTCGCCCGCCTTGAAGCCCGGTGCGCGCGACTCCTCGACGCGGCAGACCGTGCCGCCGCACATGACTTCGCCGATCGCGACCGGTTGCGCATAGGAGGCGCCTTCGCTCATGCGGCCGCGCATGTAAGGGTCCAATGATAAATACAGGGTTCGCAGCAGGACCTGGCCATCTTGAACCGGGGCAATGACGGCGGTTTCCACACGGAAACAATCGGCCGTGGGTTTGCCCTGAGGGCGATGCGCAAGGACGATACGGCGATTCATAACGTGGCTCCAATCATTGAACGGCTTCATCATAGCCGCACGGCGCGCGGCATTCCCGACTGTAGCGCGGCTAGGGCGAGCGCGGGTACCAGATTGCCCGATGGCACTGCTCGCAGGCTTCGTCGATCTTGCCACCCACATCGAACAGCGCCTGCGCGTCGCGGCGCTCGATGGCCGCCAGCGCCTCTTCGCCGGCAAGGCGCAGCGCACGCGCCATATTCGCGAAGCGCGGAGGGTCGGCATCGATGGCCTTGCGCATATCGGCCACGGATTCCACGCCGGCCTCCGCATCGCCTTCGGTCTTGCTGCCGACCGGCGCAGCCGGGCGTCCACGCACGGTCAAGGCATCGGCGCCTTCGATCAGAGCGAGCGCGCCGCGCCGCACCGCATCCCACTGCGCGTCGGTTCGAGGCTGGCGGTCTTCCACGCCAGCCGCGTTGCTGATCGTGGCCACCGATTCCCACAGCACGTCGGCCGCCGGGTCGATCCGGGTCAGCATGAGTTCCTGGATGCTGGCGAGCGGCGTGGCGGCTGCCGCGGGTTGACGCGAGTAGACTTTGCGGCCTTGAAAATAAGTCATCAGCACGCGCACGTCGCTGATCTGCTGCGCGGGCACTTTGAACAGATTGCGGTCGAGCACGATGAAGTCGGCTGATTTGCCGACCTTGATCGACCCGGTCTGGTCTTCGCGGCGCAGCGCCGCTGCGCCACCCATTGTGTAGATGCGCAGCGCATCGGCGAGCGTGACGGACTCTTCGGGCCAGAGTGCCGAGGACGAATGACGCAGCGGGTCGGAGCGCGTCACCATGGACTCCACCCCGCTCCACGGATCCATCGACGGCACCACCGAGGGCCAGTCGGAGCCTGCGGCCAGCGGCGCGCGCGAGGCCACCAGCGTGCGCATGGGCCAATACCGTTTACCGCGCTCGCCCACCGCTGAGATGACCGCATCGATGATGGGCGAGGGATACCAGATCACCGGCGATAGTTCCGCCACTGCGTTCAATTGCGCGAAGCGTGGCAGATCCGCATCGTCAATGTAGCCGGCATGCGCCAGTTCATGGCGCAGTGTGCTTGCGGGGTTCGCGGCACGCGCCGCGGCAATCGCATCCAGGCCGGCGCGAATTGCGCGGTCGCCCGTCGCATGCATCTTCACCGTGTAGCCGCGCCGGTCGAGTTCGATCAGATCCTGCGCCAGCGCCGCCGGATTGACGTGCAGCATGCCGCTCGTGCGCTCGCCCTTCGAATCCGGCAGGTAGGGCGCCAGCATCGCAGCGGTGCGCGCCGGCGTCGGTACACCATCCAGAAATATCTTCACGAAGCGCGTATCGAGCAGATCGGATTGATGCGCGCGATGCACCTCGTCGATGGCAGCGAAATTCAGCAGCGCATCGGGCTGATCCTGACCGGTCTGGGTCTTGATGCAGGCCGCGACATAGACACTGAGTTTCCCGTCCGAGTCGGCCGAATGATAGGCCGCAACTTGCGCCGGATCCGCATCCGCGTCCTTGAAGCCGATGATGCCGAAGCGGTGTGCGATGTCTTGCGCGCGCAGCACGCCGCGCCGGTACTCACTCGCCGAGCGGAGCGGCACAGCGCCTTTCATGCCCTCCGCCGCCGCCTCGATCACCAGGCCATTCGGCTCACGCGAGCCCGGCTCGCGCTCGAATCGCCCGCCGGCCGGATCGGCGGTGGCGGCATCGACGTGCGCCGCCTGCAGCGCCGCCGAGTTCACCCAGATGTTGTGAAAGGCATCGTCCCACAGCAGGACCGGATGCTCACCCGCGATCGCATCCAGCCAGCGCCGCGGCGATCCGATCTTGAAGCGATTGAAGAAATCACTGTCCCAGTGTCCGCCGATGATCCAGGCGCCGCGCGGCGATCCCTTCACGCACTTGGCAAGAACGGGTCGAATCTGCTCCGGCGTGGCATCCGATGCGAACAGGCAGTCGAACAGCTCGGCCATGGCGCCATCGCCGGCATGCACGTGCGCGTCGATGAGCCCGGGCATGAGCATCCGGCCCTGAAGATCCACGCGCCGCGTCGTCGGGCCCATCCACGCCTGCAGCTCGGCATCGGAGCCCACCGCCACGATGCGCCCCTTCGCCACAGCAATGGCTTGCGCCCAAGGTTGCGCGGCTTCCTGCGTGTAAATGGCGCCGTGCTCGAACACGGTGTCCGCTGCAGGTTGCGAAGCCGCGGCCGGCAGTCCAGCAATCGCCGTCGCGAAGAGGCCGGCGGCGAGCCGGCACCGCCGTCGATAGGCTGATGAAGTAGACTGTGCACGACGGATTCGACGGCACGCCGTTGGAGATGACAATTCCCGCACTCCCGTGTGATCCAGAAAACGCCACTCAAGGATTGTAAGCCTATGAATCGCACTGGTTTCGTCTGCCATGAACATTACACTTGGCATCACACCGGCGCCAGCGCCGGGCCGCTGCCTTACGGACTGATCATTCAGCCGGATGCCCATCGGGACCGGCAGTTTTGAAATTGCGCGATTGTCGGCCGGCGGCTGCCTGGCGGCGCTGGATGCCCTGGCCGCCGCTACGGTGGACAACGCCTACTGCCTGGTGCGCCCGCCCGGCCACCATGCCGAAAAGGATCTGGCGCGCGGCTTCTGCGTGTTCGCCAACAATGTGCTGACCGCGCAGCGCGCCCAGCGCGAACACAAGATGGCGCGCATCGCCATCGTCGATTGGGACGTGCACCACGGCAACAGCCAGGAGCACGCCTTTCTCGACGATCCGTCCGTGCTGACCGTGTCGGTGCACCAGGACAATTACTACCCGCCCAACTCCGGAATGCTGGAAGAAAACGGCAAGGGCCGCGGCGCCGGGGCCAATATCAACGTACCGCTGCCGCCGGGTTCCGGCCACGGCGCGTATGTGGACGCCTGGCAGCGCGATGGATCCGCTGGGCCGGATGCTGGCGCACAGCGAAACCTTCCGCGCACTGACGCGACAGACGCTCGATCTGGCACGGGAGGTCTGCGGCAGCCGCGTGCTTGCTGTGCACGAAGGTGGCTATTCCACCGCATAAGTGCCTTTCTGCGGCCTGGCCGTATTCGAAGAAATGCTGGGCAAACTTACAGAAGTGGTGGATCCGTATCTGGCCATTTTCGAACACATGGGCGGACAGGCGCTGCAACCGCATCAAAAGACGCTGATAGACGCGGCCGCAGCCTTGGTGGCCAATGTGCCGAAGGGCGCCTGGAACGCTTGATGGAGTAAATGCACGGACACCGTGTTATTCCTTTGCCATGAAAAACGTCACCGTGACGCTCGACGAGAAAACCGCTGCCTGGGCCCGCATATACGCGGCCCGTCGCGATATGAGCCTGTCGCGATATCTGGGCGAGCTTCTGCATCGTCAGATGCACGAATCGCGCGACTACGAGCGTGCGATGAAGCGCTATTTTTCCAGACCGCCCGCCAGGCTCAGCAATCCCGGCGACCGATACCCCACCCGCGAGGACTTGTATGCCCGCGATGACCTTCGTTGACACAAACGTATTCGTGTACGCACGCGATGTTGCGCACCCACAGAAGCAGGCGATCGCCGGAGAATGGCTGCTGCGTCTGTGGCGCGAACAATCCGGGCGGACGAGCATGCAGGTACTGAGCGAACTTTACCTGACGCTGACCCGGAAACTCCGCCCCGGCCTTTGCGTGGACGAAGCGTGGGAGGACATCGAAGCGCTTATGGCCTGGGATTCGCCTTCCGTGGATTGCGACGTGATTCGTCGCGCTCATGAGACTGAAAAGCGATACCGTCTCAGCTGGTGGGACAGCATGATCGTAGCTGCCGCACAACTGCAAGAATGCGATACATTGCTATCGGAGGATCTTCAAGACGGCATGCGATTCGGGCAGGTCACCGTTCGGAGTCCGTTCAAACTCGATGTTGGTGAGACGCCTGCTGCGTACCATGTGCAACCCGTTATCGCGCAGCGCCATCGGCCCAGGGGCAGGCCGCGACAACAGCCGATGGGCAAGCTGGCGACAGACCGGCAGAGCCCTTAGCGCAGGCTCATCCATCCGGCGCGCTTCTCACAGCTCGTTGCGATAAGCTCACGTCTTTGCGGACATCCCAATGCGGAAAGTAAACACCCTGGCCTGCCTTTTGCTCGCCGCCTCCAGCGCTTTCGGACTCACTCAGCCAGGCACCACCCTCGACAATCCCGGTGCCGCCTCGATTCAGCTGAAAAAGCTGTTTGCCGCCAGCGACGAGTCAAACCTGAAGCGTAATCCGCTGCAGGCGCTTTTTCGCGGCGACCTGCGATATGCCGGCGAGTTTGGCGACTACCTCAGCGACGCTTACTTCGCCGCCGAGAAACAAGCGGCGATGGATGATCTGGCCGCCCTTGCCCGCATCGACCGCGGCTCACTGGGACCGGAAGATCAGGTCAGCTACGACGTCTTTCACTATCAGCGCAATGACAGTCTGCGCGGATTCGCACCGGCGCTGCTCAAAGCGCAGTACGAACGGCCGATCGAGCATTTCTTCGGCGTGCAGGCATCGATTCCCCAGTTGTCCTCGGGTGAAGGCGCCGCCCCGTTCAAGACAGTGGCCGACTACGACAACAATCTGCGGCGGCTCGACGGTTACATCGTGTATCTGGACCGCGCCATTGGCCGCATGAGGCAGGGACTGGCCGACGGCATCACCAATCCCAAACTGGTCATGGCGCACGTCGTCAACCAGTTCGACTCGCTCATCGCCGAGGGCGTGGACGACTCGACCTTCTTCAGGCCCATCAAAAAGTTTCCGGCCGCCATTTCCGCCGCCGACCGGCAGAGACTGACGCACGCCTACGCACGCTTCATTCGCGACAAGCTCACGCCTGCGCACCGACGCATGCGTGATTTTCTCAAGACCGAGTATCTGCCGCGGGCACGCGATGCGGTGGGCCTGGGCCAGATGCCAGCCGGAGCGCCGCTATACCGCTACCTCGTTGCCAGCGCGACGACGACCTCAATGACGCCGGAAGCGATTCACGCGCTGGGCTTGAGGGAGGTCGAGCGCATCCACGCCGAGATGGAAAAGGTCAAGACATCGGTCGGATTCAACAAGAGTCTGAAGGAATTCGACTCGTTCATGCGCAACGATCCTCGATTTGCGCCTGCCTCGAAAGCATCGATGCGCGATGCCTTCCTCGCCATCGACAACAAGCTCCAGGCGTCAATACCACGAGAATTCAGCAGGGTGCCGAAGTCGCTGCTGGAGATTCGCCCGGTTCCCGCCGCCACAGAAAAAATCGATGCGGGGGGATACTATGAAGCCGGCACGCCTGACGGGTCACGCCCCGGCATTTTTTACTACAACACCTACGATCTGCCGTCGCGGCGAACCTGGGGCTTTGAGGCGCTGTTCCTGCATGAAGCAATACCGGGTCACCATTTCCAAGTCAGCCTGGCGCAGGAGAACACGACGTTGCCGGCATTCCAACGCTTTGGCGGCAATACCGCCTACGACGAAGGCTGGGGACTCTATGCTGAAAGTCTGGGAGTCGAACTGGGGCTGCTCACCGATCCCTACCAAAAGTACGGCAGTCTGAACCAGGAGATCCTGCGCGCCATGCGGCTCGTCGTCGACACCGGCATTCATGCTCAGCAATGGAATCGCGACAGCGCCATCACCTACATGCTGGAGAATTCCGCGATGAGCCGCACCGACGCCACGGCGGAAGTTGATCGCTACATCGCGGTACCCGCTCAGGCATTGGCGTACAAAATCGGACAGCTGACCATCCAGCGCCTGCGCGCGAAGGCCGAGAAGGCGATGGGTGCAAAGTTCGACGTGCGCGCGTTTCACGAACAAGTCTTGAAGTCCGGCTCCGTACCCATGGCGGTGTTGGAGCAAAAGATCGAGGATTGGATTGCCGTGGCCAGCCGCAGCTGATGGGCCTGGGCGGCTGAAGCCCATCGAACACCCTGCGCGTTCAGTTCTCAAACCGGTTCAGACAGTCTCCCAAGGACCTGGCAAGCGGCGCCAGCTCCTTTTCAAAATGCCGCCAGTGCCCGATGCCCGAATCGTAGATGGGCTGACGCACCTGCTCAGAGCTGGCCGTGCGCACCGAGCGCTGCGTTTCGTGGAACCGCAGGCAGGCCGGTTCGAATTCCAGACCGCAATGTGTGAGCAGCCGCCGCACCTCACCTTCGGTATCGCGAACCAACGCCTCATAATTCAACGTGAGCACGCGCCCCGGCAGGACGGCATGCCAATGATCCATGACGGCCAGGTAGCCGCGATAGTAGCGGCCCAGGTCCTCAAGATCGTACGAGAACGTCTGGCCTTCGGCGAAATGCTGCTTGAAGGCGCTGAAGCAGGCATCCATCGGATGGCGCCGCACGTCGATAAACGTGGCGTCCGGCAGAATCAATTGCATGAAGCCGATGTGGCGGAAATTGTTGGGCATCTTGTCGATGAAGTACGGCCGCCCGGAACGCAGCTCGCGCGTCTCTTTCAGGTAGCGTTCGCCCAGCGCGCGCAGCCGTTCGGCCGGCAGCGAAGCAACCACCTCCGGATACGCATCCGTCTTGCCGCCCGCCGTTTCCAATTCCTGCACGAAAGTCAGAATGTTGGGCAACTCCATGGTGCCTTCGACTTGCGAGTGACTGGCGAGAATCTGCTCTACCAGCGTGGAGCCCGAGCGCGGCAAACCGACGATGAACAGGGGTCGTGCCGCGCGTGGTCCTGTTGCCGGCGCCGCGGTTCTCTGCGCCATGAACGCGGCGTTGAACACATCCATGATGCGCCCGCTCTTGGACTCGAAACCCGCTGCATCGTATTGCACACTGCGCCGCCGCAGCGCATTGGCCTGCGCATAGTGTTCGAAGGAGGACACGTACTCACCGCGCTGTTCACGCGCGCGGGCTAACGCGAAGTTCAGCAGCGCCGCATTGGCCGGATCCTGCGGCTGCGCGGCCAGTGCGCTGTGCATCTGCGCCAACTGCGCATCACTAAAGCGATAGGTCTTAAGATCAGCCAGGCACCAGAAATACTCGCCGTTGGCAGGTTCCATCTCGATGCAGGCGTGGTAGGCCGCTTCGCATTCGGCGCGCCTGCCCAAGGTCTTCAACAGGTGCCCCTTTGACATCAGTACCCGGGCTGGATACAACGGACCAAGCCTCAATGCCTGCTCGAATGCGCTCAACGCCTCCGTCTGGCGCAGGCGCCGTGCCAATACCGTGCCGAGCATGACCCAGTTGCGCGCAGAATCCGGCTCGACCATCAACGCGTGACGAACGGCCTGCTCGGATTCCTCCAGCTTGCCCGCGTCCATCAGCGTCTGCGAGAGCCCGCGCCAGATCAGCGGCAGATGCGCCGACTGGCGCAGCGCATTGCGCAGCAGACGTTCGGCTTGAGCGGTTTGCCTCGCCATCAGCGCCACCGCGGCGAGGCCGCACAGCGCTGCCACATGCTTGCCTTCCTGCTTGAGAACGCCGCGGAAGATCTGCTCCGCCTCGGCCGCTTCCCGGCGCGTCAGATGATCACCGGCTCTGGCGATGTCCTCGCGGAAACGGTCGGTCTGCGCGGAACGCTCAAAGGCTTTGGCTGCGTCGATGAGCTCCCCGGAATCGACCAGCGCGTCTCCCAGCAGACGCCAGGCGGCGCTCATCGACGGATCCAACTCCAACGCGATACGCAGAGAGGCCGCCGCCTCCTGCGGTCGGGCAATGCTACGCAACAGCGCGCCCAGATCCGCGTGCAGGTGTGCCGCCCCCGGTACCAGCTCAACCGCCTGGTGAAGCGTGGCGATTGCCTGATCCGATTTACCCTGCGCCTGAAGGATGAGCGCGAGCAGCCGCATTGCCTGCACATCCTCGGGGTGCAGTGCAAGCAGTTCGTGCAGCAGCCGTTCGGCCGTGTCGGTCTTGCCCTGGCCCAGATAAGACAATGCCAGGTCGCGGACTCCGGAGGATTCCTTGCTTTCTAGATCAGTTACCAGAGTCGCCAAAGCGATACTTCAGGCGCAGGCCGACGGCGCGCGGCGCATTGGTGGTAATGCGCGAGTCGTACAGATAGGTGTTGATGAATACAACCGCACGTTCATTGGTGATATTGCTGACATAAGCTTCCGCGCTCCATCGGCCTTCGGATTGATCTACGCCGACACGCAGCGACCCAATATCGTACGCTGGCTGAAGCGACCGCGCATTGAGATCGAGGCTGCTTTGCATGCTGCCGGTGTGCGACTGGTCAAATTGCACGAAGGCGCGATGGCTGGTAAACACCGGCCATTCGTAGCGCACCGCAGCGCTGGCTTTCAAATAGGGTACGGAGGGCAGCCGCTCACGTGCCGCGACGGGAAAATCCGGATTGGCATACGTGTTGTTCACGATCTGCGAATCGTTGTAGCTCGCCGACAGCGACAACGTCAATCCCTGGGTGGGCCGCGCCTCGACACTGGTTTCCATGCCGATGATGCGCGCACTGCCTATGTTCGCGTAAAAAGTAGTTGGCGCGATGGCAAAGTCGAACACGGCCGTCTGGAAATCCTTCCATTCGGTGACGTAGAAGGATCCATTCCAGCGATAGCGTCCCTTGTCATACTCGGTTTTCCAACCAAGCTCGTAGTTGTTCAACGTATCCGGAGTGGTTTGCTTGGGAACCGCAGGATAGTTATCGAGCCCGGTATTGATCACACCGGGGCGAAAACCCTGCGAGAAACTGAAATAGTACAACTGCGATTCGCGCGGCTTGTACTCCAGGCCCGCGCGAAACGTGGCCTTGCTCCATTTGCCTTCCGATGGCGTGTATTCGAGCGGCTGGTAGAAGTACTTGCCGTAGCCGTTGCCGTCCGCCCGCGCCTCGAACCAGCGCGCTCCGGCCGTGACGCGCCAGCGATCCGTCAGCGCATAGTTAGCCTCACCGAACAACGCCGTCTGACGCTCGTCGCTGCGCGTGGCGCCTGAATACCATTCCTCGGGAAAAGGTTCGCCGCCGTAGTAGTCGATCAGGGCTTTTGCCGGCGCACCATCGTGTTGGATCCCGGGCACGCGATAGAAATTCGAGTAGGTGTTGTTGGTCTTCTCGTAATAGCCGCCCACGATCCAGTTCAGGCGCCCGTCGCCCTTGGACTGCAGGCGCAGTTCCTGCGTCAGGCGCTTGGTGTCACTGCGGTATTCGGCGTACTCCAGCGGAACGTTGCAACCCACAAAGTAGAAGTCCGCGCAGGAGAATTGCTGAACATAGTCGGCGGTGGTCGAGCCGATATTGACGTACTGAACGTACTCGGAATATTCGGTGGTTGTGTTGTAGCGCGTTTTGTAATACCCGGCGATGTAGGTGAGATCGCCAATGCCCACGTCGCCTTCGAGCTTTGCCTGCGCGATGGTGTTGTAGTTATCGCCCCACTCAGGTCCAAACCGCGCCACATTCAGATCGCCGTACCGGGCGGGGTCATGGTCCCAGGCGCCGTTGTGCACCTGCTCCTGATAGTCGGCGGACATGGTGAAGCGCCAGTCCTCATTTATATTGTGCAGCAGCGCGATTCGTCCACCCTTGAAGGTCTGCGTGTTGTAGTCATCGCGCGCCCACTCGGCATTGGTCGACGACGTGCCGTTCTTCCAATCGCGAGTCCTCAACAGGTTGTTGATGAAGCCACCCTGCTTTTCGTGGAACGCAGAGACCCGGATGGCCGTCTTGCCATTGCCCAACGGAATATTGACGTAACCCTCTTCAGTATGATTCGCCGAGCTGCCGCCGGCGAATCGCGAGCCATCGATATCAATCCCACCGCTGAATGCCGTCGGGTCGGGCCGACTGGGAATCAGCCGCACGGCGCCGGACATGGAGCCCGACCCGTACAGCGTGCCTTGAGGGCCATTGAGCACCTCGATCCGCTCCAGATCGTACGCATGCAAATCAGGGATGCCGCCGAAATAGCTGACTGACACATCGTTCATGAAGAACCCCGAGACCGAATTCGACGGCACCTCGGGATTGCTGCCATCCGAGGCGCCGCGAATAAACAGGTACTGGGTTCCGGGACCGATGCTGATCATGGAAATGGACGGGGTGCGGATTGCGTAATCCTCCACCTTGGTGATGGCAAGATTATCTAGCGCCTCTTTGGAGTACACACCGACACTGGCCGGAATGTTCTGCACGCTTTCCGTGCGCTTTCGCGCCGTGACCACGATCTCCTCGAGCATGCCGGAGCCGTCCGCATGCACGAAACCCGGGGCCAGAACAGCGCCTCCGTAAAGGACCGACGCGATGGCCATGGCCAGTGGGGAAAGCGCAACAGGAGTTCGGGTGGCGTTCATGCGGTCGACCTCGTTTCTTGACCAGCCTGAGCATATATCAGGGAAACCCGATATGGAACATGCGTTCTATAAAAGGCGCGGCGGGCGCCCAACCGGCTGTCTCCGCACAGCAACATCGGTGTAACATTGGCATTGAGAAGGAACCCGTGCCCAAGATCGTCGACCATGACCGCCGCCGCAAAGAGATCGCCATGCTCACGCTGGAGGTGATGCGCGCGGTGGGCATCGAGAACGCGTCGATCCGCGGCATCGCACAGCGCGGCGGCCTGAGCATGGGCGTGTTGACGCACTACTTCAAAACAAAAGACGATCTGGTGGTGTTCACCTTCCGCTGGCTGGCGGAGCACACCTTCGCGCAACTGGATCAACTGCTCGATGATCATCATCCCGGTTTGCGGCGGCTCGAGGCCGCCATCGATGCCGTGCTGCCCCAGCCCGGCGAGCCGGCGGCGCTCGCATTGTGGATGAGTCTGTGGGACCGCGCAGTGCGAAACCCGGCGTTCGCGCGTGAGCATCGCGACTACTACCGGCGGTGGCGCGGCTACGTCAGAATGTTTCTGCAGGATGCGATCCGCCTGAAAGAAGCGCCGGCGCGGCTCAATCTCAACACGGCCACGGATCTCATCGTCGCGGGGGCCGATGGCCTGTGGCTGGCCATGACGCTGCAGCCGCGGCGCTTTTCCAAAGTTCAGCGGCGCGTGCTGCTGCGGCAGCTGATCGACGATGTGACCAAGCATCGGCGCCATACCAGGGCGAACCGCCGCCATCGATGATGCGACCGTTGCTGATGATCAGATCGAACGGCGCAGCGGGTGCCGCATGCGCCGGCGTATGCGCGAAGAACAGCGTCGCGACGATCAGCGCTCCGATGACTCGCCTCATATCAGACACACCTCAAGAATTGATCGTACTCTTCGCGAAATTGTTCGAATACCTCGAAATGTGGCAACGCGCCACTCTGGAACACGCTGCTGCGCCAGTTCGCGCGCCCGGCCAGCATCGCAGTGCCTCGATAGTCGGTGAAGTCGCCGCGCACGCCATGCGACATCCACACCGGCAGCGTCAATTGCTCGTACACCGTGTGAATGTCGGCGCTGAACAAGGCCGCTGACAAAAAATACAGGGGTGCATGCTCCGCGCCGGGTTGACGTGCCGCGAGCACGTCGTATTGCCACAAACGATCGTCGATCAACTTCGAGCCCCAGGTACGGCGCAGAAAATAGCGAATGACCTTCGGTCGAATCAAAGCACCGAACAGTGACTTCCCCCAGCCCGGTCCTCGCAACAGCCGGTAAACCCACGGCTTTCCATAGGTCGTTCCCTGCGGCGCGCGGCGCGATCTTTTGCCGCTGAAGCCGGTGGGACTGACCAAGGCCAGGCTGCGAAAGGCGCCCGGCTCCTCCGCAGCGGCACGCGCCAGAAACTCGCAGGACAGCGACAGCGCACATGCATCCAGCGGCGCCTCGCCGCGGCGCTCGCGAATGCGTCGTACCAGCGCATGAAGGGCATCGGTCATCAGACGCGGTGAATACACGCGCTCACTGCGCTCGGAAAACCCAAAGCCGGGAAGATCGATGGCGAAGACCGTGCGGGTGGTGCGGTAATGATCGTACAAAGGCCGCATTTCCGCCGCTGATGCGGCGGCATTGATGCTGTGAATCAGCAGCAGTGGCGGCCCGCTGCCGCTGACGTAGGTGCTGAGACGACCTGCATGACTGTCGAACTCAAACCTTTCGCCCTCAAGGGCAGCAGGCAGAGCCGGGTTCAAGGCGACCTCGGTTCGAGCATGGTGTATTGAACCTCGGCGAAGGAATCCACCGGAAACACATAAAAAAGTTTCAGCGGCGATGCGCCGGTGTTGCGGATGCCATGCGGCGCATCCGCCGGAATCGAAACCGTGGTGCCGGCCCGCACCGCGTGCTCGCCATCGCTCAGCCTGACCACGCCCTCGCCCTGCAGAAAATAGTAGAGCTCGAGCGTGGGATGACGGTGCAGCTTCAGCTCCCCGCCCGGTTCGATTTCGCACACGCCGCCGCTCACCTCGCGCGTCGGCGTGCGATCGGCGCTGATCAGCGTGCGCCAAGACACGCCCTTCCCGTCGATCTCTTCGTCGCCCGACTCGACCGCGACCTCAGACTCTTCGATTAGAAACGGCTGCATTGCTGTCATCGCTCCTGGTGGTTGGCAATTCGGGGGCGCCGTCGTGCGGCAGGCCTGGCGCGTGCTTGTGATACGGCAGCCAGCCGTAGATTTCCGGCGAGGTCTGCGGATAGGCCAGGAAGTCTTCGTGCGTCTCCACCACCCGGTCGGTCTTGCGGCGGGTCAGCCGCCAGATCGAGAACAGCGTGAACGGCAGGGTGAGCGCAATGACGTACACGAAGAACGCACTGGGGCTGATCAATTGAATCGCATAGGTGCCGGTGGTCGGGCCGATGGCCGCGCCGAGCGCCCACACGAACAGCAAGGTGGAGGACAGCGACACGTAATCGGCGACGACTGCACGGTCGTTCGCATGCGCCACGCCCACCGCATACAGACTTTCCGCCAGGCCGCCGAATACGGCGAACAGCGCGGCCAGCAGCAGCAGCGGCGTGTCGCGATTCACCGTTACCAGCGCGGCGGCCACGCCGAGGATGCCGGCGCCGAGCCCGATGAGGGCATACAGTCGATCGACCTTGTCGGAGAAATAGCCGATGGGCCATTGCAAAAACAAGCCGCCCAGAGATACGCACGCCATCAGCAGCACGATGTGCGATTGATCCAAGCCGATGCGTTCGCCGAACAGCGGCCCCACGGTGGTGAAGGCCGTGAGCACCAGACCGTTGAGCAGACAGGCCATGACGCTGGCCGGCGAGGTGCGAAACGCTTTCATGATCTGCAGTTCAACCCGGTGCGGCAGCACCGGCGCGCGCACGTCGATAGCAACCATGGGCACCAGCGCCAGAATGGTTGAAATGCCGCCGATGAACAGCAGCTCTGGACCCAGCACGTTGAGGTTGTGACCGAACAACTGCCCGGCGCCGAAGAAGCAGCCATACACCAGCACATAGATGGTGAGCACGCGGCCGCGATGCTCATTCGGAACCAGCGCATTGAGCCAGCTTTCCACAATGATGGCCAGTCCGGCTGCATTCATGCCGATCAGGAAGCGCAGGCCCACCAGCACGACCATGCTGTCGGCGAAATGCAGACCGAGTATGGCGACCGCCTTCAGGCCGGCGAAGGTCGCGTAGGCGCGCTCCAGGCCCACCGGTGCGATGATCTTGTGCGCATACAGACAGGCGGTGAGAAAGCCGATGGCTTCGGCGGTGGCGATGAGACCGATGGTGCCGGCCGACATGCCCATGGCCGAGAAGCGCAGCGGCAGCAGCGAACCCAGCACTCCAGCGCCGAACATGATCAGCGCCGTGCTGGCCAGCGGCAGCGCCACGCGCCAGGGTATGCCCGCGGCCGGCCTGGCAGCCGCGGCGGCCGCCTCGCTCATCCGATCTTGCGCTCGCGGCCGCGCGATTCGGCGGCGATGCTGCGCAGCGCGCTGAGGAAGGTGTCCACCTGCGGCTCTGTGCCGACGGTGATCCGGCACCAATTGTCAAAGGGCGGAAATCGCCGGCCGACTCGGATGTGGCGCGCCAGCATGCGCTCCTGAAACGCACCGATCGGCATGCCGGTATCGAAGAACACGAAGTTACCCTGCGCCTTGGCATACGGCATTCCCAGGCGATCCAGTTCACCGGTGATTCGCTGGCGGCTGGCGATTACGCGGCGCCGCGTATCGGTCAGGAAGGCGTGGTCGCCGAGGCTGGCGAGCGCTGCACGCATGGCGAAAATGCTCGGGGAGGCCATCCGGATATCGGTCATGGAGGCGATCATGTCGGGCTGGCCCATGGCGTAGCCGCAGCGAACCCCGGCCATGCCGTGAATCTTGGAAAAGGTTCTCAAGACCACCACGCGCTTGCCGCTGCCGATCAGGTCGGTCACCGACTTCACGGCCGGGTCATCGGCGAATTCCATATACGCTTCATCGACAATGGTGGTGACGTTGTCGGGCAGCGACTCCACGAAGCTGCGAATCGCGGCCGCGCCGATCGCCGTGCCGGTGGGATTGTTCGGATTGCACAGATAGACTGCGCGGGTCTTGTCGCTCACCGCCGCCCGCATTGCGCTTAAGTCATGACTCAGCAGCGCATCGACGGGCACATATTTTACAGTCGCGCCCACACGCAGCGCGTAGCCGGGCAACTCCAGATACGTGGGCTCCGCGGCCACGATTTCCCCGCGCTCACGGCCGACCAGCGTGCCCAGCGCACTGAGCAGTTCACCCGACCCCGAGCCGGTGACGATGTGATCCGCGCTCAATCCCTCTTTTGCGACCAGCGCATTCTGCAGCAGTTCGATCTCCTGCTCCGGATATCGGCAGGCATGCGACACCGTGCCGTTCAAGGCAGCACGCGCCAGCGGCGAGGGGCCATAGGGATTCTCGTTCCAGCACAGCACCAGCGGCTCGGCGGCCGTCGGCGCCTTCACGGCGGCGTGGGTGGCATCGGAAAACGCCAGGCGTGGGCGGGCAACCAGTAATGCAGAAGCGGACAACAATGCACGGCGGCTCAAGTTCATGGGCGATGCTCCTGTGGCGGAATTGCGCATTTTGCTCCAGATGGCGCGGGTTGAGGCAACTCCTTTGCGAGCCCGGATACTCGTGCACACCGGGCTGAGCTTCAACGCGGATCAGCCATCCACTCCCAGACAGGGCGGACGTCTATCGTACCCGCTCCCGTCACGATACGGTCTCGCTGGTCAAGCGTGAGTATCAACGGGCGCCGGTTACCCGGCAATGCCGCCGCACGCAAAGCGCCTCTGACCTCCCGCTCCTGGTTATGGGCGGTGAGATTGGCGCATACCTGAACGGCAGTCGTCGGCGTAACGAAATCGCACTCCCAGGAATCCTTCTCGCCGGCATACGCGATAGACTCCCCGCGGCGACGCAACGCAAGAAACACGGCATTCTCCAGGCGGTGACCCAAATCGGAGGTCAGCTGAGGAGAGTTTGCGCGTCGCAGGCCATTGTCGACGGCGTAGTATTTGTTCGGCGTCACAATGCGCTTTTTGAATGACACGCTGAATTTCGGCACCGCAAACAACACATATGCGTCAGCCAGATACTCCAGGTAACGTGAGGTCTGCTGAACCGTCGGGATTGCCAGCGATTTCGTCAAGGTTTGCATCGAAACGGGCTGGCCCGTGTTGGCGAAAAGGTATAGCGCGAGATTCATGACGTGCCGGGTTTCGCGCAGCTTGCGCCGCACCGCGATATCGCGCTGCACGATGTCGCGCAGCAGCTCCTGCAAAATCGCCGGGTTCCCTTCGCGCAAGTAAGCCGGAAAGCCGCCCTCATCGAGATACGAGCGTAATGAGTCCGCTCCTGGCTTGCAATTCCGGTACTCGAGATACTCCGCGTAACTGAACGGGAAGACCTCGAAAGACAAGTGGCGCCCGGTGAGTTTGGATCCCAACTCCCGGCCCAGCAAGGATGCATTGGATCCGGTGACGCAAACCGTCCGGCCGCGGTCGAGCAGCGTGCGCACCAGACGCTGCCAGCCCTGGATCTCCTGCACTTCATCGAGAAAAACAGCCGCGGACTTTGGAACCAGCGAGTCGATGAGCGCCAGCAGAGTGGGGAAGTCCTGCGCCGACATGCCGAAAAGCCGCGTATCCTCCAGGTTGCAATAAAAGGGTCTGCTCCGCGACTTCATCAGCTGCGCTTGCAATGTGCTCTTGCCGGCGCGGCGCACGCCGGTCAGCACCAGCGCGTGAGTCGAGCGCCTGGGCAGCACCTTCGCGATCGTTCGCCGCACCTCCGGCGCTGGAACGCCGGCCGGCTGCTGCTTCCGCAGGATCTCTTGGAGTGTATTTTGTAATATCACACTATTATTATATCGTAAAATACAGTAAAGATGCCAATAGTCATGACCAATGCTGCATTCAAGGCCTCGCCAGCAGATCGAACGATGCGTGCAGCCCGGAATCCGACGACGGTCCTACCCACAGATCGAACGATCCCGGCTCGGCTGTGCGCCGCTGGTCGGCGTCGACGAACTCCAGGTCCGCGCTCGCGAGCGTAAAGGTCAACTCGGCGGACTGCCCGGCGGCAACCGGCACGGACTTGAACGCCTTCAATTCACGGACAGGGCGAGTCTGGCTTGCGACCCTATCGTGGATATACAGCTGCACGACCTCGGTGCCGTTGCGCCGACCCCGGTTGGTGAGGCGCACTTTCACCTTCAGCGTCTCGTTCCAGCCCAGCGCGGTGGTGCTCACTGCGATCGACTCGTACTTGAACGCCGAATAACCCAGGCCGAACCCGAAGGGATACAGGGCCTGGTTCGCGGTGGTTCGATAGCGCGCCTTAAATGACTGCGGCTCGCCGGGGCTCGCCGGCCGCCCCGTGCTCTTGTGATTGTAGAAGAAGGGCTCCTGTCCCGAGTCAATCGGAAAACTGACGGCCAGCCGCGCGGACGGGTTGCTGTCGCCAAACAGCACGTCAGCGACGGCATTGCCGGACTGCGAGCCCAGGAACCAGGTTTCCACGATGGCGCGCGCATCGCGTACCGCGCCACGCAGCGCCAGCGCGCGGCCGTTGCGCAGCAGCACCACCACCGGCGTGCCGGTGGCGGCCACCGCTTCGGCCAGCGCCTGCTGCGGATCCGGAATCACGATCTGCGTGCGCGACTGCGCCTCGCCCGACATGCCCTGCGACTCACCGATGGCGAGCAGAACCACGTCCGCCTGCCTGGCCGCCGCCACCGCCGCGTCGATTCCGCCGGTTACCGACTGCTCGATGCCGCTGCCGCGCACGACGTTGAGTAGCGCCGGATTTTTCATGGCCGACTTCAAACCCTGCGTCAGATCCACCGCGCGCGCTTCATCGCCGAAGATCGACCAGGTTCCGAACAGATTCTTGCGGTCCGCGCCGAACGGACCGATCAGCGCGATGCGCAGGCCCGACTTGGGAAGCGGCAGCAGATTGCCCTGATTCTTCAGCAGCACGATGGAACGCTGCGCCGCCTCGCGCGCCAGGGCGGTGATGGCCGGCGTGGCGACTTCCCGGCGCTCACGCTGCGCATCCATCACTGCATAAGGATTGGCGAACAGCCCCAGCGCCTTCTTCACGGCAAGCACACGGCGCACCGCCTCATCCAGCCGCTGCATCGGCACCGCGCCGGCGGCGACCAACGCGGGCAGATACTTCATGTAAAGACCGCTTTGCATGCTCATGTCCACGCCGGCGAGAAAGGCCCGCCGCGCGGCATCGCGGGCATCCGAGGCGAATCCGTGCGCAATCAGTTCCTCGTCGGCGGTGTAGTCGGAGACGACGAAGCCCTTGAAATGCCAGGCATCGCGCAGCACCGTGTTGAGCAGATACGGGTTGGCGGATGCCGGCACGCCGTTCACCTCGTTGAACGCGCTCATCGTCGACAGTGCGCCCGCATCGAAAGCCGCCTTGAACGGTGGCAGATGCGTCTCCCACAGCGTCTGCAGCGAGACGTCCACGGCTCCGTACTCCATGCCGGCGGCCACCGCGCCATACGCGGCGTAATGCTTCGGCGTGGCCAGCATCGAATCGCGCGCCGCCAGATCGCTGCCCTGAAAGCCGCGCACGCGCGCCGCCGCGAATACACTGCCCAGATACACGTCCTCGCCCGCCCCTTCCGAAACCCGCCCCCATCGCTGATCGCGCGCGACGTCCACCATGGGCGCGAACGTCCACTGCAGTCCCGAGGCTGTGGCCTCGATGGCCGCGGCGCGCGCCGTGCGCCGCGCAAGCTCCGGATCGAAGCTGCCGGCTTCGGCCAGCGGTATCGGGAACACGGTGCGCAGCCCATGAATGACATCGGCTGCAAACAACAGCGGGATCCCCAGCCGCGATTGCTCGACCGCCACTTGCTGCAGTTCGTGCGCGCTGGCCGCGCCAATGCCCTGGAACAGGCCAGTGACGCGCCCGGCGCGGATCTGCTCCCGCAGCGCCTGCGCCGCCATGACGCGCACCTGGGGATTCGCGGTCTTGTCTGCGGCCCGGATGGCATCGCTGAACAGTGTCAGCTGGCCGGCTTTCTCTTCGACGCTCATGCGCGCGAGCAGGGATTCTATCTGCGGATCCGGCGCAGCCGGCGGCGGGTTCTGCGGCTGGGACAAACCCGTTCCCGCAAACAACAACAAGGCAGCGGCGGCGACGCTGTGCGCCGGCCTGATCCGCAGGCCACTGCCTGCAGAGTTTGGAAGGTTCACGATTGAATGCGGGAATGCCATCGGAATGTAGAGTGTCATAGCGCACTGGAATCAGGTAGTTTTGCGTCAAACAAATAGCAGGGAGTACGCCTCGTGACAATCACTCGCTATACGCTCATCGCCTTGATCATCGGCATGACGGCAACGGCACATGCGCAGCAGTTTCCAGCATCACAGCCCTCAATCTGGGCGCAACGGCCGGACGCAAAAGCGTTCGAGTCGGCCGAGAACGTGCGCATCGATACCGCCAGGCAGCTGGTTGCGAAGCTCAAAAACCAGCGAGGGTCGCGTACCCTGAGCAACACGCTGGCCCCGTTCGACGAGGCAATGCAGCAGCTCAACGCCGCCTTGTACTTCTCCACGCTGATGGAAGCCGTGCACCCGGAGGCGGCGTTCCGTGACCGCGCCACGGCCATGACCCGGCGCGTGAACGAAGTGCGCACGGCCTTGACGCTCGATCAGGATTTGTACAAGGCGCTGTCGGCATTGGATGTTACGCGCGCCGATGCGCCCACCCGCCACTATGTCAACCGGCAACTGCTGCAGCTCCGGCTTGCCGGCGTCGACAAGGACGATGCGACGCGCAATCGCCTCAAGGTGCTCAACGATCAGCTCACCGAACAGCAATCCAAGTTCGAGCGCAACATCAGCGACGGTCAACTCTCAGTCAGCGTGACCGACCCGCATGAGCTGGACGGTCTGCCGCAGGACTACCTCGACAAACATCAACCCGACAAGGGCGGCGCGATCAAGATCACGACCGACTATCCCGATGTTTTTCCGGTGCTGCAGTTCGCCCGGAGCGATGCGCTGCGCAAGCGGCTGTACCTGGCGTTCAATGCGCGCGCTTACCCTGCCAATCGCGATGTGCTGATGAACATGATCGCGGTGCGGCATGAAATCGCGACGCTGCTGGGTTACTCCTCGTGGGCCGACTACAACGCCGTGGACACGATGATTGGTTCCGGCGCGAACATTGCGCAATTCATCCGGCAGATCGATGAGGCGACACGACCCGGCGCCGAGCGTGAGTTTCAGATGGTGCTGGCCGAGAAGCGCAAGATCGACCCCGCGGCCACCCAGGTCGGGGACTATGAGCGCAGCTACTTCCAGGAACAGCTTCGCCGCGGCAAGTACGACTTCGACTCGCAATCGGTGCGCCCCTACTTTCCCTACAGACGCGTGCAACAGGGCATCCTCGACACGGCGAGCGCGCTGTTTCACGTCAGCTTCCGGCAGGAACTCAATGCCCCCGCGTGGGATGCGTCGGTGCAGACCTGGGACGTCATCGACAGGGGCGCAGTGATCGGCCGTTTCTATCTGGACATGCATCCGCGCACCGGCAAGTTCAGTCATGCGGAAATGATCCAGGTGCTCGACGGCATCCGCGGCAAGCAGCTTCCCGAGGCCGCGCTGGTGTGTAACTTTCCCGTGCCGAGCGCCTCCGACGAGGCCTTGATGAGCTATGACGATACCGCGGCCTTCTTCCATGAGTTCGGCCATCTGATGCATTGGATTCTCGGCGGGCAGCAGCGCTGGGCGGGCATCAGCGGCATCACCATGGAGTGGGATTTCGTCGAAGCGCCTTCACAGATGCTGGAAGAAATGATGCGCAGCCCCGCGGTTCTGTCGAGTTTCGCGCGGCACTATCAGACCGGCGCGGCCATTCCCGCCGAGCTCGTGAGCCGGATGAATCGCGCTTCCGCATTCGGACGCGCCACATTCATCGCCCGGCAGAATCTGTTCTCGGCGATATCCTATGACGTCTACAAAGACAAGCCGCAGGCCATCGACCCGGACGCAATCACCGCAACGAACGAGAAGCGGTACAGTTTGTACACGCCGATGCCTGGAACGCATACGTACGCCTCGTTCGGGCACCTGGGCAATTATTCATCGGCCTATTACACATACATGTGGGACAAGGCGATCGCACTGGATTTCTTCTCGCAATTCGATGCTGCGAACCCACTGAGTGGGGATACGTCCTTGCGATATCGCCGGGTCGTGCTGGAGCCGGGCGGATCGGTGTCGGCCAATGATCTGGTGAAAAACTTCCTCGGCCGCGCGCAGAATCTGCAGGCGCTGCAGCGGTGGATCGGGGAGCAGTTCGCGCAGTGATCACAGCGGCGCGAGCGAAGCCGCCGCGCTTACCACCGCATCGAGTGGCACGTAGCGCTCGCGAAACTCCGGCGGCCATCGCGAGGGACGGCCGCTCGACAGCTCGATGCAGGCGTATTGAACGTCGGCGCGGGCAAGCGTCGCGCCATCCGACTCGCGCCGCACCTGAAAACGCCGCCCCACTCTGAGCTTGCCATCGCCGGGCAGCAGCCACGTCGCCACGCGAATCGCATCGCCCAGCAAGGCGGGGCGCAGGTAGGCGATCACGCTGCGCAGCACCGCCATGCCCCGGTCCAGCTGCAGACATTTCTCAATCGGCAGACCCAGCGCCGCGGAATGCTCCCAGGCGGCGCGGTCGAACCAGGTCATGTAGACCGCGTTGTTGACATGCTCGTAGGCGTCGATGTCGGCCGCCGCGACAGCGATGGCCGCAAGAAAGGGTTCTGGTAAATCCCATTCCGGAGACAACTGCTGATTGAAAATACAAATCTCCACGAAATGCCAGCCATCCAACTCAAGGGCGCAACATATTCTAACCTGATGAAATTACCACTGGGGGAGAATGCCTTTGTTGAGCAAGCCAAGGCGCGATTCTTTATCGGCCTGGGCTTTCGTCCCACGCAATGGAATCTGCTTGCCGAAGCACTGTGCGCGGTAGGAACTACCAACGACGTTTCTTCTAGCGTAAAGTCAACGCACGGAACGCGATATGTCGTCGACGGACTTTTGGAGACATCTGGTGGCCGGTCACCGAAGGTAAGAACGGTCTGGATACTTGAACCGGACGGCGTGGGCCCCAGACTCGTCACGGCCTACCCAGTGGAGATGCGCGAATGAGCGAAATCGAAGAACATCAGCGCGTAGTGCTTACGATCGACCTCCCTGCCGAAAAACTCACGGTCGGCGATATTGGCACCGTCATTCACATATACAACGGCGGGAAGGGATTTGAAGTTGAGTTCTCCACGCTCACAGGCGAAACAGTCGCTATCGTTTCACTGGAAAGGAGTCAACTCCGGAACGTTGACCACCGGGACGTGGCGCACGCGCGTCGCGTTGCGTGAGCCGTGTCAATCCTGCGACGAACCTTGCACGTTCTTTGCCTGGCGAGCATTTTCGTTCAGCCCACTCAGGCGCAAGGTATGCTCGGATTCAGCCCCGCGTCCGCTGCAAAGCAAGCCGGGATCGAAGCCAGGTTCAAGGCGATCCCCACGCCGGCCGAGGCGCAGCGCCAGCACCGAATTTTCACCGCCGAGCCGCACCTGGCCGGCTCAGAGCGCAACAATGAACTCGCGCGCTACATCGCACGCGAATGGAAAAAGCAGGGCCTGGAAGACATCGTCATTCGCCGCTATGACGTCTACAGTTCGGATCCGAAGGAAACCCTGCTCGAGATGGTGGCTCCAACCCCCTACCGCGCCGGCTTGCGCGAAGCAGCGTACGACCAGGATCCTGACACCAAAAACCCGGACATCAGTACGGCCTGGATCGGCATGTCGACGTCGGGTGACATCACTGCACCGGTGATCTACGCGAACAGCGGCAATCCAGCCGACTTCGCCCTGCTGCGCAAGAACGGCATCGATGTGAAGGGAAAGATCGTGCTGGTGCGCTATTCCAATCCGTACAGCTATCGCGGCTTCAAGGCGCTGACGGCGGAAAAGGAAGGCGCCGCAGCGATCCTCATCTACAGCGATCCGGCGGAAGATGGCTACGCAAAGGGCAAGGTATTCCCCGACGGCCCCTGGGGGCCGGAGACTCACTTTCAGCGCGGCGCCATCGAGTACGACTTCCAGCAAGCGGGCGATCCGACCACGCCGGGCTGGCCTTCGCTGCCTGGTGCCAGACACATCCCGGCTGCGGCGTCCTCGGCTGTTCCTAAGATCATGGCCCTGCCCCTTTCCTGGCATGACGCCAAGCCCTTGCTCGAAAACATGGACGGACCCGTCGCCCCGAAGGAATGGCAGGGCGCATTGCCCATCACCTATCACCTCGGCGGGGACCGGGTTCGTGTGCACTTGAAGATTCAGATGCAAGAATCACTGAAGGCGAACTACGTGGTCGAGGCAAGCATTCGCGGCACGGAACATCCCGATGAATGGGTGCTGGTCGGCAATCACCGCGATGCCTGGGTGTTCGGCGCGGCTGATCCTGGCAGCGGAACCGCTGCGATGATGGAAATGACCCGCGGCCTCGGCAAACTGGCCAGGCAAGGCATTCGCCCCAAGCGCAATATCCGCATCTTGAGCTGGGACGGCGAGGAGACGAGCTTCGCAGGCTCAGCCGAGTGGACCGAACAGTTTGCGCATGAGCTGGGGCAAAAGGCCGTGGCGTACCTGAACGTGGACATCGGTGTCTCCGGTCCTGATTTCCAAGGCAACAGCGTTGGTTCACTGGCGCCACTGCTGGTGGACGCCAGCAAGTCGCTGCCTGATCCGTCCGGCAAATCCTTGTACGAGGCGTGGCAGACGGCACGCGCAAAGGACCTCAAAAGCCGGAAAGAGAACGACACGGTCACGGACTTCAATCTGGTGGAGACGCGCATTGGCAGCGGCTCGGACTACGCGGCGCTGCTCGATCATGCCGGTGTGCCGGTGCTGGACGTGTCCTTCACCGGCCCCTACGGCGTCTACCATTCGGCCTACGACAACTACTTCTGGATGAATCACTTCGGCGATCCCGGATACCGCTATCACACAGTCATGGCGCAAGTCCTCGGCGTTCTCGCCCTGCGCCTGTCGAACGCGGATTTTCTGCCCTTTGATTTCGGCAGCTATGCCGCGCACATTCGCCAGTATCTGAACACACTGAGCAAGGACAGCGACCTGAGCAAACTGGAACTGGACTCGCTGCGCGTGGCGATCGATGAGTTCGAGCGCGGCGGAAAAGACTTGAACGAATCGGTGCAGACGGCGCTTGCGTCCGGGCCGCCCGATCCGCTGCTCTCCGATCAGATCAACCGCGGGATGATGGGCATCGAGCGCCATTGGTTGAACCCCGAAGGCATCCCCGGGCGCCCCTGGTACAAGCACATTTTATACGCGTGCCGGCAGACCTACGCGCACCTGGAGCTGCCGGGACTCACCGAAACGGTGGAGCGCGGCGACATGGTGGCCGCGCAACGGCAGGCGCGGATCCTCGAGGCCGCGTTGCGGCACAATGCGCAACTGCTGCATCAGCTGAACCGGGATCTGGCCTGTACGGCGGGCCTGACCCGGCAAGGTGTGGCTTTGTGCACGGAACACTGACACCGGTGCGAGGCGAGGAGCGCTCATGTTCCCTCAACTGATCGCACCGGTGGCCGGGAACCTTGCGCTGTCCACGCTCGTTGCGGGGATTCCTGTCATCGTCGTGCTGTTCGTTCTGGGCGTGTTGCGCCGGCCGGCATGGATGGCGGCGCTGGCGGGATTGCTCGCCGCCCTGGCGATCGCCATCACCCTGTGGCGCGTGCCCGCGGGACTTGCGCTGGATTCACTGGCTTTCGGCGCCGTGTTCGCGCTCTCGCCGGTGATCTGGATCGTCGTGAATGCCCTGCTGGTGTACAACGTGGCGGTGAAGTCGGGCCGGTTCGACGCGTTCTGCCGCTGGCTGACCCATCATCTGCCCGATGACCGGCGCGTGGTGCTGATCGTCGTCGGATTCTGCTTCAGCGCCCTGTTCGAAGGGTTGTGCGGATTTGGCACACCGGTGGCCATCGCCAGTTCGCTCCTCATCATGCTCGGCTTCGCGCCGCTGGAGGCGCTGGTGTACGTGTTGATCTTCAATACTGCACCCGTGGCCTATGGTGCGCTGGGCACGCCGGTGACCGTGCTCGGTGCCGTGACCGGACTGCCCGCCGCCACGCTGGGCGCAATGATTGGCCGGCAGCTGCCCCTCATCGCCATCCTCCTGCCGTTCTATGTGACCGCTTTGTACGGCGGCTTGCGATCAGTGAAGGCGCTTTGGCCGTTCCTGCTGGTGGCGGGCGGAAGCTTTGCCGTATGCCAATTCATCGTTTCCAACTTCATCGACTACACCTTGACTGATGTCATTTCATCGCTTGGCGCGCTGGCCTCCACGCTGTTGTTCCTGAAGTTCTGGCGGCCGGCCGCCGACTCCGCGTTTGCCATTGGCGGCGAGAACACGGTCCGGCAAGATGCGTCCGGCACGCGCCACGGCGCGCAACAAGGATGGCTCCCCTGGATCATCCTGTCGGTGATCGTGATTGCGTGGACGTCTCTGAAAGTGCCGGCCATCGGACAGCAGAAAATCGCCTGGCCCGGATTGCACCACGCCATTTCAATCACGGTTTACGGCGGCAAGCCGTACGATGCCATCTGGACGTTGCAGCCGCTGGGAACCGGCACCGCGATCCTGCTGGCGGCAATCGTCACCGCGCTGACCGCGCGAATGCCGGTGCGGGAGTTCTTCGGCTGCATGGGCACGACGCTGCGCCAGTATTGGCGGGCCGGGATCACCGTCATGCTCATCGTGGGTCTTGCGTATCTCATGAATTATTCCGGACTGGCTTACACGCTGGGCCAGGGCGTAGCCTCCACCGGGCATCTGTTCATTCTGCTCTCGCCGTTCCTGGGCTGGCTGGCCGTCATGCTGTCCGGTAGCGACACCGCCGGCAACGCGTTGTTCGGCAATCTGCAAGTGGTGGCGGCGAATCAGCTGCAATTGAGCCCGGTGTTGTTCGCCGCCACCAACTCCTCGGGCGGAGTGATGGGCAAGATGATTTCTCCGCAGAACATCGCCACCGGCGTGTCGGTGACCCATCTTGCGGGCAGCGAGGGCCGTGTGTTCGCGCGCACCTTCATTCACAGTATCGTGCTGACTGTGGTGCTGGGCCTGCTGGTCGCGGCACAGCAGTATCTGATGCCGTGGATGATCCCGAAATGACCGCGAATGGCAGCTCCCGCGACTACCGGGACGTGGTGCTTGCTGCGCCGGTCACGGTGCCTTATGTCAGGTACTCGATCCGCAGCGCGCATTGGTTCGTGGCGCAGGCATTGGCGCGACTGCTGACGGCGTCGGGTCTTAGGAAAGCCGCCGTCGACGGCTTGAGCCTGGGCAGCTTCATGCTGGCGCCGGACACGGCGATCGGCGTCACGCAGCACCTCGGGGTGACAGTGCGCTGGCTCGATCACCTTCCGCTGGGAGGAGCCTGCGGCATCGTTGCGCTGCGCCGTGCGCTGCGCGCCGTGCAGTGCGGCGATGCCGAAGTGGTCGCGTGCATCGGCGCCGATACCAACAGCGTCGATGCGTTCCGGCAGAGCCTGGGCAGCTTCAGCGTGTTCGCACGCGACGCCGTGTTTCCTTACGGCTCCGGCGGACCCAATGCAAGCTTTGCCTTTCTGACCGACTATTACATGCGCCGCTACGGTGCAACCCGGGAAGACTTCGGTAAGATCTGCGTCGCGCAGCGCGACAATGCGTTGGGCTATCCTCATGCGATATTCAAGAAAAAACTCACCTTGCCGGATTATTTGAACGCGCGGCTGATCGCCGACCCGATCCGGCTGTTCGATTGCGTCATGCCCTGCGCGGGTGCGGAAGCATTTCTGGTGATGACGCGGCAGCGTGCCGAGTCGCTCAACCTGCCCTTCGTCACCGTGCGCTCAACCTGCGAGCGCCACAACGCGTTCCCCGACGATCCCATTCAGACCCGCGGCGGCTGGGTGCTGGATCGCGAGCATCTCTACGGCGCCGCGGGAATTGATCCGGCGGATGTCGACTTCGTCCAGACCTACGATGACTATCCGGTGATGTCGGTCATACAGCTTGAAGACCTCGGCTTCTGCGCCAAGGGAGAGGGGCCGGAGTTCGTGCGTCGCCATACCTTCACCACGGATGGCAGCTTTCCGATCAACACCAGCGGCGGACAGCTGTCCGTCGGCCAAGCCGGTTGTGCCGCAGGCTTTCTCGGCCTCGTGGAGTCGATCCGGCAGCTGACGGAGTGCAATCTGGCGCGCCCCGTCGCGAATGCGCGCTTCGGAATCGCCGTGGGTTACGGCATGATCACCTACGATCGCGGTCTGTGCTCGGGAGCGGCTGTGCTGAGCCGGGCGGCCACATGATCCCGCCGCTGCCGAAACCGCCGCGCAAAAATCCGATCCTGCGCACGCGGCTTCCCTTGCTGCCGCCCTCGGCTCGCTCTCGCGCAGCGCTGGGCTTGACCGCGGCGGCATCGCGAGGCCGGTTTGAACTGCAGGTTTGCAACGACTGCGGCGCCGTGCAATATCCGCCGCGCGAGTCGTGCCATCGCTGTCTGTCGGGCAAGCTGTGCTGGCGCGCGCAAGAAGGCAGCGGCGAGCTGCTCGCCACAACCACGGTGCGTCACAGCCACGATACGTTCTTTCAAGAGCGGGTTCCGTGGCGATTGGCGCTGGTACGACTCGATGTGGGTCCCACGGTGGTGGCGCATCTGCATGCCGGCTGCCCGCCGGCCCCGGCGCGGGTTCGATTAGGCGCCCGGCTCGACAAGGCCGGCCAGGGCGTGCTCGTAGCTTTTCCAATGGATGAGGTGCCCAATATGGCCGATGACCGCCAGCTTCGTGAAATGACCTGCGATCCGAAATTCCGCAAAGTGCTGGTGACCGACGGCAAGAGCGCGGTCGGGCAGGCCGTGGTGCGGGGACTCGCCGCGGCCGGTGCGGATCTGATTTGGGTGGGACACGCAGAGCCCTGGAAAGAAACCGCCCGCTTCGCTGAGCTTGCCACCTTGCCGCAGGTTGCGCTGCTGCCGCTGGAGCTCACTGACTCGCAATCGGTGCGGGAAATCGCCGCCGAGATCGGCGGCAAGGTCGACATCCTGATCAACACGGCCGAGGTGCATCGCACCCACGGAATCTCCTCGCGCAGCGGCGTGGAGACGGCGCGCGCGGAAATGGATGTGAACTACTTCGGCCTGCTGCGTCTGGCGCAGGAGTTCGCACCGGCAATGCGCGCGCGCGCCGCCGACGGCCAGTCCAGCGCCGTCGCCTGGGTCAATCTGCTGTCCATCTACGCGTTGAGCAATTTCCCACCGCACGGCACGTTCTCGGCATCGAAGGCGGCGGCGCTCTCCTTGTCGCAGTGCCTGCGCGCCGAGATGCGATCCAGCGCAATCCGCGTGATCAACGTATTCCCCGGACCCATTGACGATGAGTGGAATCAAACCCTGCCGGCGCCGAAGCTGAGCGCGGAAGCCCTCGCCAAGGCGATCCTCAGCGCGCTGCAGGACGGCGTCGAGGACGTGTACCCAGGCGATGTGGCCCAGGAGTGGCTGGCGCGCTGGCAGGAAAGCCCCAAAGTTCTCGAAAAAGAACTCAGCATTTGAATACCCGGTCACCAATTGAATCGAGGGTCACGCGCGCATGGCTGCAAGTTCACTGATTTCGCTGGCGGCGGAGCTCGTCTCAGGACGAGTCCGCGTCGTCGATTTGACGCAAACATTGTCCCCACAGTTTCCCGCGATCGCGCTGCCGCCGGAGTTCGGTCAGTGCTGGCCGTTTCGCATGGAGGAGGTTTCGCGCTACGACGAGCGCGGGCCGGCCTGGTACTGGAATAATTTCTCCTGCGGCGAGCACACCGGAACGCATTTCGATGCGCCGATCCATTGGATTTCCGGCCGTGATCTGCCCAACAATGCCACCGACACCATACCGCCGCAGCATCTAGTGGGTCCGGCATGCGTGATCGACTGCTCCGCGGAAGCGACCTCCAACCCGGATTTTCTGCTGACTGCGGATCACGTAAGACGCTGGGAATCGGCGCACGGGCGCATTCCACCGCGATCCTGGGTGCTCATGCGCACGGATTGGTCGAAGCGTTCCGACCCGGCCGCGTTTCAAAACTACGACGCGGCGGGTCAACACACGCCTGGACCTGCCACCGATGCGGTCCGATTCCTCGTCGATGAGCGCGATGTGGTCGGTTTTGGAACCGAGTCCATCGGCACCGACGCCGGGCAAGGCTATCACCTCAAGCCGCCGTACCCGTGCCACTACTACATGCACGGCTCCGGCCGCTATGGCCTGCAGTGTCTGGCGAACCTGGATCTTCTGCCACCGACCGGCGCGGTGATTTTTTGCGCACCCTTGAAAATCAAGAACGGCTCCGGCAGCCCCATCCGCGCGCTGGCGCTGGTCCCGGCTTGACTATGTGCCGGCGAAAGCCAACGGCATCAACTGGTGTATGGGTGCGACGACGATCCTGCTGGGTCTCGCAGTGGCTGATGATTGAGGCGTATCTGCAGACCGCCGTCCCGCCGATTCTCGATTGACAGGCTGGCGCCGATCATGCGTGACCGGTACGCCATGATGCGCAAGCCCATGCCCTGCTGCGAATCGGCCGGTGCCGCCATGCCGGCGCCGTTGTCCGAAATGGTGAGTTTCAGTCCGTTGGCGTCCACCCGCAGATGCAGCGAGACCATGCTCGCGCCGCTATGGCGCGCCGCATTGGTGAGCGCCTCCTGCGCGATCCGATACACATGATTGGCGGTTGCCGCATCCACTTGCAGCAGCGTCGCAGCCGAGCTGCGATAGCGCACGGTCAGTCCGTAGCGCTCTTTGGCGTGCACCGCGAGCCCGCGCAGCGCGGCGACGAGCCCGCCATGCTCGAGCGTGACGGGCGACAGACCGCGCGCCAACGCGCGAGCGCCACTGATGGTCTGATTGACGATGCCGATGACCTCATCGATGGACGCGCGGCCTTGCGGGTACTCGCGAGCCAGCTGCTCAGAGAATGACCGCAAGAGCAGTGCAATGCCCGTCAACTCCTGTCCCAGACCGTCGTGCAAATCGCTGCCAATGCGTTGCTGCTCGCGATTGGCGACTTCGATGATTTCGTGTTCGAGACTCTTGCGCTCGGTGATGTCGTGGGCCACGCCCAGCATCCCGATGACCTCCCCCGTCCCGGAGTGCCTGATGGGCTCATTGATCGCATGCAGCCAGCGCAGCGTACCATCGGCACGCAGCAGCCGTACTTCGCCCTCGGCGCGCTCGCCGCGCATCAGTCTGGCCACACGCTCCTCCGCGTTGGCGATGTCCTGCGGAAGATAAAAGGCGCGCATCCCGCCGCGCCGGTTGTACTCTTCCACCGAACAGCCGAAGACGTCCGCAAAGCCCTTGCTCGCCCAGACAACCTCGTAGCCGGATTGAGCAGCTGCGTCGAAACGCGACTCATGCACGTAGCCAAGCGTCATATCGGCGACGCTGCGATAGCGAAATTCGCTCTGTCTCTGGCCTTCCTCGGCCAGTTTGCGCGCACTGATGTCGATGAGTGTGCCAGCCAGCGTGACGGGGCGTCCGAGCGCGTCGCGCTCGACGATGCTGGCGCGGTCGAACAGCCAGATCCAGCGCTCCGACTTCGTGAGGTAGCGATACTCGACTTCGTAGCTGGCGCAGCGGCCCTGCAGATAGTCGTTTACGGCCTTGAGCACCGGCCCGGCATCTTCCGGGTGCAGGCGGCTTTGCCACGGATTCTCGCGCGAACGCCAATCCGCGTCATCGAAGCCGGTCATTTGATACCAGCTGCTGCTGTGGAAGGCCTGGTTGCTCTGCAGGTTCACGGTGTACAAGGCGGCATTGGCGCCGCTCATCGCCACGTCGAATCGCCGTTCGGTATTCAACAATGACAGCTCCGCGCGTTTGCGCGCGTCGACGTCCAGGAGCACGCCGCTGATGCGCGTCACCCGGCCCTCCGGCGATCTGCCGCTGGCGCGGCCGCGCGCGTAGACCCAGCGGCGCGCGCCGTCCGGCGCCCGCATCCGGTATTCGACTTCATACCAGGGACTCTCTCCTTTTAGGTGAACACGCAGCGCGATGCGCGCCCGTTCGATATCCTCCGAGTCCAGGTTGGTTTGCAGCCAGGACAGATCGGCCACTATCGGCGCAGGCTCGCTGCCCATCAGGCCGGCGCATACGGAATCGAAATAGATCGTGGAAGTCGCGATGTCGAATTCCCAGGTGCCGATGTTGGCGCAGTTGAGGGCTGAGTCGAGCTGTTCGTGGCTCTTCTGCAGTTCCGCCTCGGCCGCCTTACGGTCGGTGATGTCGCGGGCGTTGACGACCATGCCGCGCACATGCGGGTTTTCGAGCAGGTTTGCACCGAGCGTCTCGACCCAGCGCCAGCTGCCATCGGCATGCCGTGCGCGCAGCTCATAGGTGTACCGGCCGGCGCGGCCGGGATCCACCATGTGCAACGCCAGCGATTCCCGGGTCCTGGCAATGTCGTCCGGGTGAATGAACTCGAAGATGCTGCGTCCGAGCATCTGCTGCGCGCCGAAGCCGAGCAGGCGGCGCACCCCGGTTTCGTTGATGAACTGAACCTCTCCGCGCGCGTTGATCACGATCATCAAGTCCAGAGAGTTCTCCATCAGCGCGCGGAAGCGCAGCTCGGAGGAATGCGCCGCAGACTGCGCCACTCTCGCGGACACATCGGTGCAGGTCAGCAACACCAGCGATCGCTTGTCATCGATGCCGAGCCGCCGCACGCTGACCTGGCAGGACCAAGTCTGCGCATTACGGTCATGGAAACGGAAGTCGCCCCGTGGTACTTCCTTGTTTTCCGAGGCCGACGCAACCAAAGTCCGTAGTCCGGCGCGGTCGGCTGCGTCGACCCAATCGCACAGGTCACGATCGCACAGTTGTTCGGCGGCAAGTCCGCAGATTTTCGCCAGCCGCGCGTTGGCGCGCACGATGCTCAGGCCGGAGCGATCCGCGTCGACGATGACCAGACCGTCGGCGGCGAGATCGAATGCGGCCCGCAGCAGCGAATCGGCGCCGGCATCCAGCGGTTGATGCTGCGGTGATTCGCGGTGGCTGAGGATGCGGTTCACGATGAAAGTGTTCTCATTCAATTCACCGTCACGCCGACCGGCGTCGATGCGATGCCATTGGCCACGACGACCAGGGAACCCGCGCCGGTTTCCGTGCCCGCCGCCACGGTGAACTGCGTGGAAACGGCACGGCTGCCGGTCGCCACGCCCATGGTGCTGTGATCGTGAGTGCGCGCGTAGAACACATGACCCGTTGCGGTATTGGTGATGCGCACCAGGGGATAGTTGGTGGCGGCATTGAATTCATCACCGACATTGGCGGCCTGCGACAGGCCGTTGAATTGCGTGCCGGAGATCGTGTACGTCGAGCCGCGAGTGACGCTCGCCGGAGAGGCGGTGATGGTCGGCGCCCAGGCTGGATTGGCGCTGCCGCCGCCCGCATAAATCTGCGTGACGCCACCGCTCACCAATGCCTGACCGCTGGGCAGGGGCAGAACGAAGTACAGCGTGCTGCCGCCGTTGCTCGGCAAAGTGCCCGTGAGCGTCATCGCCGTCCCGTCAAATTCGTAAAAGTTGCCCGAGGGTGAGGCGACCAACACATGCCCGGAGGGCAGCAAGGCCGCACTGGCATCCAAGGCACTGTCGCCCACGCCGAAATCCGGTCCTACTCTGAAACTTCCGGGGTCCGCAGGCGTGGGTCCGGGCGTGTAGATCGCCGTGTGACCCGTGTTTCCCCCATTATCGGCGCCGGTGGCAAAGACGCTTCCATCGGGCAGCAACAGGGCGGGACCGACTTCGCCCGGCGGGAAGTAAGTGCCCGCCGGTCCCGGACCATAGCTGACGCCACCGACCACCTGAACCGGCGCCGGACCATAGGTCAGACCGTTGGGGTAGCTCGTGGGCGAGGTCAGAACGACGGGTGTATTGCCGTCGCTGTACCACTGCGCGGCGAGCGGATCATAGTGTTCGGCGTGCGGCGGAGTCCCGACGTCGATGGTGAACAGATTGCCATTGGGCAACAACGTCCAGCCTTCCTCGGGGAAATCATCCGCTTTGCCGGTGGTGGGCAGCGACGTCCAGGTCAGACTCACCGGGTCCAGACGCCACATTTCCCGCCCCAGCTTCGTGCCGAAAACGAAGCTGCCGTCCGGCATGACGGTCGAGGGCGGATCGCCGATATAGTCGACGCCAGGCGGTGGCGCAATCATGGTCCATCCATCGGCAACCGGATCGTAAAGTGCGGACATGTTGGTCAGCGCGCTGGGAGCGAAGGGCGTGGCATATTGGTTCTGGTTGTATTCGCCGCCGACGAACAGCACCCGCCCGTCCGCCAGCACCGCTTCCGCCCCCGCATCGGGTGCGTAACCAGCCGGCGGGCTCGCAAGCTGCCGCCACGTGCCCTTCCCATAGTCGCCGAAGGCGTCAGGTGTCAGCCCATAGAACACGCCGGCGTCGTTGATCGACTGCATCATGACGCGGCCGTCGGTCAGCAGCAGACTCAGATAGCCGCCGGCCGGTGCAGGGTTGGCCAGAGCCGTGAACGCAATGGTGGTGCAGGCGACAGCCACATTCGTCACGTTCGCGCTGCCCACGGTGCCCGAACCGTTCGTGACCACGCAGTCCTGCGATGGCGAGGAAGGCTGCGTCACCACGCTCACGGAATATGCGGCGCCGCTGCCCAGACGCCCCGGAAGAGCGAATGCACCCGATGCGGATACTGCGAAGCCCGTGTCGAGGTTGTTCTGCAGGACAAGGCCCGACCCGCTGAGCCCGCTGACCGTGCCGCCCACCGTGTAGGTCGGCGGCGGTGCGGACGAACCGCCGCCGCCCCCGCCGCACGCGGCAAGCAACATCAATGGCATCGCGAGGATGCCTTTCGCCCAATGCGCCGCGCAACGATTCATGGCGAAGCAAGACCCGGCGCAGGTTCCGGGATCAAGCGGCCGTCTGTCCTTGCGCATATCGATTCGGGGTCTTTGCTTCCTGCGCACACCAGATGATCAGGATGATCCATCCGACGATCGGAATCAGGCCCAGCAGCTGCAGCCAGCCGCTGCGGTCGGTGTCGTGCAGCCGGCGCGCGCCGACGGCGATGGACGGAAGAAAGGTTGCCACCGAGAACGCCGCGGATAATTTGGAACTGAGCGCGCCGAGCACGCCGGTTGCGATGAAGGTGAACAACACCCACCACCAGAATTCCGGCCTGGAGGCACAGCCATTGAAGTCTGCATATTTCTTGAAACAGGTGCTGACGGAGTCGCCGAAGTTCATGCTGGTTTTCTCCTATTGTTGTGCTGCGGGCCGAGTATACGGCAGTGTTGCATCGTCTGACGCCAGGTTATTCGGGTCATGGGAGTTGAGTCGACTGATTGCGAGGTCAATGATCCTCGCAGGCTGCCGGATCTTTCGGTCCTACATCCGGCGATGCGCGAATCTCGGCAGCGCTGTCCGCAACCGCCAAGGCAAACCGGCCCGATCCAGCGGAGGCGAGCGCACGGCCGATCTCCTCCTCGGCAAGTTCCCGGCAGCCTTCCCGTAACAGCGCCAGGGCGAGGTTGTTGCGGGCGGCCGCATTGTCAGGCTCGTGCCTGAGCAGTTCGCGGTAGGCCGTTCGGGCCTCACGCCAATGGCCTTGGCTCCACGCGATGTTACCCAACCCCAGCCACGCACGCGGATCGTCCGGCCAGCGCGAAAGCCCAGCGCGGTAGGCCATCTCGGCCGGCTGGGCGCGCCCCGCTGCTTCCAGGCCGCTCACCGCCTCCAGGTATCGTTGTGAGTCCGTATCCGCCGGTAACTGCGGCGGAGTCAGTGCGATCATTGCCCAGGAATCGGCCCGTCGCCAGGTCGCCTCGAAGCGCCCCGCCGCCAGAGTTTCGCGGGCCTTCGTGCCCGAGCGCAGGATGTACTGGCGGTGCGCCGGGTCGAATCCGACGACCACTGCAAAATGCCAGATCGGTGCGCTGCGAAAGCCAAAGTTCTGCAGCACCAGCACCGGGTAGCCTGCACGGACCTCGCGCAGCAAAGCATCCGTGGTGGACGCAAGAATGTACGGCAGGCGATCGTGGCGGCGCGCGGATCCGACCAGTTCTGCCTGCAGGCTACCGCGCCGGCCGGGCAGGTACACTTGCGGAACGAGTTCGTCGGGTGTGACGGCAACGCCCGTGGCAGCAAGCACGGTGGCGAGTGCCGCCGGACCGCACTGGTATCTATCTTGAGGAAAAAACGGAACGGCGGTCAGTTCTATCCGCGCAGGCTCCATATCGGATTGTGTTTCTCGAACCGTACCGCAGGCCGCGCAGAGACCCGCGAGCAATGCTGCAAACAGGACCCGGAGAGTTTCCCCCCTCACCGACGATGGGTGAAGATATGAATCACTCCGATGTAGTCCAGAATCAGCAAAACCACGAACACGATGCCGATGACGGCCAGAATACCTCCGTCGGCACCCGCCGGAGCCTGATCAATGCGCTGCGCCAGACTGCCGATTTCACGATCCGTCAGTGCAGCCACCCGTGCCTGCACCTGCTCGGGCGTGACTCCGTATGCCGCCAGGCTTTTCTGAACTTCGGCTCGCGCCAATTGTGCCTGGACCTTGGCAAGATTTGCGCTGCGCGCCTCCTGCGTATCGAACCCAAAAGTGCTGGCAGTGCTGATGATCCCGGCCTGAGCAACCGCCGGCAGAATCGAAGAGGATACGAACGCCACCATCGTGACGGCGACCAAGGTTCTTGGCATCAGCGCTCTCATTGTTTACTCCCGGTAGAATCTAACCGCAGATTGGATCACGAGAGAAACTCGCAGGTCTAGCGTCGCCGATGGCAGACAGACGGAGAGTCCATCGCCTGCTTTGCAGCCGAACGCCTACCAAATACCACCCAACGCCACGGTGATCGCCTCCCCATTCACGCCCCCCGCCGCATCGCTGCACAGGAATGCGATCACCTCCGCCACCTCGCGCGGCTCCAGCACCCGGTTCTGTGGATAGATGGCGGCACGCTCGCTCCACACCTGCTCCACCGTGATGCCGCGCTGCTCCGCCGAGGTCCTCGCCGAGCGCTCCGCCATTTCGGTTCGCACCCAACCCGGCAGCACCGCATTGGAGGTGACGCCGAACGGCCCCGCATCCTGCGCGACGGCGCGAGCGAGACCGATCACACCATGCTTGGAGGCCGTGTAGGCGCTGCCCGACCGCTCCGCTTTTTCGCCCGCAGTCGAACTGGTGAAGACGAGCCGGCCGAAGCCGCGCTTGCACATGCCGCCCACCGTGAGCCGCGCAAGTTCAAACGGCGCGTCGAGATTGATGCGCATCGTCTCGCGCCACACGGCCGGATCCTGTTCCCACACCAGCTTCTCGTGGGCCGAGCCGATGCCGTGGTTCACCACCAGCAGATCGATCGGGCCGAGGCGGCGCTCGGTCTCCGCGACGGCCCGGGCGCAGCCCTCGGTCGTGCCGAGGTCGGCGGCTACGTAATCCAGACCGACGGACGCCAGTTCCGTTGAGCTGCGCGCGACCGTCATCACGCGGGCTCCCGCCGCCGACAGCAGCAATGCTACTTCGCGCCCAATGCCGCGGCCACCGCCCGTCACCAACGCTACGCGTCCCTTCATCGCTGCTCTCCCGTGTTCGTAGCGACCCTACTTCCCTGTCCGCCTACTGCCCCGCATACCACAGCGCATTGTCCGAATCCTCCCACCAGCCACCGCGGCCCTTGCCAAAGCCGGTGAGGCGATCGACCACCTCGACGCGATCGACATATTTCGCATTTTTGTAGCCGATCTGCGTCTCCACGCGCAAACGCAAGGGCGCACCGTGTCCAACCGGCAACGGCTTGCCGTTCATCTCATAGGCCAGGATGGTCTGCGGATGATAGGCATCGAACAGGTCGAGGCTTTCGTAGTAGAACTCGCCGTTGGAATCCTTCTTGTCGAGGCAGTGGAACACCACGTATTTTGCAGACGCGACAACCCCCGCCATCGTCAGCAGCAGTCCCAGCGGTACGCCGCCCCACTGCCCGATCGCATTCCAGCCTTCATCACAGGCGTGCATGGTGATCTGCGAGCGCATGGCAAGACGCTTCAAGTCCTGCAGCGATAGCGCAAGCGGTTGGCGCACCAGCCCGTGCACCCGCAGTCGCCAGTCGCGAAATCCGCTTTCCACCATGCGCTGGTAGTCAGCGCCCGGCGCCACGCGGCTGCCGTTCACGGGAAAGTGCGCCGACACCTCGGCCTGCGAGAACTCGCGGGCCAGCGGCCGCTTGGCCAGGATCAACCGCTGGGTGCGCAGCGTGAGGCGCTCGGCGCCATCGACGAACGCCCTCGACCAGTCCTCGTTTCGAACCAATTCGATGCCCAGCGCCGCCGCGGCGCCGGCGCCCACGGCCGTCAGCACCGATCGCCGCGTCCATAGCGTGCTCATGGCGTCTCCTTGTGAAGACGGTAGTAGCCGGTCAACATCGCGCCCAATTGATTCACGATGCCGGCGACGAAGGATTGGAAGACGTGCACGAGAATGAACAGGATCATGAGTGCAGCAAAAAGCGCGTGCAGGGTTCGCGCCGACTCGCGCCCGCCGAACAGCGTGAACAACTCCGGGAAGCGAAGAGTCACGGCGTTCGACATTGTCAGCCCCGTGAGCACCATCAGCGGCAGCAGCAAGCCAAGCACGGCAAGGTAGGCCAGCTTCTGCAACAGGTTGTACTGGCGGTCATCCGCGCGCCGCAAGGTCAGGTGCTGCCAGAAATCGCGGCGGATCGCGGCGGGCGCGAGCTGCGCTGAAGTCGGCAGCCACATGCGGCCCAAGCGTCGGCTGAGCAGCAGATACACCGCATACGCGGCCGCAGCCGTCACCAACACCCAAGCCAGCGCGAAGTGCCAGGCCCTAAGGCCGCCAAAATGCCAGCTCTCCGGCGCGTTGAAGATCATGAAGTAGGTGCCGTCGTTACCGTAATCGAACGGCACGCCGGTAATGCCCGTGACATCGAACTTTGCGTGCCCGATGTTCAAGACCGCGGGCGCCGCATGGCCGGCAACCGCCGGTCCTGCAGGGTCGAGGCCGACCACCGCTGCCGTGCCTTCGTTACCCACCTCACCCCAATACAGTCGCGGGTGCACGTTCAGGATGCAGATGCCGGTAAAGAGCAGACCCAGGACGGTGGCGGCCGTCAGCCAATGCCACAACCTCACCGGCAGCGGATGCCGGTAGGTCTCGTCGGTCAAATTACCGCTTAAATCCAAGTCAGCGCTCCAATGAACCTTACTTCAAAAACCGGTCAAACCACCCCACCACGCGCGTCATCACATCGGCCTGATCTTCATGCTTTTGAAACGCATGCCCCTCGTCAGGATACACCACGAACTCCGTGGTCACGCCGAGCCGGCGCAACGCATTCCAATACTCATAAGACTGAGTGACCGGCACTTCCGCATCGCGGTCCCCGCTCAGCAGCAGCGTGGGCGTGCGCGCGTTCTTGATGAAGGTCATGGGCGAACTGCGCTCGTAGACCTTGGGATCCTCGTACACCGATGCGCCGAAGAACGGCAGCATCCAGGTGTCGATGTTGTTGGTGCCGTAGTAGCTCTGCCAGTTTGACAATCCTGCGCCTGACACAGCAGCCGCAAAGCGGTTCGTTTGGGTGATGGCCCACATGGTCATGTAGCCGCCATAGCTCCAGCCGACGATACCCACGCGCGCAGGGTCCACCGGCGCCTGCGCCGTGACCGCATCCAGGCCGCGCAGGATGTCGCGCAGATCGCCATAACCGAAGTCACGGACATTGGCGCGCGCGAAGGCCGCACCCTGGCCATAGCTGCCGCGTGGGTTGGGCGCAAAGACGAAGAAGCCGCGGCTGGCCAGCACGGCGTCGTAGGCTTCAGCGCCCGTCGGGAACAAGGGATAATGCGCAAACGCCGGGCCGCCGTGTACATTCACCACCAGCGGATAGCGTTTGCCGGGCTCCACCACCGGCGGTGCGATCAGCATGCCCTGGATGCTGAATTCATCGCTCTTCCAAAAGACGTTCGTCGCCTTTCCGGTCAGCGGCCGCACGCCGGCATTGAACGCGGAGATGCGCTTCCACTTGCCCGGCGCGCCGGTTTCAATCTCGGGTGGCGAGGTATAGGACTGGCGAATGACGGCCGACTGTTTGCCGTCCCGCGACAGCGAGATGCCCGCATCGCCCGGCGCAAAGCCTATCAGGCTGTTCGCCCAGATCATCTGCGGCGCGCGCCACAGTTCCCGCTGCGAGCGCGCGTCGGCATCGATCTCGTACAGCACGCCATCGCCGGCTGCGAAGCCGGTGGCCACCAGATGTTTGGGGGAATGGTTCCAGGTGATCGTATTGATCGATGCTTTGAGATTGGGCGTGACGTTGACGGGCTCGCCGCCCGCCGCCGCCACGACGAACACATCCCCGCCGGTGATGCCCTCATCGCTCATGATCCCGCCGATGAAAGCGATGCGGGCGCCATCGCCGGACCAGCGCGGAGAGGCCATCTGCATCGCGGGTTTGAGAATCTGCGTGATGGCGCCGCTGCGCGCATCGATGAGGTCGAGTTCGGCCAGCCACCAGTTGGCATCGCCGGAGCCGTGCGCCGCGGTGACGACGAAGCGCGTGCCATCCGGCGACCAATCATATTCATAGACGTTCAGATCGGGCGGGCCGAGCAGCGCGGGTTCACCACCACTCACGGGAATCACAGCAAGTCGCTGTTCGAACACCGTCGAGGACAGCACCCCCGCATCGCGCGACAACGGGTTCAGGGGGCCGGGTGTCTTGGGGGCACCGTAAGAATAGAGAAAGGCGACCTGCTTGCCGTCCGGCGACCAGCGCGGCACATCGACCGGACCCTTGGCGTGGGTGATGATCCGCACCTGTTTGCCGCTGCCATTGGCCACCGCCAGCTGCGGTTGATCCTGCGCATCCGTGGTGACGAAGACCAGCTGCCGGCCATCGGGCGACCAGGCTGCGCCATGCTCATCGCAGGCCGTGCCGGGGCATGCCGTGAGCGGAACCGCGTGCGAACCGTCGCGGGCATTGGCGATGAACAGGGCCGAGATGTCCACGTCCGCCCCACCTCGCTTGCCGGGGATGGTGCGGCCGAATACCAAAGTCTTACCGTCGGGCGAGAGCGCCACCTCTCCCAGGGCTTGGACTGATTGCAGGGATTTCAGTGCATCCTCGACACCGGCAGAGGGCGGCGCGGCGGCGAGCGCGTGCGTGGTGTAAAGAATCAGAGTGGCGGACAAGGCGGTAAACGCAGTCGTGATTTTCATACCGGAAGCATACCAGCCCTGCAAAACGATCGGCCAAGCGAGTCGAGTTTCGCCCCCACCCGCTCTGCCGACAACTATGGCACCATCTCTCCATCATCCGACAGGAGCCGATCGATGAGCACGCAGCGCCTCGCCGCCATGTTACTTGTGTCATGCGCCATAGCGAGCACCGCGTACTCCCGCCCCAAACCCCTCCCCGCCTCACCCCCCACTTTCGACGTCACGATGGAAGAGGCCTCCATCACCATGCCCGACGGCGTGAAGCTCGCCGCCGACATCTGGCGCCCCAAGGGAAAAGGCGACACCGCCCGCTTCCCCGTATTGCTCGAATACCTCCCCTACCGCAAGACCGAATCCCGCGGCGAGAGCTACCCGATGTACGCCTATTTCGTGCGCCGTGGCTACGTGGTCGCGCGCGTCGACATCCGCGGCACCGGCAACAGCGAAGGCACACTCATCCCCTACGAGTACAGCGACATCGAGAACCAGGACGGCGACACGGTGATCGCGTGGCTGGCGAAGCAGTCCTTCTCCAACGGCAAGGTCGGCATGTTCGGCATCTCCTGGGGCGGCTTCAATTCCATCCACATGGCGATGCGCCGCCCGCCAGCGCTGAAGGCCATCATCGCGGTGGATGCCACCGATGATTTGTATCAGGACGACGTTCACTTCATGGACGGCATCATGCACGTGGACTCCTGGGAGATGAGCCAGGATCTGCACAATGCGATTCCCGGCGCGCCGGAGTTCCGCATCGACGAGCAGTATTTCAAGGACCGCTTCGACGCCCCGCCCTGGGGACTCACCTACAAACGCCAGCAGCGCGACGGGCCGTTCTGGGACCGTACCTCGCTGCGCGAGCGATATGATTCCATCCAGGCAGCCACCTTGATGATCGGCGGCTGGTACGACGGCTACCGCGACAGCGTGCCGCGCATGCTCGAGCACCTGAAGGCGCCGGTGAAAGCGATTGTCGGCGCGTGGAACCACACCTTTCCACACGAGCCGTATCCAAAGCCCGGCTTCGAGTTCCGTCACGAAGCGGTGCGCTGGTTCGACTACTGGCTCAAAGGCCGCGACACCGGGATCATGGACGAGCCGCGCCTGGCCGTGTACGTGCGCGACTGGCATCCGCCCGGGCCGTATCTTGAGACCGCGCCGGGCAAGTGGCGATACGAGGACGGCTGGCCGATCGCGCGACTGCAGCAGCGCATGCTGTATCCGCGGGCGGACCGTTCACTGGCCGACGGTGCGTCGGAGGCGGCAAGCCTCGCATTGCGCTATGTGCCCACCACCGGAGTGGAAGCCGGCGGACCGGTGATGTGGTTCGGCGATGTCGCGCCGGATCAGCGGCCGAGCGATGCGTACAGCCTCACCTTCGATTCCGCGCCGCTGACTTCGAACATGGAGATTCTCGGCCTGCCGCTGGCGAAACTAGCCGTGTCGGCCGATGCACCCCAGGCCGATTGGATCGCGCGACTGGAAGATGTGGCGCCGGATGGCACCACGGTGCTGGTGGCCTCGGCTGCGCAGAATGGCGCGCATCGCGTGTCGGCGCGCGAGCCCAGGGCGCTCGTGCCCGGCGAACGCTTCGAGCTGCCCATCGAGATGCACTTCACCTCCTGGGTGTTCCCCGCCGGTCATCGCCTGCGCTTTGCGGTGAGCAATGCACAGTGGCCGATGCTCTGGCCGACGCCGTATGCGATGACGACGCAGCTGTATCTCGGAGCGGATGCCACGCATTTGGTGCTGCCAGTCATACCGGAAGCGAAACGCCCCGTGCCCAGCTACGAGCCCATCGATGATCGCGAGGACAAGCTGCCAGGATTTGCATCAATGGACACCGGCACACCTTCCGGCTACGGCGAAATCTCCTCCGTGGAACGCAACCCGCGCACCGGCGCCGCCAAGGTGGTGGCCACCAACGACAGCGCCTATCGCTTCCCGTGGGGCGAGCGCTACGAGACCGAGGTCATCACGCATGAGTCCAATGACAATCACCCGGATACGACATCGGTGCGTGGCCAGTACACGACGACGTTGAAGCTCAAGGATCGGACACTGCGGTGGGAGAGCACGGTGGTGTGGCGCAGTGACCGCGAGAAGTTTTACTACACAGGAAGCCGCAGGCTGTTGAAGGATGGCGTGTTGGTGCGGGAGAGGTCTTGGGAGGATGCGATTCCGCGGGATCACCAGTAGGGTTACCGACAATTGGCCATTTGATGGGAAAAGCGCTGCGCGCCAAGTCTCGCGAGTACTATGAGCAACCAATGCCCGCCGGCCGTCCCATCAAACCCTTAAGACTGTTCATCCAATGCCTCATCACGGCCACCGTACTGGGCTTCCTGCTTCGTATAGTTCCATTTGCGGACATCGCCGGGGCACTTAACAACGCCGATCCAAGATATGTGCTTCTTGCATTCGCGCTGCAATTGGTAACGCGTCTGCCGAACGCGATCCGGATAAAAATCATCGCAGACGCTCTGGCACTTCGTTTGAGCATCAAGACGATTTTGACTACACAACTGTCGACAAGTTTTTACGGAATCCTGCTGCCGGGGGCAATCGCCGGTGGCGCCGCCAGTTGGATCAAGTACGTGCAGCGCGGAGTCGATGCGAGCCGGGCTCTGGCCTGCATCGTTGTCAATCGCGCTACGGAGATCCTCACCACCGTCAGCGTTGGCCTCTCGTTTTGGGTCATCGATCGGAAGCTGACAGGACTCCCCGACGGCCTGTTCCTTGCGTTGGCAACCGTTGCCTTGCTATCACTCTATGTGCTGATTTTCGGGCGTGCGCACTACCTGGCGTCGCTGGTGGCGCGCGGCATGCGATTGGCATCTCTGAAAAACAATCTGCTGTATGGCAAGCTGTTCGCGTTCTCAAACGACCTTGCCCGTATGCGCGAACTGCGCCGCGGTTCGCTGGTAACGATGCTTGCCGCGTCGGTGGCGCAGGAACTTCTTGGGATAATGGCCATGTTCAGCTTCGCGCAGGCGTTGAACCTCGAGCTCAGTTTCTACGCGGTCGCGTGGATGAGAACCGCTGTGTACCTGGTTGTGTTGCTACCTTTGTCCGTATTGGGTCTGGGCGTGCGTGAAGTTACTCTGGTTTTTCTAACAGCGGCCTATGGAATCATCGCGCCGCGCGCGATCGCATGGTCGTTCCTGATATTCTCCGGCACCCTGGTGGCCGCACTCGGAGGCGGGCTGGTCGAGGCACGCGCCTTGTGGTTCAAACAATCCCCCCCGCCTTCCCCGTAGCGGCATCACCGAGACTCATGTCCCTACCGATCACCCTCTGCATCATCAACCACAATGGTGCCGGGAATCTGAACGGTACATTGCAAGCGGCCATAGACAGTTTGGGTGGCGTTTCGGAATTCTTGTTGGTCGACAATGCCTCGACCGATGCGAGCCTGGAATTGGTGCGCAACCATTTTCCGCAGGTTCGGATTCTTGCGTTGAGCGACAATACGGGACCGGCCGGGGCACGCAATGCGGGCTATGGCGCTGCCCGATTCGATGTCATCCTGTTTCAGGATAACGACGTACGCTTGCAGCCCGAATGCGCCGCGACGCTTTACTCGCGGTTGCAGACCAAACCAAGAGCGCTGCTCGTCGCACCGCGGGTGTTATATGAACGCCACCCGGCGATGATTCAGTACGACAGCGCCGATTGTCATTTTCTGGGTCTCATGGCTCCGCGAAATGCCGATCGGCTGTCGACCGAGATCGATTCGGCTTGTGTCACCACAACCTCGCTGGTGACCGCTTGTTTCCTCATTGATCGGAGGCGCTGGCTCGATTCCCAGTTGTTCGATGAAGACTTTATTTTCAATCTCGAAGATCACGACTTTGGCGTGCGTGCCAATCTTCGCGGCATGGAAACCTGGGTCGAGCCGCGCGCGACCGTGCTGCATGGCGATGGTACCGTCGAATTGTCGTATCGGCCCGGCCGCACGGTCGCTGGACGGCGCATGTTCTACTTGATTCGCAATCGTTGGCTGATCATCGGCAAGTCCTATGCGTTGCGTACACTGCTGGTGTTGTCGCCTGTACTGCTGCTGTATGAAGTCTTCCAATTGGCCGGATTGATCAGGAAAGGCTGGTTTGGCGTGTGGTGGAGCGCGTTTCGGTCAATTGTCGGTCAGCTTCCCGATCTGCGTCGCAAACGTGCCGCAGTGCAAGCCACGCGCAAGAAGCCGGATCGAGCGATTCTGCGCGGCGGCCCGCTGCCACTCACGGCCGCGTTCCGTCGTGGCAGGATCGCGCAGATGGCAATCAACCTTTTTGGCGGCCTCGCAAGCGGCTACTGGAAGCTCATGCGCAAGTGCATATAGGTGCATCGAATGAAACCCGAGAGCAGTTAGTGCGTATCGCGATGATTGCCGCCTGCCCGTTCCCGTGGCCGAGAGGCACACCGGTGCGCATTTATCGCATGGCCGAGGCGCTGGCGCGCCGAGGCCACGACGTGCAGATGGTGACCTATCACATCGGGGAGAGGACAGGTCCGCTGCCCTTTGCGGTACACCGGATCCGCAATGTACCCGGCTATACCAATAGTGAGCCAGGCCCGCACTTGCGCAAACTGTTGCAGCTCGATCCGCTTCTCGTCATGACCCTGCGCCGATTGCGAGGCTCGCAATCCATCGATCTTATCCACGCGCATCACTATGAGGGCTTGCTGACGGCGCTGGCCGCTACGGCGCCGGGGAGACGATTGCCCGTCATTTACGATGCCCACACATTGCTTTCGTCGGAGCTGCCTTATTATTCAATGGGTATGCCGCGCCGCGCGAAGGCGTGGATCGGTGGCTTCATTGACAGGCATCTGCCGCGGCGCGCGGATCACGTCATCGCCGTCACCCAAAGCATTCGCAGCACGCTCATCGCCGCGGGACGTGTCGATGAACGTCGCATCAGTGTGATACCCAACGGCGTCGAAACCGAACATTTCGCCGCACTTGATTCACCGCCAGCTCCGCTGCGGCAGGGCCGGCGGCTGGTATTCGCCGGCAACCTCGCCGCCTACCAAGGCGTGGATCTACTGCTGCAGACCTTTTCCATCGTACGCCGCCGGTTGAGTGATGTGCGGCTGATGATTCTGACCGACTCCGACTTCAAGGAATTCGTGCCGCTCGCCAAGTCACTGGGCATTGATGCAGCGATCGATGTACACAACCCCGGTTACCTGAAACTTCCAGGCTACCTGCACAGCGCCGATGTCCTGTTGAACCCGCGTCCGGCATGCGACGGCATTCCGCAGAAACTTCTGAACTACATGGCCGCGGGTCGACCCATCGTTTCCTTTGCCGGCTCGGGCAAGATTCTCGAACATGAGCACACCGGCTTGTTGGCCGCCGAAGGCGACGTGCCGGCATTCGCCGCTGCGGTGCTGCGCTTGTTTGCACAGCCGGAGTTTGCAGCGCGTCTGGGTGTCAACGCCCAGGCACTGGCTATGAAGGAGTACGGATGGGGTCAAGTCGCTGTCAAAGTGGAAGCCGTTTATGAAAGCGCGATGATCAACCACCGGCAGCCTGGCAAGCAATGAGCGTGCGGACACCCGTTCTGATGCTGGGCCTGGATGCCGCGGAACTTTCGCTCATCGAACGCTTCATCGCCCAGGGGAAGCTGCCGGCGCTGGCTCGGCTACTGCGAGAAGGATGCTTCGGACGCTTGCGCTCACCGGCGCTTTCGTTCGCAGGTGGCGTGTGGCCAAGTTTTTACGCAGGCCAGGACGTGCCGTGGCACGGCATATTCCACAACAAGCTGTGGCGGCCGAGCGCTATGCGCTGCGAAGTACCGACGGATCGATGGATCACCTCGCGCCCGTTCTGGGAACACCTGGGCGAGCAGGGCCATCGCGTCTGCATCGTCGACGTGCCGATGATCCTCGGCGAGCCGCACCCTGTTAACGGCCTATACCTTGGCGGCTGGGGTACGCACGATCTGATCTCGAGCGGCTCCTGGCCGTCGGGTTTATGGAGCGAACTGCGCCGACGCTACGGTCGGCCGATCATGCCCAAAGAGCACTTCGGCCCGCAGACGGCCCGCAGCCTGGAAGAACTCGCGGCATCGCTGCTGCGTTCAACCGAGCAAATGCAGCGCATCGCGATGGACCTTTTGGGGCGCGAGCCCTGGGACTTCGCCTGCGTCGTATTCGGTGCAACCCACCGCGTCGGTCATTACCTTTGGGACTTGTCACAGTTGGATGGCGACGCGCTGTCTACCCGGCGCCGAGAGGCCCTGGAATCAGCGCTCCTCGGCATCTATCAAGCAACTGACAGCGCCATCGCCCACATCCTGGATCAGGCCGGCGAGGATACGCTGGTGATGGCATTCGCCCTGCACGGAATGGGTCCGAATCCTGGCTGGAGCGATCTCGTGCCCGAGATTCTCGAAGCGGTCGAGCATTCGAACACTGGACTGGATCCGAAGAAAGGTCTTTTGTACGCGCTCAGACGGCGGCTGCCGATTCAATGGGTCCGTCCACTGATCGAGAGTCTGCCGATGTCGGTCACCGATCGGCTGGTGTCGATCTGGTCGGCCCGGATGTTCGATTGGACGGTGACGACGCAATTTCCCCTGCCGATGGATCATGCCGGCTACATACGCGTCAATCTTCAGGGCCGGGAGCGTGATGGGATCGTCTCGATGACTGATGCTTACCCGGAAGCATGTGCGGTGATCGAAAGAATATTCCTGGGCCTTCGCGACCGCGACACGGGTCGGTGCATCGCGCAGAAAGTGGTGCATGCATTTGCACAGGCACCGCCATCCGCTTCCTATCGCGATCTGATGCCGGACCTCATCGTACAGTGGCAGGAACCAGCGGCCACCGCGTCCCGTGAACTGTACTGCGACGCTGCACCATCGTTTCGCTTCACGGTTCCGCGCCGCCTGCCTTCCGGCCGCTCGGGCAATCATACCGGGCACGGGTGGTTCGTTGCCCGCGGTCCGGGCGTGGCGCGCGGTCAACGGCTGGATGGGTACGACATTCTGGATCTTGCGCCGACGGTGCTCGCCGTTCTTGGCGCCGACCGCCGGACTGAATTTCAGGGTCGTCCGATGGATCTGAGCGGCAGGCAAACCGATGATCATTGATGCGCACGATGCGTCCGTGCACGGCCGCCTCGATTGTGACGTTTGCATCGTGGGCGGAGGTGCGGCAGGAATCAGCCTCGCAGCGGAACTTGCCGATTCGGGCTTGCTGATATGCATGCTGGAGTCCGGAGGCCTGGGCTACGAGACTGCGACGCAGGACTTGCTCAGTGGAGAGGCGCCCGGCAGCGATTATCTCGAGTTGAGCGAAACGCGGCTCGCGGCATTGGGCGGCTCAACCGGTCTGTGGGCCGGCTGGTGTCGCCCATTGGACGCCATTGATTTTGAGGCGCGCAACTGGGTTCCCAACAGCGGGTGGCCTTTCACCCTGCGCGATCTGCTGCCGTATTACCAGCGCGCGCAGCAATTGTGCGGACTGGGGCCATTGGACTATGACGGCGGCGCCTGGGCACGGCGCACCGGTTCCCTGCCGCTGCCATTGCCGCCCGAGCAGTTCTCAACGACGATTTTTCAGATTAGTCCCATCAGTTTCGGCACCCATTTCCGCGAACTATTGGATCGAACAGCGAATATCCGGACCGTTTTGCATGCCACGGTCTTGCGCTTGTACACCGCTTCGACCGCGGATCGCATCGAGCGGGCCCGCGTCGCGACTTTGAACAACAAACAATTTGAGGTCACGGCCCGGATCTTCGTGCTCGCCGCCGGTGGAATTGAGAATCCCCGTCTGTTGCTCCTGTCGGGTGACTCCCCCGAGCTCAGCATCGGCAATCGCGGCGGACTGGTGGGCCGATATTTCATGGAGCATGGCTTCATCAACGCCGGGAGTTACGTGAGCAGCGACGTCGCGCAATCGATGGCCTTTCACTTTCCAACTCACACTCAATCGAATGGCCATGACGTGGTTGTACGCGGTGGATATTCGGTCAGCCCGGCGATCGCGCGCAGTCAGCGGCTGCTGAACAGCGCGATATTCTTCCATTCCGCCTTTGAGTCCCATGATGTTTTCGACAGCCCTGCAATCAGGGCGCTGCTGGAGATCCGCGACAAACTCCGCGGGCGTGCGATGCCCGGCGGGTATTTGAAGCGCGCCATTCCGGTGCTGCGTAGTCCCGCCAAGCTTGCGATCGCCCTTCACCGCCGCGCGTTCATGCGCGAGCGACAGCAAAGACGCTGGCGGACACGCGCGCTGTTCGAATGCGCCCCGCACCGCGACAACCAGGTCAGCCTCGGCTCCGAGCGCGATAGTTTGAATCGGCCGCGGGCTCACGTGCGGTGGAAGTTAAACGAGCTGGATCTGTGCAGCGTTCGGCAGACTCACGCGCTGCTGGATACGGCGCTACGCAGCACCGGTCTTGGGCAATTCGATTGCCGATTCGACACCGATCTGTCGTGGCAACAAGCGACCGAGGCGGCCAAGCACCATCTTGGCACCACACGGATGCATTGCGACCCAGCGTACGGTGTCGTCAATGAGCATTGCAAAGTCCATGGCGTACCCAATCTCTACATCGCCGGCGGCTCAGTGTTTCCGACCGGCGGATTCGCCAATCCCACCCTGACGATAGTCGCGCTCGCGGCACGTTTGGCTGCACACATCAGAAGCGAACTGGATCAGGAGTCACGGGTCAGCTCAGTAACGTGATTCGCACTCTCGCGAACGCTCTTCAGTGGTCATTCTGAACCATTGCAGTCACAATGAGCGCGTCTTTGATGAGGAAACCCCATGCATTGGCGTACCAATCTCATTCATTCCGAGACGGCTGCCCCTTCTGGCTTCAAGTCACTGTGCACTCCGGTGTATCGGGGTTCAACGGTGCTGTTTTCGACTCAAGCAGAAGTCACCGACGATTGGCGGCAATCGCAATTCGGCTACACCTACGGACTTTACGGGACACCGACCGTTCTGGAGCTGGGTCTGCGCATCAAAGAACTGGAAGGCGCGCATCACACCTTCATTGTTCCAGGTGGACAAGCAGCGATCGCGTTGGTGTACCTCGCATTCTGCAAGATGGGCAGCCATGCGCTCATCCCCACCACAGCCTATGGACCAAACCGAGAGATGGCCGATGGCCTGTTGGCGGGTCTTGGGATCGAGGTGGAGCCCTACGACCCGATGATCGGAAAACAGATCAGCCAACTCATCCGGCCGACTACGTCATTGATATGGACCGAAAGCCCAGGGTCCATCACCATGGAAGTCCAGGATGTACCCGCCATTGTCGCCTCTGCACGTGAGCATGACATCCCGGTGGCGCTGGATAACACCTATTCGGCCGGAGTGCTTTTTGATGCCTTCGCGCACGGCGTCGAAGTCAGCATTCAAGCGCTGACCAAATTCGTCGGCGGCCACAGCGATCTGCTGTTGGGATCCGTTTCCGTAGCCAATGCGCGCCGCTACGAACAGGTGGGAATGACAGCCAGTTACCTTGGTATGGCGGTTTCACCGGATGACTGCAGTCTGGCTCTCAGGGGACTTCAGACTCTGGGCGTGCGATTGGCGCAATTGGAAGCCTCCGCGTTGCAAATCGCCAATTGGCTGGCGACGCAGCCGGGAATCGAACGCGTATTGCATCCCGCGCTCCCCACATGTCCTGGTCACCAGTTCTGGGCCAGGGATTTCGAGGGATCCTCCAGTGTGTTCTCCATCGTGTTCGACCGCTCGATATCCCCCGACCGGGTCGTGGCATTTGTGGACTCGCTTCGCCTTTTCAAGATCGGAATGAGCTGGGGCGGTGTCACAAGCCTCGCGATCCTCTATCCCAGGTTGCAGCGACCTGACACCGACTACGCTGGCAGGCTCGTGCGACTGAATGTGGGGCTGGAAGATCCGAACGACCTCATCGCTGACTTGCACCGCGCACTGTCGGCTTCATTCACCCCTTGAGTTTCTCATGACACGACGAAACAGTGTGCACCTGACCACGGCGATCGTGCTGAGCTTGTTGGTATTGGTCCGGCCGTCTATCGCTGCGGCGCGCGATGCGCCGGTCTACAGTCACGCGCCCGCCAGCCGCGACGGCATCGGCAAATTCTACGCAGGACGCGAAATCGCCCACGTCATGGGCTTCGCGGGCGCCCAATGGCTCGACCGGTCCGAACGAGAGGTTGAAGAACGCCCGGATTGGCTGATCGAAGAACTGGCCATCACACCGGCGCTGGTGGTTGCGGATATCGGCGCCGGTTCAGGTTATATGACGCGCCGGATCGCCCCCTTGCTGACGCGAGGCAATCTCTATGCGGTGGACGTCCAGCCTGAAATGGTGGAGATGCTAAAGGATCTCGCCAGCCAGCCGGGCATGCGCAGCGTGATTCCCACCTTGGCCACGGCCACCGACGTCAGGCTGCCTGAAGGGTCTTGCGATCTCGCGTTCATGGTGGACGTCTACCACGAACTGAAATTCCCGCGCGAAGTCATGCTCAGTATCATCAAGGCGCTCAAACCGGGGGGCCGCATGGTGTTCGTCGAGTATCGGGCAGAGGATCCGGCGGTTCCGATCAAACCCCTGCACAAGATGTCGGTGGCGCAAGTTCGCAAAGAGATGCAGTCACTCCCGCTTGTCTGGGAGAAAACCTCCGAGCGCCTGCCATTGCAACACGTTGTTGTCTTTCGCAAGCGCTAGCGGCCTTCGGGCAACGTCTGCTTCCTGTTGAGTGCTCCTGATACTGCCGAGCGTTCCTCCTCGCGCAGCAACTCACTCAACAGCTCTGTGCTCCGATGGAAGTGATGCGCCCACGCCGGTAACTCTGGCGCTGCCAACCCATCTGCGTGGTTACTCAAGAACACCTGCGGATCGATCGGACCGTCCGGTCCCTTGAACACGCCGCGAATAGCCACGACGCCGAGGACTCGCCCGTCGCGCACGAATCGATGTTCGAGAAAGCCCCACTTGTGGTCCCACCCGATCAGGCGTGTTTGAATCTCGAATTTCTGAAACGCCCGCAAATCGCGCCGAAATTTGGCGACGGCATCTGCCACCACTGGAAACGCCTTATGCCGACGTGCAGTCCCCAGCACGCCGCTGCGGATGAACCAGTGAATTCGCCCGATATCCGCCAGCATCAGGTATCGCCCATTGTTGACATGGAGATTGAAATCCAGATCATTCGGCCACACGCGCAACTGGATGCGCGTGGTCGCCAGTAGATCTATTCGTGGCTCCGGAAGAGCACCGACGCCTGCGCGGATCAGTCGAAGCCAAGGCAACATCGATATTCTCTTCCATGGATTGACCTCCGCAGTCTACGCTCGGATCGAACCGCAATCATCGTTCCGTAACTGAGATTCTCCCGCTGACCGCGGAGCTGACCCTTCCCGATCAGTGCCTGGTTCCGGGCTTCAATTGCAGCGCCCCCGCGATGAGCGCGCCGGCGAGAATTCCGACGATCGCTGCGCCGACGGCCGTTATCACCCACTCAACGACGGCAATGCCGTTGCCGATCGCATGTGCGACTGCGTGTATCCATTCCTCCGGCATGGAAACTCCGAACTCGGCGAGGCCATGGATCATAATCCCACCGCCCACCCACAGCATGGCCGCAGTGCCGATGATCGCCAGGGCCTTCAGCAACACCGGCATGGCATGCACGAGCGCACGACCGAAGCCCGCCGCGGCTCCACCCTTTGCCGACAAGTGCAAACCGACGTCGTCCATCTTCACGATAAGGCCCACCACGCCATACACGCCAATGGTGACGGCCACTCCGACCAGCGCCAACACGATCGCTTGTGTAGCGATCGGACTCGCGCTCACCTGATTGAGCGCGATGACCATGATCTCAGCCGACAGGATGAAATCGGTGCGGATCGCGCTGCCCACCTGCCGCGTTTCGAGCTCCGCAGGATCGGTGATGCGCGCAACTTCCTCCACCGCCTTTTCGCCCTTGAGCGACTCGATGATCTTTTCGGCGCCCTCGAAGCTGAGATACAAACCGCCCAGCATCAGGATCGGCGTCAACAGCCACGGCGCGAACGCGCTGAGCAACAAGGCGGCGGGCAGGATGAACAGCAGCTTGTTGCGCAACGAGCCGATGGCAATCTTGCCGATAATCGGCAATTCGCGTTCGGGCGCCAGCCCGACCACGTAGCTCGGCGTGACCGCGGCGTCATCGATTACAACGCCGGCCGTCTTGACGCCGGCGCGCCCTGCTGCCGCGGCAACATCGTCGACTGACGCCGCGGCAAGCCGCGCCAAGGCCGCCACGTCATCGAGCAATGCGACTAATCCGCCGGCCATGTCATCAGGCGCAAGGCTCTTCCTCGGCACAACGTTGTCATCATCTGCGGGTTTTAGCACGGCGTCGGAGATGCGGCAAATCAGCCGCCGGGCTTGAGCCGGGAAGAACGCCGGCTCGCCGTTGCGCGGCGCTTTTATGCCAGCGAATTGCCCGAAGAAGCATTACTTGCCTACGCGCGTTACGGCGGGGATCCTTCCGAGAGCGCCAGGAAAAGCCGCGGGACTTCGTTAGGGTCTTGATCGAAAAATCCTGGGTCGGCCATTGTAGATCCGGGCTTGACCACATCCAGGTACAGATCGAGAGCGCGGGGCCGCGCATAGAGCGCCTCGATCTCCTGCGCATTCGCCGCCGGGTTGATCTGGCAAAAGTCGCGCCATGGGCTTACCCGTCGTGGCAATGATAGGTTCACATCGATTGCGCAGCCGCGCGACTCAGACAGGCCACGGCCGGGTGAACGAAAATCCGCGGAGAAACGGTCTAATATTTTTGAAATCCGTATCATCGGTAACCAGCGTCATGCCGCTTTCCCGACACGATGCCGCGATCAAGATATCGTTGACGAGGGAGCGGGGCCGCTCAGTGAAGCGAACACCGTCCTGCCGGGACAGCGCAGCCAGAATGCGTCCACACTCCCTGAATGCAAGCACGGATGGACCGACCACGCGCCCGCGCCGTTCGAACGCCTGAAAGATCCCTTTGTCCACTACACGCGCCGCCCGATCCGTGACCGCACCAGCCCGCAATTCCTGCATCACCACCGAGCTCATGTAGGTGACCGGGGCGTTGCGCTCGAGGAATGCATCCAAGGCCCTTGCCTGGTCAGGATCACGAATCGCGCTGATGTAGATATTGGAGTCGAGGATAACTTTGCGAGTCATCGATTCGCCGAGTCTATTCCTGGTAAATATCCTTCAAGCCACCCGCTGCGCGTACCCGTTGAATGCCGCGCGAGAGTTCCTTCCGCAATGCGATGGCATCCAGAGCAGCATCCACCGTTTCGGTTTCCGTCCTGACCCCCAGCGCCTTACGTGCAGCGTCCAGTTTGCGCTGGTCGATATGCAAGTTCTTCCGAACCCATCCGCGAGGGGGACGTCCCAAACGGACTACAGCCGAACCGGCATTTGGATTTGCCACAATCGTCTCCTTTCAACTGTACGAAATTCGTTATACTGCTGTATAAATGCCGGCTCAAGAAATCGCTTCGGCGGCATGCCGGAATCATCCCCGGACACCCGCTCAGACGAAAGCCCAATAACCGCACAGTTCGTGCAGAATCAGAACAGACCAGGGACGTGCCGCCGGCCCGGGGGCAAACCTTCCGCCACACGACCAACTGGTGCAATACGCCCTCAAGCCGCCTTGCGTGACCGAGCCAAAGACCAATGCCAACGAAATCTGGTCTTGCAGAGGTGTCAGCAGGTTTCGCAATACATCGGCCAACCCCGCAGTCTTGCGAAAGATTCCGGCCAACTCGGCGTAGATGGGGCAGTCATGATTCGCTTGATACCGTACCTGATTTCCCGTGATGGTCCGATTCAACAATCCGGCGTCTTTCAACAGTTTTAGCTCACGGTGTGGCGAACCCGCGGGCACCCAGATGAGCCGCGCTATTTCACGCACGTAGAAGGTGACGTCGGAACGCAGAAGCAGCAGCCCCAAGATCTGTCGGCGATAGGCGCCGAACAGGATTTCCACCAATTGGGGGCTGTCTGCCGGGTCATTTGTTCTCATTCTGAAAACAACCGCCGCTATTTTGAGAACAACTTGCAAGGCAAGCCAAGGGCAGCCGACCGAAATGTCGTCACCTGCAAGTAATTCAATAAGTTATATCCATGCCACTCTCGGTTACTTACATTTTTGTACTCGCAAACGCATCAATTTCTGTAGTACAATTTGTCTCACATTCCGTGTTAAGGTGGCGGTCGTGGAAGACCTCATATCCTTCTCTCTTCGTATCCCCAAGTCGCTCGCCAGCAGTATCGAGGTCACCGCACGCCGGCTGGGCGTATCCAAGTCCGAGTACGCACGTCGTGCGATGGAAGCCTTCGAGCAACGTGTCATGCATGACCGCATCGCTGAGCTGTCGCATCAACTTGCGGCGCATAGTGAAGCGGCCTCGCGAACCATGGACGACAGCACGGCGGATGCGCTGGAATGACGCAGGCCGTTCGCAGAGGTGAAATTTGGGCGGTGAATTTCGAACCGCAAACTCACCGTCAGGAACCAGGGAAAAAACAACGGCCTGCACTGGTGATCCAGACCGACGCCCTCAACGGCGCCGCCCATCCGGCGACCATCGTGATTCCCGGCACCAGCCAACTCGACGCGCTTCCGCCCGGAGACCTGTTCCCGTTGCGAGTCCGAATCCAACGAACGGCTGATCTCAAATTCGACACCGACCTCCTGATCGATCAGGTCCGAGCCATTTCCAACGCCCGTTTCTTGTACCGATACGGCGCGGTTCCGCAGAACATCCTCAAGCGTGCCGAAGAAGCCCTGCGCCTGCTGACCTCCCGCTGAACGTGCCACGCCGGCCTTGGGAATGGGGACGCCGGTGACAGAATAAGCCCGTTCGCCAGCGATGAGCCCATCCCAAATCGTATTCTCCCAACCGCTGATCGAGCCGTTGTCGTCGCAGACGGGGCGATCCTGCTCATACGGGATGAGCGTCAGCCTTGGCAGCGGTCACGTCAACAAATCAACACGCAACGGCAGCGCCGTCCGTGCTGCACGCCGCGCCAACGTGCGATCGAACGTGGCGAACGCGCTGGATTGCGTCGACCTGACGACATGCAAGGCATCTGCAAAATCAAAGCCCTGCTGGTACGCCTGAACGGCGGCCATTACGGCGCCTCGATCTTCGATGGACACATGCTCGATACCAGCGAGGGCCATCAGAACGCTTGCGATCTTCGTCCTCTCAAGCTCGTAAAAGCCCCGCATGACCCACTCGAACTCAAGCAAAACCGTCACCGAAACGAAACTGCGCGAACTCATCGCGTCGACGGCCACCGGTCTTTGCTTGGCGCTCTGCGGGTCATCCGGATCGTCGATGAAAAAACGCGCCAGGACATTGGTATCCAGCGCCCTCACGTCTTGCCAGCCTTCCGTAGTGCCGCTGATGGATCGAAATCTTCGAGACGCCGCCGGACACCCCGACTGGGAGCCTTCACCATACCGGCGAGCTCGGTCAAATCGGTTCGATTGACAGTACGCACGACTTTCAATCGCAGCCCGTCCTCCTCCTCGACGATCTCGACCTTTGCACCCGCACCCATCCCTAAGCGGCGGCGTATGCCTGCCGGCAGGACGATCTGGCCTTTTGACGAGACGGTGATGGTAGACATGGTCACAGCGTAGACTGTCTTACATAGTAAGTCAATGTCTAGCGGCCTTCCTAACTTATCACCGCGCCATCTTCGGTGAAGGCAAACGGACGGTACTTCGTGTTCCGTCCACGACCGCTGTTCAAGGTCGCAAATTGCGACCTTGAACGTGCAACCTCTCGCTCTTCAAGCTGAAAAGCGAAATCCAGCGGGAACCGTTCGGCATTGCGGCGCACCTGTTCATTCAGACGCTTCGTGGTGACGCCGTAAACGACAGCGAGATCCGAATCCAAAAGGACTCTTTACCCGCGGACGTTTCGGAATCTGCGCGAAACCTCGGCGCCGTTGGGCGTGGTGGACGATGCAGGCATGCCTCCAACACCACCCGCATCGCCAAACAATCATCCTCATTGTAGTTCAGCAGCCTCCGCTTCAACTCCGGATTGCCCGTCCTAACCCACTGATCAAACCACTCAATGGAAGATGCGCCGAAAGGATCCGGATCGCGCCAGGCCCGTGCCATCGGCGGTGCCTCCCGTATTGGGAGTGCTCGCAAAGGTGGACACCGCTGCATCAGTGGCGATACGACGGATCGTGGGAACCCCTAAATCGAACACGTATACGATTTCCGTGGGATCCACAGCCAACGCGTAAGGTATCCGCAGATTCAGAAATCGCCGCGCGCCAATCCCAATCGCTCGCGCAGACTGTTCAAGACTTCTTCGTCGACTGGCGTTGCTCCGCGCCGGGAAGTGGATTCCACCTGACGTACCAGCACGCTCACTTTCTCCCGGCCAACCGGATCCTTGACTGCCTGCGCGGGTGTCTTGCCATCCAATGCGGGTAGCGGAGTTTCGACCCAAGCTTCGTAATGCTCAGCCATGAGCTTGCGTAGGTGCGCCTGGACCTCCGGCAACGCCTTCAGCCGTGCGGACTCGCGCGCCGCCGCTTCATCCGCTGCATCGTTGGAGCCGCGGTTCTGAAACGCGAATTCCATCGATTGCATCTTCGTCATCCGATAGCGGACCCCATTGCCCAGCCGTTCCTCGATCAGGCTGCGAAGCTGCTTCGCGCGAACCCCTGAATTGACCTCCGCCCGGAGGCGCTTGCGCGTGATGTCAATCGAGCCCATTACCCGGATGTTGCTCCCCGGCGTACTCCCATCACGGTCCTGGGTCCACACCAGCCGCACGCGCTTGAGCGCACCCGACCGGTCGCGCTCCGTGTCGTTTTCCAGATCCTGCTCCGACGCGTACTGCGCCAGGGACTTCAGCGCAGTGACGCAAGCATCGATCGAATCGATGTCGAAGATCAGCTCCTGGGGGTCGAGCAGATCGCCGTCCATATTTCGAAGCTCCGGCATGACCGGATCAAGAACGGAATCCGCCAGGGCAAAAAAAAGCTCGCGCAGCTCAAGGTCATAGTCGCGGAGGGACTCCGCCGTCATCGACACGCCATGGCTCACCAATTCCTCGCGAAGATCGATGACCTCCAAGCTCTTGGTCAGCGGCAGGCTGAATGATGCGGTGGCCTCCAGCATGGCAATACCCTCCACCTGCGCGATCTGCGCGTAGAGGATGTCGCCAACGGCCAGGGCCTCGGTTCCCTGGCGTTCCAGAACATCGACGACCTGTCCCGTGAACAGGTCGCGGGCGCGGAAGCCATGACCGGGTTGGCAACTCAACACCTCATGAAAGCTGAAGGCTGCCGTCAGGCAGCCTTGCAGATAGTTTCGCAGCGTCGGATCGATTTGCCGGGCGCGACGCTCGAGGAACACCTCGGTGGGAGACCGACCAAACAGTGAATCGTCCTCAATCATGCTGTCCGCCGGATCAGGCGTCCAGTGGTGGAAGAACCAGGGTGTGAAGAGTTGGGCATGAGGATTATCCACGCCGAGGTCTTCTTCATCGAACAAGAAAAATTCCGTCCAGGCTTCAGCGAAGGCGGAGTCGCCGTAAGTCTCGTCGATGAACCGCTGCATGCGCGGGATGTAGCCTTCGAGCGATCCTCGAACGCGCCTCAAGGCGAGAATGTCCGGTGATTCTTCCTCGGCGGCGGCAGCGGCTAGGCAGCAATGCTTGTACTTCTTTCCGCTACCACAGGGGCAGGGATCATTGCGTTGGATCTTCATCAGTCGACGGTATCCATTGCCCCAAACTCCACCACTAGTCGCACCTGTATCACGCACTGTATTAAAAGTAGTCAAGCAGTCGCTGCTTTAACTCCGGGTTGCCAGTTCTCACTCAATGGTGAACCACTCGATGTGGAGTTGCCACTATCCAACCGGCGAGTCCGGCCACATGATCGCGTTGGTCAAATACGGTACCGAGCGCGCTTTCATTGTACTGCTCGCCGTCTGCGGTGGGTGCCACAAGAAGCCTCCTCCCGCGGCGGCGAAGCAAACAATAACTCACGAGTTCGTACAGTTACTCATGCGCGACGTTCCGTTAGGCTGAAAATCGGTAGACGCTTCGGCTATGAGATTGGCCGACCGATGCAGACTTGCATCAATTTCGCTTTTGGGCGAACATTGATGTGGACAACATTCACTATTT
>JANXOV010000034.1 GCA_025357635.1 Pseudomonadota bacterium
CTACTGGGAAGATTCCAAAGCATTACTCACCCGTTCGCCGCTCGTCAGCATGTATTGCTACACCTGTTACCGCTCGACTTGCATGTGTTAGGCACGCCGCCAGCGTTCAATCTGAGCCAGGATCAAACTCTTCAGTTAATACACTTAATTTCTCTGAAGTTTTTGAGTCACAAACTCTTCATAGCTTTCGCATCAAATAAATGACGCGGAAACCACTGGTCGTTTGGAACTCGATTCATCTGCATCCAAAGATGCTGAACGCGAGTCCCCACACAAGTTACCTGTTCAAATTGTTAAATAGCGCCCTGGACGGCAAAGGTCCAGAGAAAGACTTTCAATTATAGCTCGAATCCGCGGTGCGTCAATGGGCGCAATCGCTGGCTTCGAGGCTTTTAACTGGAAGGGCGCGCAGTATAGCCGTGGGTTTGGGCCTGTCAACCGTGATCCGCGGCCGGCCAGGTGCGGCCTTCCGCCGGGCGGAAACCTGGCTCATCGAAACGGGCGATGCGCTACCGCCGGCTATTCCAGGCAGACCACCAGCTTGGCGCTATGGCTGCGCCAATTGATGGGAATGACGAAAGACCGGGAATGGGGGGTAGCCAGTCTTTCTGAGTCCTTCGTCACCACCGTCGGAACGGAGATGACGAAGCTCCTGCCGAAGTCTTTACGCGCATTGCCGGAGATCGTATTGGCCACTTCGCCGATCAAATCCTTGATGTTCTCTTCACTGGTATCGGTTTCCTGCATGCGCATGAGAAGCACGGTGAGCATGCCACGCGGGGCCGTGAAATAGACGATGCCCTGCCTGGCGCCGGAGATGCCGATGATGCCGGTGTAGTCGTAGGCCCCGGGCTTGCCGTCGGTCACCAGATACGGCGAGCCGACGCTGGCCTGCTGCTGCGCCGCAGTATCGAAGTAATGGGTCGCGCCATTGATGAACGTGCGGATCTCCGCTTCGGTCAGCATGCGCGCAACCCTTCGCGGTACTCAGGACAGCAGTTCGTGGAGCGCATCATTCAGCTGCCGGTCGGTAAATGGTTTGCACAGGAATCCGTTGGCGCCCTTCTCGATGGCTTCGACGGCGGTGGCCTTGTCGGCCAGCGCCGATACGACCAGGATCAGCACGTCCGATCGCATTTGCACAAGCTTTTCAACGCATTCGACGCCATCCATTTCCGGCATGGTCAAATCCATCGTGACCACGTCCGGATTGGTTTTTGCGAACATTTCGACGGCTTCGCGGCCATTGGCGGCGCAGGCAACCACTTCCAGGCGTTCGATCTGCTGTGAGCGCTCGATTCGCCGGCGAATGATGTTCGAGTCGTCCACGATCATCAATTTCAGGTGCGCGCGCCCAGTCGTGTCGGCGTGGCTCATCAGGCCACCTCATGCACATCGGCCGCGGCAGGAACAAGCGGCAGCGCAATGGTAAAGCGCGTGAATTTTCCGGGGACGGTCGCCACGCCCAGTTTTCCGCCCTTCTGCTGCACCAGGTCGGCGACGAGGTTCATCCCCACCCCGCGGCCGGCATCCTTGTTGACCGAATCGGCGGTGGAGAAGCCGGCGCGGAACAGCAGCCCCAGTGCCTGCCGCGAGTCCATGCCATCGGACTGTTCCTGCGTGATGAACTGCTTTCGCACCGCCGTCTGCTTGATCTTCTCGATCGACAAACCAGCCCCATCATCCTCCAGCGTCAACTTGAAGCCCGCAGCGCCCAGGTCCCGCACTTCGATATGAATCGTGCCGCGGGCCGTCTTGCCGGCGTTCAGCCGCGTCTGCGCCGCCTCGATGCCATGCACCAGGGAATTGCGCACGGCCTGCACCGCAACATCCTTGACCATGCGTCGATATTCAGCGGGCAGCACGCCCAGACCGACGCACTCGACATGCACTTCCTTGCCCAGTTCCACTGCGATTCGCTGCGCCACTTGCGTGATGGTGCCCTGCAGCGCAGAAACACTGGCGGTATTGTCGATGACATCGGTCCCCTCGCCCATCGCCGGTGCTTCCGGCGCGTCGGCGCTGACACGCAGCCGCGACAAACGCGCCACCAGATCCCGGATGGACTGCAGGTGCGTGAACAGGTCGTCCAGCTTGAGCACCAGCGGCAGGAATTCGCTGCCGGACAATCCCGGCTTTTCGCGCAACGCGCGCAGGTCGTCCTCGAAAGAATGTGCCTTGCTTTGGATCGAACTCAGACCCAATCCGGCGGCCTCGCCCTTGACGGCGTGCACCTGGCGGAAAATCGTGTCCAGTTTCTTGCGGAACATCGCCTCCTCGCGCGCCGGCTCCTTCAGTACAACGTTGATCATCTTCATCGCCGCATCCGAATCGTCCAGGAAGGACGCGAGTTGATTCGGCTCCACATGCAAGATGCCCACCAGCGTGTCCAGCTGCGCCTGTGATTTCTCCCGCGCGCCTTTCAACTCCTGTGCAAGCGCAACGCGTGCGCTGACATCCGACACGCACACCAGTACATGTGTGATCTTGTCCAGGGTGCGCACGCGGTGAAAATCGAATTCCAGGTAGCGGGTCTCGCGGCCGCCGCCTGCGGACTCGATCTGCACTTCCACTTCACCCAGCGGATTGATCGACTTGACCAGGTTTTCCTTGGTGCGTTCCGACCACAGAACCTTGACGAATTTCATCGCCGTGCTCAGCGTCTTTTCCGGGACGATGCCCTGAAGCAGCTGCTCGAAGGTCAGGCCGGCGATATCATCGCGCTGGAACAGCCCGCACAGCGCCGCCGAATGCGCGCCGCCGATCTGCAGATTCACATCGAGCAGGAACAGGCCCTCCTTGACTGTGCGCAGAATGTCCTGGGTCTGCTGCCGCGCCGCCCGCACCAGTTCCTCCTGACGGCGGCGCGCACTGAGTGAAATGCTTACCAAAAAGCCCATGAGGGCTGCAATGGCAAGGCCCGCGGCCATCAGATACCGCAGTTTCGAGGCGGCATCCAGGTTGCGTGCCTGCAAAGTGGCGCCAATCTCGTTCAGCTGCCGGTCGAGGAATGGCACGGTCCCGCGTGCGACGTGGACCGCTTCGGCCAGCTCGCGCGCAAACGACCTGCCGCTCGCGTTGAGCTGCGTGCCGGCCGATTCGCTGTCCTGATAGGGGACGGCAGTAAACTTGAGCACCGGCGCGAGCGTCTTTCTGTCCCGCTGCCAGCGCGCCTGAATCAGCGCGGCACTCGCAGCCAGCGGATCGTCTGCAAAGGCGCTGCCGGCACCGGGCGAATCGAACCAGCCGGAGCTTTTCGGATGCAGCATCACGCTCAGCGCCTCATCCAAGCCCTGCACTGCCTGGCGCACCTGCGCCAGCGGCGGCTGCAGATAGCCGCGTGCGCTAAGACGATCGCGCACCGAATCAAGTCCGTTTTGCAGCACAGCCGGATGGCGGCGGATTTCACCAACAAACTTCAGCGCGGCCGTGCTCCTGGAAATCTGTGTGGACAGGTACAGGCCTGGCAAGAGCACCAACCCGATGAAGCTCACGCCGGCGGCGGCGATCACCCAGAGGGTCGAGCGAGCCGACATGTTGGCGAACGAATGTTTGGATGCTTCTAATGCCATGAATCAAGGGCTCCCATGAATGTACAGCGCGTGCGCACCGTTGAGTGCATCGAGGAAAGTGGTTGCGGAATCGAAGCGCTCGGCTCGCTGTTTCGCCAGCAGGCGATCGAGCAGCGGCTGGTACGCAGTCAGCGACGCCGGCAGCCGGGGAATCAAGGATCCCTGATGTGCCAGAACGATCTCGGCGACGCTGTTGCCAAGGTAGGGCCGAGTACCGGTCAGCATTTCGAACAGCACGACGCCGAGACTGTAAAGATCATCGCGCGCATCCGGCGGCACGCCCTCGATCTGGTCCGGACTGATGTAATAAGGAGTGCCCAGACGCAGTTCGGACTGCGGGTCGGTGTCACCGGCCTGGATCGACAGCGCCAGACCGAAGTCGATCATCACCAGCCGATTGTCATCGGTCAGCATCAGGTTCGAGGGCTTCAGATCACGATGTACGATTCCAATTTCATGGATGACGCGCAGCGCCTCGCCGATCTGCTTTGCATAGCCGAACGCGTCGTCTTCTTCCAGCGGGTTGCGCAGCCGGTCGCGCAGGCTTCCGCACGGAAAGTACTCCAGCGCCAGATACAGGCAATCCGCGGTCGCGCCATAATCCAGCACATCGGCGACGGCGCGATGATTGACGGCCGACAACAACTCGCACTCGCGCAGGAACCGCTGCCGCACTTCAGCGGACATGAGCCCCATCATCTGCACCTTCAAAGCGACCGGCTCCGGCAGTTCGGCGGATTGCGCCAGGTACACCGTCGCCGAATCCGTGTGCGAAATGCGCTTGATGAAGCGGTAGCCGGGAATGCTCAGGTCATTGGTCCGCGGCAGCGCGCGCACGCGGCTTGGGTCCCCATGCGCCATGCTCAGCGGCCGGAGCGCATCCGCCAGATCCTGGACCTCGATGGCATGCGCCGGCCAATACTCGGTGGCGCCCATCTTGACGGCGCGAACAGCGGTGCGCTCGTTGCCGCCGCGAGCAATCACGAAAATTGGCATGCGCGGCAGCTGATCCCGCAGTCGCGCCACCGGCAGCAAGGTCGTCGCGCTCGGCTCGGCCTGGGTGAATTGCAGAAAGAAAACGACGCTGCGGTAGCCGCGCAAGGCCTCGGGCCGCATTTGCGCATAGCCGCCTGTGGAGACCCCGTCCGAATCGGCGGCCGGGTCCGCACGGCGCAGCAACTCGGCGAGCTTCAAACGGATGTCGAGATCGTCATGGATGATCAGAACCTGCGCGGGCCGGACGCGGGCAACCGGGGGCGCCGGCTCACTCACCGGCTCTGGCAGCTTGATTCCCACGCTTGGCATCGCAGCGCCTACCGGCTCAACCGGAAGCTGACTCGAACGCCGGCTTGTCTTGAAACGGAACGGTCCGTTGTCGACAGCGGTTGATAGCGGGCATGCTGCATTGCCGCCACCGCGGCCTTGTCGAATACGCCGGCGGGCGAGGCGTTGGTGACGCGGACCTTGGCAGGCTTGCCGTCCGCTGTGACGATGAAGCCCAGTTCCACCCAGCCTTCCACGCCCTTCAGCGCCGCCTCGCGCGGGTACTCAGGACGCAACGGCTGCAGCAGCACCAGCGCCGGCTGTGCGGCCGTCGCTGCGGCGCCTGCGGACGGGGCCGAGCGCGCATTGAGTGCATCATCACCCGAAGCGGACGCTGACCCCGGACTGGCAGCGGCGGGCAAGTCTGGTTTGGAATGTGCCTCTTTGGCGCGCGCTGCCGCAAGATCATTTTGCAGCGCCGCGATCGCGGCCGCGCCGGCCGATTCACTGCGGCCTTCCACGATCCATCGATCGGCATCGGTGAAGCGGCGCTGATCGATGGCCGTGCGCGCGGATTCCAGCACTCGTTGCTGCAGCGCTCGCGTCTCCGCCGCAATGGCCGCGGGAGTCGCGCCCGCGCGGCGCGCGCGATCCAGGTAGAACGCCGCATTGTCGTTGGGCGGATCGATCAGGCGGTCCTGCTGCAAGCGTGCCTGCGCGAGCTTCACGAACTTGCCGGTTTCGAATTCGCTGCGCTGACTCTTCAATGCCTCGCGCAATTGTGCCGCCTGCGCGGCGTTCACCGTCTTCGCACGCACCGCATCGTCGATCAAAGCGGCGGCCCGCTCGTAGTTCTGTGCGCTCAATGCCGCCTGGATCTGGGCTGCGCCCAATTCCGAGCGCATGCTCGCCAGCCGCTGATCCAGCGCGCCGGTCCGCGGATCGTTGGGTTTGAGACTGCGGGCGATTTCCAAGGCCTGCAACGCGGACTCGAACTGACGCTGGTCGACGGCGCTTTGCGCGCGCAGGAGCAGCAATTCAGCCAATCGCTCCAGACCCTGCCTGGCCTCGCCGTTGTCGACATCAAAGGTCAGCACCCGGCGATAGAAAAATAGTGCGTTGTTGTCCGCCGGCGCGATATAGCGGCGCTCCAGCATCGCCTGCCCCGCACTTTCAAGCAAGGACTCGACCTGCGCCGAAACGCTGGTGTCGGAGGTGGAGACTTGATCCGTGGCCGGCGCGGCCACTTCCTGCGCAACCGGCGGACCCGGTTGCGCCGGCTTGCCGCGCAACAGAAAGAAGGCCGCGCCGATGACCGCGCACAGCGCGATCGAGGCACCGATGATCCACGGCGCCTTCGATGCGCCCTCGGACGCAGCATCCGCAGACTGCGCCGCGCGCTTCGATTCGCCCAGCAAGGCGGCGCGCGCTTGAACCTCTTCTGCAGCCTGATTCAGCAATTTGACGAATCCACCCTCGGCAATCGGCAGATCGACCCGGGCCACGATCTGGTTCTGACGGATCAACTGCGCCCACACCGGTGCCTGCGTGCCGGCATCGAACCCCAACACGGCAAAACGCGGTGAATGCTGCTGCAGGCATGACAGACGCGCGATGACGTCGGATTCCTGGCGCACGTCCCACAAGAGCACCGCGGTTGCGCCCATATCGGTCTGCTCGAGCAGTTGCTCGACCGAATCCATCTGCTTGAGCGTGAAGCGGCTCGGGATGAACTTACCGATCTGTGGCCAGATCGAATCGTCGGCGGTGATCAATATCACCGAGATTTTCCTCTTCGGCGCCGACGCGACGGAGTGAGCGCCGGGGCTGTTCCGTGTCTGCGCCAGTTCCGAGACGCTGTGGTTCGTAGCCATGCAAGAAATCTCCGGCGCAGCAGCACTGCATGCGGCCTTGGGTGTTTGCGCAAGGGTATGGAATCGCGCCGCCGCGGTGGCGGCGTAGGTCACAGTTCAGGCAGGAAAAGTCAAACGGAACAATGAGATGCCTGCCGCAAGACCATCAATTTGTGAGCGGCTTCTCATAACCGCCGCAGTCCGGCAAGCCGGCGGCGCTGCGCAGCCCCGATCGCAGATTTCGTGCCGGCGATCTCACTTAAGACGGATCACCGTCATTGACCAATGCTGAGCGACCCCGCTAGCCTAAGCGCCTGTTCCGCGATGGCATTTTGACCCATGAGCGATTCCCAATCCGGCCTGCGAAGCAACGCTTCGCGCGATAGAGCGCTGCTGCCGCGGATCGCGCTCGCGGCCGCTTTGTCGGGCATCGCTTTGTGGCTGTGGCGCTCGTACGCCGATTCGCCAGCCGAACAATCAGCGCCTGCGATAGTCGCGGCGAGTATTCCTGCCTCGGCGCCAGCGGCGGCGGTTGCACCAACCCCAACGGTACCCTTGGTTCAGCCGCAGCAGGCCAGTCTTGCTGCGACCGTCGAGGTCATCGTGGGCCGCAACGACACGCTGGACCGGATTTTCCGGCGCATGGCGCTCGACACGGCCGATCTGGCGCGAATCCGCGATTTGCCAGGCATCCGCCAGAGCCTGGATTTGCTGAAACCGGGCGATGCCATCCAGGTGACGCACGAGGACGGTGAGATCCGCACGCTGACCCGCAAGGTCAGTGAGACGCAGACGCTCAAAGTGGTCCGCGAGCAAACCGGGTTTGCCGCGCAAATGATCAACAATCCGGTAGATCTGCAGACGCGCACCGCCACGGCTCGCATCGATTCTTCGCTGTTCGAATCAGCCGCCTCGGCCGGCATGTCGGAACAGCTGGCCCTGGAATTGGCCAACATTTTTGCCTGGGACATCGACTTCGTTCTCGACATTCGCGACGGCGATACCTTCACGGTGGTTTACCACCAGGTGTTTCAGGATGGGCGGTATCTGCACGACGGCGATATTCTCGCCGCCGAATTCGTCAATGACGGCAAGACCTACCGTGCGCTGCGTTATCTGGCGGCTGGCGGACAGGCTGACTACTACACGCCGGACGGGTTGCCGCTGCGCAAGGCCTTTCTGCGCACGCCGGTGGAATTCACGCGCATCAGCTCGCGCTTCAACCCGCGCCGCCATCATCCGATCCTGAACCTGATCCGTGGACACATGGGAACCGACTACGCGGCGCCGGTCGGAACGCCCGTGCGCGCCGCCAGCGACGGCCGCGTCAGCTTCAAGGGCCGCAAGGGCGGCTATGGCAACGCGTTGATGCTGGCGCACACCCGCGGGGTATCCACGCTCTATGGACACCTGTCCCGATACGCCCGGAATCTGCGACTCGGAGATCAGGTACACCAGGGTCAGGTCATCGCCTATGTGGGCATGACGGGGCTTGCCACCGGTCCCCATCTGCACTATGAGTATCTGATGAACGGGGTGCACAAAGATCCGGAAAAAGTTCAGCTGCCGGCCGCTGAACCGCTCAAGGCCGAGTCGCTGCAAAGTTTCCATGCGCAGTCCGCGCCATTGCTTGCGCGCCTGGCCCTGCCGGTCAATCTCGCGGCATCCGCCCACTAGACGCCCCTGACATGCATGCGTATTGCAACACTGGCGTATGAACGATATCGATCTGCAGAGCACGGGCCTTTACGTCAATCGGGAACTGTCGTTTCTCGAGTTCAATCAGCGCGTGCTCGAACAGGCCAAAGACCGCACCATTCCGCTGCTGGAGAGAGTTCGGTTTCTGTGCATTTCCTGCACGAACCTCGATGAATTCTTCGAAATTCGCGTCGCCGGCCTGAAAGAACTGCTGGAGGCCGGTGCGGCCCAGCCCGGTCCCGACGGGCTGTCCGTGCCCGATCAGCTCGCCGCGATCCGCTCGCGCACCGAACGGCTGGTCGAGGAACAGTACGCGCTGTTGAATGATACGTTGATGCCGGAATTGAGCGCATCGGGCGTGGTGTTTCTGGAGGTGGAAACCTGGACTCCCGCGCAGGCGGCGTGGCTGGAAAACTATTTCGTCAACGAGGTCGTGCCGGTATTGAGCCCGCTCGCCCTGGATCCGGCGCGGCCGTTTCCAAAAACCGTGAACAAGAGCTTGAATTTCGCGGTGGCCGTGGAAGGCGAGGACGGCTTCGGTCGCAATACCGGTCTGGCCGTGGTGCAGGCGCCGCGCTCGCTGCCGCGGGTCATCCGGCTGCCCGAGGAACTCGGCGGCCGCAAGTTCATTTTTCTCGCAACGCTGGTCGAGGCATTCGTCTCCCAGCTGTTTGCCGGCATGGACGTGCGCGGCTGCTATCAATTCCGGGTCACCCGCAACAGCGACTTGTTCGTCGAGCAGGAGGAAGTCGACGACCTGCTGCGCGCCGTCGAGGGCGAACTGGCCTCGCGCCGCTACGGCGACGCCGTGCGTCTGGAAACCGCACACGACACGCCGCCGGAGATCCTCAGCAACCTGCTGGAGCAGTTCGGGTTGAGCGAGCGCGATTTGTACCGCGTGCCCGGCCCGGTGAATTTAAACCGGTTGATGGCCGTCTACGATCTGGTGGACCGGCCCGAACTGAAGTACCCGCCCTTCAGTCCCAGCATTCCCGAGCGTCTTGGCATGGGCGGCGACATATTCTCCACGCTGCGGGCGGGCGATGTGCTGCTGCATCACCCGTTCCAGGGCTTCGGTCCGGTGGCGGATTTCATCAAGCAGGCTGCCCTCGATCCCAGTGTGCTGGCGATCAAACAGTCCCTTTACCGCGCCGGCACCGATTCGGCGATCGTGCAGGCGCTGGCCGAAGCGGCGCAGCTGGGCAAGGACGTCACGGTGATCATCGAGCTGCGCGCGCGCTTCGATGAGGCGGCCAACATCGAACTGGCGAACAAACTGCAGGAGGCCGGCGCGCACGTCATGTATGGCGTGTTCGGCTTCAAGACGCACGCCAAGCTCGTGATGGTGGTGCGGCGTGAAGAGTCGGGCCTGAAGCGCTACTGCCATCTGGGGACCGGCAACTATCACGCCAAGACCGCGCGGCTGTACACAGACTACGGCCTGCTGACGGCTGATGAGGCCATCGGCGCCGATATTCACGAGATATTTCTGCAACTGACCGGCCTGACCCGCGTGCCGCGACTGCGCAAGCTGCTGCACGCACCCTTCAGCCTGCATCAGGCGCTGGTGACGAAGATCGAGCGCGAGATCGAGCACGCCCGCAGCGGCAAGGCCGCACACATCATCGCCAAACTCAATGCGCTCACCGAGCCGATCATCATCCAGGCGTTGTACCGCGCCTCTCGCGCCGGCGTGCAGATCGATCTGATCATACGAGGCATCTGCTGCCTGCGGCCTGGAGTCAAGGCAGTCTCGGAGAACATCCGCGTCCTGTCCATCGTGGGCCGGTTTCTGGAGCACTCGCGCGTCTACGCGTTTGAAAACGGCGGCGCACGCGAGGTGTACTGCGGCAGCGCAGACTGGATGGACCGGAATCTGTTCAGGCGTATCGAGGTCGCGTTTCCGGTGGAAGCGCGCGAACCGCAGGAGCGCGTGTGGCAGGATCTGGGTCATTACCTGGCGGACAACACCCAGGCCTGGCGCATGCACGCGTCGGGCGACTATCAACGCGTCAAAGGCGGCGTGCCGTTTTGCGCCCAGTCGCGCCTGCTCAGCCATTTCAACGAGCGCGTGGCACTAACCGAAGCTTAGGCGAAAGCCGGCGTCCTTCAGATACTCGCGCTCCTGCTCCAGATCCTCGAGCGTGAGCGGATGTTCCTTCATCCAGCGCACGGGCAGCTCCAGAGTCACCATCCGGCCCTTCACTCGCAGCTTCGCTTCGGGCAGCGGCTGCGGACTGCGGCCGCGATGCAGCAGCACCGCCAGGCGCAGAATGACAATCAGGAATTCCGCCTGACGATCCCATGGCGGCAGCAGGTCCTCGACGCTTTCGAAGGATAATTGGCGCCGGTGCGCGCCCACGAGCACGGACAGCAGCAATTGCTCCTCGCGCGGGAAACCCGGCATGTCAGCGTGCTCGAGCAGATACGCGCTGTGACGCTGATACTTCGAATGCGCGATGTCCAGGCCCGTCTCGTGCAGACGCGCAGCCCAGCCCAACGCCATTTCAGCCAGGTCATCTTCAAGTTTCCACGCCTCTGCGACCTGTTGCAGCAAGGCCAATGCCGTCCGCTCGACCCGGTCGGCCTGCGTCTCGTCCACGTGATAGCGCTTTTCCATGGCGTGCACGCTGCGCGTCCGCGCGTCCTCGTCGGTGAAACGGCCCATGAGGTCGTAGAGCAGGCCTTCGCGCATGGCGCCTTCGGCGATGCGCAGGCGGTCGATCTGCAGGCTCTCGGCAATCTCGAGCAGAATGGCCAGCCCGCTGGGAAACACCGGCGCGCGCTCAGCATCCACGTCAGCCAGACCCAGTTCCTGAACATGCCCTGCGGCGATGACACGGTCGGCAAGCTTGCGCAGATTGCCCAGCGTGATCATCGGCTCATCCGGAAACTCGCTGCGCAGCACATCGCCGATGACCCGCACCGAACCGGAACTGCCGCAGGCCTGCTGCCAGCCCAGCTTACGGTAGGACTCCAGCACCGGTTCGAGTTCCAGACGCACTGCGGTGCGCGCCCGCTCGAAGCGCTTCTCGGAAATCTTGCCGTCCTCGAAACAACTGGCCGCGAGGCCGACGCAGCCGACTGAAAGACTTTCCAGCAGCAACGGGTTGAAGCCTTCGCCGATCACGATCTCAGTCGATCCCCCGCCGATGTCGATGACCAGCCGTTTGTCGGCGCTCATCGGGCTGGTATGCGCCACCCCGGAATAGATCAGGCGCGCCTCCTCGAGGCCGGAAATGATTTCGATGGGGTGGCCAAGGGCAGCGCGGGCACGCTCCAGGAACCAGCGTTTGCGTCTGGCGCGGCGCAGGGCGTTGGTGCCGACGACGCGGACACTGTCCGCGTGCATGGCCCGCAACCGCTGGCCGAAGCGCTCCAGACAGCGCAGCGCACGTGCGCTGGCCTCGTCATCCAGGCGATCGCTGTCGCTCAGCCCGGCCGCCAGGCGCACCATTTCGCGCAGACGGTCCAGAATGACGAGCTGCCCGTGAGAGTGGCGGGCTACCACCATGTGAAAACTATTGGAGCCTAAATCCACCGCGGCGAGCACGTCGGGAACGGCACGTCGCTTGGACACCACTTATTGGGCCGTCAGGCGGAGAAGGAAGACCCGCAACCGCAAGTCGTCTTGGCGTTGGGGTTGCGTATCACGAACTGCGCGCCTTGGAGATCTTCTTTATAGTCGATCTGCGCACCGGCCAGATACTGGATGCTCATCGGGTCGATGAGCAGAGTGACGCCGGAATTCTCAACGGCCGTATCGCCCTCTTCGACGTTTTCATCAAACGTGAAGCCGTATTGGAACCCTGAACAACCGCCGCCGGAAACGAACACCCGCAGCTTGAGGTTGGGGTTGGCCTCTTCGGCAATCAAGGACCCCACCTTCGACGCGGCCGCATCGGTGAAGAGGAGCGTGGGGGGGGAACCGAGGGTTTCAGCAACTGCATTCATAAACGTTAGTGTACTCGTGTACTCGAACCGATCAACTTCAGTCCTTGGGCTTGGGGACTGCCTCACGGGCCGGCACGGCCCGATGAATCAATTTGCCATTTATCTGGGCGCCAATGGCCGTTTCAATGACCGCATAATGAACATTGCCGTGAACTTTGGCCTTTGGGCCCAGTTCCACCCGGTCGCCGGCCTCGATATCGCCTTTGACGACGCCGTTCAGAATGATGCTGGGAACCGCCACGGACCCCTCCACACAGCCCTGTTCGCTCACCGACAGCACCGCATGGGCGCCGGCCTCGGATTTGACGTTGCCGTTGATGTAGCCATCGAGGTGAAAGCCGCCGGCGAAAATCACGTCACCGTTGATGCGCGTTTTGGGCCCGATCAGCGTATCGATCTTGGACTGCTTACTCGGATTCCGTTTGAACATTCGACTTATCCTTCGCTTCCGTTTCAACCGATACGCCCTGGGTCTTCCAAACGAACGCCTGCCGGAAACTGCGGCTGGCGTCGCGCCCGGAGTGGATTTCCACGTTCACCCGCGTCGCGTCGAATCCCGGCGGCAGCTGCAGCAGCTCATCGAAGTCCTGAAAGTACCGGAACGAGTACGACAAGCTGACGCGGCCCTTCGGGGAGATTCGCGCGAAGCTTAAGTTAAGCGGTTTACCGCCGTTTAATCCATCGACACTGATCACAGTATTGCCGTTTACCGGTTTATCCGGCTTGCCGACCTGCATGAGGATGAATTTCAGGCGGTATTGCCCGGCCGCCGCCTCGGGCACGATCTGCAGCCGCTGGACTTTGACGCCGATGGAAGACCCCGGCTGCACCAGACCCCGGTAGAACGACAAGTCCTGGTTCAGGCGGGCGATCTGGCTTTGCATGTCGCCCAGACTGCGCTCGACCTGTTTGTAGCCCTCCCGATCCACCCGGCGGGCCACATCGGCCGCCTCCAGCTGACCCTTTAGCCGGGAATTTTCGGCTTCGAGCTGGCGCATCCGCTCGTTCGAGGACAGCGCGCCGCGTACGGCATCCACGACCCGATAGCCTGCGTCATAGCGGCCCAGTTCGAACATCCCGTAGAAAAACCCGACCGCCAGCAGCGCCAGCCCGCCGAACATCCAGGCGCGCTTGCGCGGCGAATGCGCTCGAACCACCAGCTTGCCGAAGGGATCCGCCATCCTGCAATCTCTACAATGGCCGAACGGCTATCATGCCGGTTCGCGCCGTCAACGAAGGACTGGTCATGCTTTGGGTAAAGGCATTGCACGTGGTAGCCATGGTCACCTGGTTCGCCGGACTATTTTATCTGCCGCGATTGTTCGTGTATCACGCCGACACGCGCGATGAGACAGGCGCGGCGCGCTTCAAAATCATGGAACGCCGGCTGTTCATCCTGATGAGCATCGGCGCAACGGCAACCATCGTCTTTGGTATGTGGATGATCATTCTTCTTCCTGAGTATCTGTCCATGCACTGGCTGCAGCTGAAGCTCGCTCTGGTCGCGATACTGATCGGCTATCACCTATATTGCTACCAGTTGCTGTCGGACTTCCGCGCCAATGCCAACCGGCGCAGCGCCAAGTGGTTCCGGGCCTTCAACGAAGTGCCCAGTCTGCTGCTGCTGGCCATTGTGCTGCTGGCCATCGTCAAACCTTTCTAGCCAGCCTTGCTTCGGCGCCGGTTGCGCGCCGGCTCGGGGACCGCGAATTGATCCCACCAATCCGGGTAATCGGGCAGTTTGTGCGGATCGATGTATCGGCCCAGCTCGTGCAGGGCCTTGATATAGACGCGGCGCTTGAAATACACCACCTCACGCACCGGCGTCCAATAGTCCACCCAGCGCCAGGCGTCGAATTCTGGCGTGACGCTGGCATCAAAGCGCAATTTGGACTCCCCCGCTTCGAACCGCAGCAAAAACCAGCGCTGCTTCTGGCCAATACAGCGGTCCCGGATGTTCTGCTTCGGAAGCCGGTAGCGCATCCAGCCGCGGGTGCTGCCCAGCAGCCGCACATCGCCCCGCTCCAATCCCACCTCTTCGTGCAGTTCGCGGTACAGGGCGTCCTCGACGCGTTCCCCGTGGCGGACGCCGCCTTGGGGAAACTGCCAGCCGCGGCCGCCGATGCGCCCGCCCAGGAACAGTTCATGCGGCTCGCGCATGAGCACGATCCCCACATTGGCTCGAAAACCCTCAGGATCGATGTAATCAACTACCGGCTCTGGCGACATGGCCGGGATTGTTCCATATTGCCTTCATGAAAGCGCGCTGGCTGTTGCTGTTATTGTCGATCACTGCCGCGGCCAGCGTCTTGCTGGCCGTCACCGTTGGCAGCACGGACATCGGCGCAGGCCAGGCCCTGCGGGCCATGCTCGGCGCCCAGGATCCGCTGGTGCGGCAAATCATCCTGGATTTGCGACTGCCGCGTGCCGTCAACGCATTCTGCACCGGCGGACTGCTGGCGCTGGCCGGCGTGCTGATGCAGGTCTTGCTCAGAAATCCCCTGGCCGATCCGTTCGTTCTGGGCATCTCGGGCGGGGCGGCCGTGGCGGCGCTGGGGGCCATGCTGCTGGGCCTGGGCGGATGGATGATCGATGGCGCTGCCGCAGGCGGCGCGCTCGGCGCAACGCTGCTGGTGTTCGGGCTCGCGCATGGGCATGGCGGCTGGACGCCGCAGCGGCTGCTGCTGACCGGCGTGGTGGTGGCCGCCGGCTGCGGCGCCATCGTCAGCCTGATGCTTGCGTTGGGGGAGGACACCCGCCTGCGCGGCATGCTGTTCTGGCTCATGGGCGATTTGTCCTTTGCCTCCTTCTCACGCACCGCGCTTGGTTTGCTGCTCGTCGTCGGCGGCCTCGCCATCGCCGGCGCCCGCAACCTCAACGTGCTGGCGCGCGGTGAACTGGAAGCCCAGTCCCTGGGCGTGGCGCTCAAGCCGGCGCGCATCACCTTGTTCTGCGCCACCAGCGCGCTGACGGCGGCGGCGGTCACGACGGCCGGAGGCATCGGCTTCATCGGCCTGCTGACGCCGCATCTGGTGCGCCTGATGGCAGGCAGCGATCATCGCGTGGTGGTGCCGGCATCGATACTGCTGGGCGGCTCTATGCTCACGCTGGCCGACATCCTCGCGCGGGTTGCCGCCGCTCCGCGGCAGTTGCCGGTCGGCGCGCTGACGGCGTTGATTGGCGTGCCGCTATTTCTGTTCCTCATGCAGCGCCAGCGCCACGTCAGTTGACGCGTTTCAGCCGGCGCCTATCTGCACCCGGTTGCGGCCCAGCGCCTTGGCGCGATACAGCGCCGCATCGGCATCCGCGAGCAGGCGATCCGCCAGCGGCTTCATGTCGGTCTCGTGCCGCGACGGCGCGATGGCGGCGACGCCGACCGACAATGTCAGCACACGCTGCACCTGTGAGGTGAGCGTGATGGGCGTGGCGGCGACGTGTTCACGAATGCGTTCGGCAAGCTTGGCCGCGTCCGCAGCATTGGCGCCGGGTAGCACGATGGCCAGTTCATCGCCGCCGAAGCGCGCCGCCGTGTCCATGCTGCGAATTTGCGATTCGACCCGCAGCGCGACTTCCTTCAGGGCGTTGTCGCCGGCCAGGTGGCCGTAGCCGTCATTGATGTTCTTGAAGCGGTCGATGTCCATCATCAGGCAGGCCACGCTGGAATGCTGGCGCTGCGCCCGGGAGATTTCCTCCTTCAGGCGCTGCTGCAGATAGCGCCGGTTATGCCAGCCGGTGAGGAAGTCCGTGATTCCGGCACGCATCAGCCGGGCCCGGTTGGTGGCGTTCTCCACGCACACCGCACCCAATGCGCCCAGATGCGACAAAAAATCCGTGGCGTGATGGCGCGTGAAGCGCGCGGCATCACGGCTGCCGAAGCACAGCGCACCGGTCACGCGATCCTTGCGCGGCAGGGGCAGCAGGGCAATGCTTTGCAGATCGTGCGCATGGGAGAACAACAAATGATGGTCGGCAGCGACGAAGGGTCCGAGCCAGGGCCGGTGCAGGGCGGTGAATTGCGGAGCGAGCCCCACCAGCGAATCCACAAACAGAACCTGATTGAACTCCTCCGGCCGGTCACCGCCGGCGATCAGCAAGTGGCGGATCTCATGCTGCGGATCCAGCAGCGCCACGCTCACGGCATCCAGAGCGTAGGAATCCTTCAGGCCATCGACCATGGCATGCAGCAGCTGTGCGAGGCTGTCAGCGCGCAACAGCGAAAGCTCCCGATCCTGGGTGCGTTTGAGAAGCACCTCATTGTGGGCTGCCTCACTGGTCAGCGCGCGCAGCCGCGACTTCAAGTCCTCATTTTCGCGCGCCAATGCATCGGCGCTCGATACTGTATTGGCGTTCAACGAAAGCTCCCGCTGCGCATGCGCTACGCGCGCGCCGCCGCGCGGACGTCCAGATAGGCACGGCCCTGTTCCATCAGATGCTTGAAGCCGGCGGCGTCTTTGGATTTGACCGAGCGCACCAGCTCCTCGACGGAGCGGCGCAAGGCCTCCAGCGACTCGCCACCGTACTCATTCAGGCTTTGTATCTCGTAGTACAGCTCCGGACTTTCGGCCGCCACTCTTGAAGCCACCTCCAGCTGCGAGTCGAAGGTCGTGCTGGACATTCGCGCCAGCCGCGGCGCGGCTTCGCCGCTGCCGGCGAGCGCCGTGAAAAAAGCGATGTTCAGCGCATGCGAAAGACCCAGCACGTAAGCGATCAGACGGTCATGTTCATCCAGACTCATGACCACGCGCTCCGCCATGGTGGGCGCGAACAATTCCTGCGCCTCACGCAGCGCCTGCGCGTTGCCCAGATCGATGAAGATGACATGCCGTCCCGACAGCAGCGCGGTGTCGGGACCGAACATCGGATGCAGCGAGGTAACCCGGCAGCCGGCGGCGCTGAGCGCCTGCAAACCGCTGCGCAGCGGAGTTTTCAACGAACCTAAGTCGAATATCAAGCCACGCGGCGCGCGCGCGGCCAGGCCCTGCAGCACCTGGGCGGTGATGCCCAGCGGCGTGGCCAGCACAATCACATCCTGATCCAAGGGATCCTCTTCCCAGCGCTTGATCTGCGCAAATCCATGCAGGGACGGCGCCGGATCGGCGATGGTCACATCGAAGCCCTGCGAGGCGAGGAATTCGGCGAACCACCCGCCCATCTTGCCGCTGCCGCCGACGATCAGGGCGCGCTTGCCCGTGCCGCGGGCGAGCGCGGCAACGCCGGCCTGCTCCTGCGTGGCAAGAGAGGAATCGATGAGCTGGCGCAGAATGGATTCGGCGAGTTCGGGCGAGATCTTGAGCCGCTGCGCGGTGGTGCGCGCGCGCAGGATGACTTCACGTTCGCGCGCGAAATCGCGGGTGGCGCGGCCCGTGGCGCGCTTGACGACGGCAACCTGCTGGCTCAACGCCTGGCGATGAGCGACCAACTCCAGCAGTTGAGTATCCAGCGCCGTCAGTTCGAGGCGCAATTCATCCAAAGTCATCGGGAGGAGCGTCCCCTCAATATGCAGTCCGACGCTCCTCAGTGCAGGTTGAACTGAATCACGACACCCAGGTCGTCGAACCAGCCGCCCCCATCGTAGTAGGGAGCGTAATAGCTCGGAGCGTAATAGCTGGGCGCATAATAGCGCGGCGCATAGCCATAGTACGGGCGATAACCGTAATGAGGGTGATAACCCCGGTAGTCGTTGCTCCAGTACGAGCCGCGATAGCCGTCATGGCGCCAGTCATCCCGACGATAATCGCCCGACGGCCGGCCGTAGCCATACTGCCGGTCATGGCCGCGATAGCCGCCCCCGTGATCCCCATACCCACGCCGGTCGTGGTCCCAGTGGCCGCGCGACTCACCGCCGCGCGAACGCTCGTATGAACCGTGGTCATCCGCGTGCGCCGCCGTCGTGGCAAACGCGCTGGCAAGCACCGCCGCCGCCGCCAAGATCTTGATGTTCATGGGAACTCCTGGTTATCCGACATTACGGCGAAGATAGTAGCAGCAGGCGGCTGAACCGTAGCTGAATCGGCTAAAATGAGCCTATGGACCTGCCCACACAGTCACTGCCCTCGCCGCTGCCGGCCAATCCCTTCACCGTGGCCTCCGACTGGCTGGACGAAGCCTGCCGGGATGCCGCGCAGCCGAATCCCAATTGCATGGTGCTGGCGACCGTCGATGCCGAGGGCCTGCCCTCGGCACGCGTAGTCTTATGCAAGGAAATTTTGGTCGAGCGCGGCGAGGTGGTTTTTTACACCAACTACGAATCGCGCAAAGGCCGCGAGCTGGCGGCAACCGGCCGCGCAGCCGTGGTGTTTCATTGGGATCATCGCCATCGCCAGGTGCGCATCGAAGGCCGCGTCGAACGCCTGACCGAAGCTCAGAGCGATGCCTACTTTGCCAGCCGGCCCTGGCAGAGCAAGCTCGGCGCCTGGTCGAGCCGGCAGAGTCAGCCCATCGCCTCGCTCGCCGCCATGAAGGAGCAGGTGCGCAACACCGCCCGGCATTTCGACATCGCCTACGACGGACCCGGCACGCCGGAGCCGTCCACGGTGACTTCGGAAATCCCCCGGCCTCTGCATTGGGGCGGATTCAGCCTCAGGGCCGAGGCCATCGAGTTATGGATAGAAGGCCAGTTCCGCATCCACGAGCGAGTACGCTGGTCGCGCCTCTCGCCGGAGCAAGAGTGGAGCGCGGAGCGGTTGCAGCCCTAGTGCCGCGATGGACCTGCTGCAGCCTCACGAGGTCACCTGTCCGCATTGCTGGGAGCGGATCACCGTGACCTTGGACCTGTCGGAACCTGCGCAGTCCTATATCGAAGACTGCCCTGTGTGTTGCAAGGCCATCGCCGTGTCGTATGCCTCGCACGATGGGCAGGTCGATGATCTCAGCGCTGATGCCGCCGATTGAAACCGGCGCAGCCCAGCAACCGAGGAGCCCGTCGCGAAGGCTTTCGCATGCTGCGCATATTGGCGCTGCTGCTGGTGCTGCTGCTGGTTGCGGTGGGCACCTGGCGCGATCGGGTGCGAAGCACCCAGTGGCGCGTGCCGCTGTTCGTGGCGATCTACCCGGTGGCCGCGGACGACAGTGCGAGGACCAGCGCCTATGTCGCGGCATTGAGCGGCGAACGCTTCGCCTCCATCGATCGATTCTTCGCAGCGCAAGCGCGGCGCTATGACCTCGCGTTGCAGACCCCGCTGCAAACGCGCCTGAAGCCGGCCTTGCACGAGCGGCCGCCTGAACGCCGCGCCGACGCCGGAATGATCGATACGCTGCTGTGGAGCTTGAAGCTGCGCTATTGGGCCTCGCGCCAGACCGCTCACGCGAGCGAGCCCGCCGACATCCGGATATTCGTGCTCTACCACGATCCGGCGCTGAGCCCGAGCGTGCCGCATTCTCTGGGGCTGCAAAAAGGGTTGATCGGTGTGGTGTACGCGTTCGCGCAAGAAGACATGGACGGCGGCAATGACATGGTCATCGCACACGAAATCCTGCATACGCTCGGCGCCACCGACAAGTACGACTACGCCACCGACGCGCCGCGCTTTCCCGATGGCTACGGCGACCCGGCGCAATCGCCGCTGTTTCCCCAGGCCACCGCCGAGGTGATGGGCGGGCGGCGGATGATCTCGCAGACCCGCTGGGAACAGCCTGCGGGCCTTGACGAAGTGGTCATCGGTGCATCGACAGCACTCGAAATACGCTGGTTGCCGCATGCTTCTTGAATGCCGCGCACTGGATGTCAGCGTCAGCGGACGCCACCTGATTCAACGCCTGGACCTGAGCGTGGGTGCGGGACATCTGCTCGCCGTGCTTGGTCCCAACGGCGCGGGCAAGACGCTGTTGATGCACACGCTCGCGGGCATGCGCCCGCCCGCCGGCGGGGAGATCTTGATTGGCGGCCGGCGCATCGGTCTGTGGCACAAGCGTGACCTGGCGCGCACGCTCGCGCTGCTGCCGCAGAATGTCGAGGATCCGTTTCCCGCCACCGTGCTGGAAACGGTACTGCTAGGACGCCATCCGCATATTTCGCGCTGGCGATGGGAAAATGCAGAGGACGTGGCGTTGGCGCGCGCCGCCATCGAATCGGTCGGACTGCAAGGCTATGAAGAGCGCGATGTTTTCACCTTGAGCGGCGGTGAGCGGCGGCGCGCGGCGATTGCGGCCGTTTTCGCACAGGCGCCGACCGTTTTTCTGATGGATGAGCCGACCAATCACCTGGACCCCAGTCATCAACTGGAAGCGTTGAAACTGTTGCGCGAGCGCGCCGATGCCGGTGCGGCCGTCATCGTCACGATTCACGATGCCAACCTGGCCGCGCGCTTTGCCGATCAGGCATTGTTGATCGAACCGCGCGGCGCGTGGACCTGCGGCAGCGCAAGTCAAACCATCAACGAAGACAACCTGTCTCGTTTGTACAGCACGCGCTTCCAGTGCGTGCAGCGCGACGGACGGCGGATCTTTTACCAGGCCTGACGCTACCCGCCGGCCGGCGCGCAGCATTCAGCCCAGGGCCGTGAGGATCTGCGCGTGCAAGATCGGGTTTGCCGCCAATACGGTGGTGGTGTTCAGCGTCACCGGCGCGCCGTCCAGTTGAGTAAATTTGCCGCCTGCCTCGGTGACGATCGCCACCAGCGCCGCGATGTCCAGAATATTCACGTCGGATTCGATCACCGCGTCGATTTTTCCCGCAGCGAGCAGATGATAGTGCAGGAAATCGCCATAGCCGCGAATGCGGCTCACCTGCGCCACCAGCGCGCCATAGCGGGTCCATGCTGGGCCGGATGCCAGTGTCTTGAGATTGCCCGCGGACAGCGCGGCGGCGGACAGCGTATCGATGCTGCTGACGTGCAGTGCCTGACCGTTCAGAAACGCGCCATAGCCGGATTGCGCGTAGGCGATCTCGCCGTAAACCGGCGCACTGGATACGCCCAGCACGATGCGGCCTTCGCGCATCAATGCGATCTGGGTCGAGAACATCGGGTACTCGCGCACGAACGCCTTGGTGCCGTCGATGGGGTCCACCAGCCACAGATTGCTCGACTCCAACGCATGCGTGCCGGTTTCCTCGCCGTAAAAACCGTAATCAGGAAAGCGGGTCTGCAGAATGTCGCGAATGGCGATTTCGCATTGCACATCGGCCTCGGTGACCGGCGACTTGTCGGCCTTGATCCGCACGCTCAGATTGCGCCGATACAAGCTGCGGGCAATATCCGCCGCGGCGGTCGCGGCATCCAATGCAGCTTGCAGTTCGGAAGAATGTGTCATGCGCGAAACGAATGGTAGCAGCCTGCTGGCGCGCCGGGCACGGCGCCGGCGCGCGGCCGTGCTGTACGCGGGTGTGCGCCACGCCCAAAGGTTAATGAATGGCATAAGCTCGCCGACCGGCGCGTTCCGGCGCCCGCCTTTGCTGACTCGCCGCATTATGTAGACTCGCAGGCCCTGCTGATCGCCTTGCGGACAGGCATACTGTGACCGATCTGCCCCCGCGCCGAGCGCCAGAGGCGTATCTCTTTCACTGCGGGAAACCGCGACGCAAGAGGTCCCTCATGCCCAGCGGAGCAAAATCAGCGACTAGCGCCCGAACGATCCCGGCGGCGCTTCGGTGGTCACGGGTTGGAGCGGTCCTGCTGCTGCCCTTCATCGCCCTGACCGCGCGTGCCGAGCCGCCGGCTTCTTCGGCGATCAGCGCCGCGACCCGGCTCGATTTGCACTTGCTGGCTCAGGCCACCCCCTGCCGTGTGCCGGAGTTGCGGGCAAGGGTCTTCCCGGCCACGTTCACACAACTCACCGATCTGAGTTCGCGCGACTATCTGCGAGATCTGTCCCTGCCGACCATGGGCGGGGACGGACGCGGCGTGCGCGACCAGTCGCCGACGGAGCAGATGGTGCGCCAGGTTCGCAAGGAGGGCTTGCCGCTGGCGCGGCTGTGGCAGAACGACCAGGCCCTGGTGTCGCTGGGCTTGAACCGCAGGGGCAAGCCCGGCTTGTGGATCATTCAAAAAACGCGCTAGCAGACGGCTGATGAGCCGCTGAATCCAAATCCGCGCCGATTCCGAACAGCTAAAAGCGCCGATACGGGGCCAGACCGGCCGTGCGCTGAAACATGCTATTCAATCAATTTAGGAGTCTTGACCATGCTCACTCGTCGTCATTTGTTTGGTTTCGTTGCGGTTGCATTTGCCGCATTCTCTATTTCCGCGGTGCAGGCGGCTGATGCGCCCGCGGCCAACACCTCGTCGATCAGCCTGCCGGACTTCACCAAAGTGGTGCGCGTGCACGGCACCATCGTTGATGTGGCGGTGAGCAATCCCAATTTTTCCACACTCGTCAGCGTGTTGTCGGCGACGAATCTGGTCTCGACGCTGCAGGGACCGGGACCCTACACAGTTTTCGCGCCCACCAATGCGGCGTTCGCCAAGATCCCAGCGCCGTTACTGAACTATCTTGTATCCAATCCGGACGTTCTGAAAAAGGTGCTGCTGTATCACGTGGCGCCGGGCATCAAGGACCTGCGCTTTCAGTTCATTCCCGGCGACTTCAAGAGCGTGCAAGGGCAGCGCGTCTACGCCAAGGCGACTCAAACGAATCTGCGCATCAACAATTCTATTGTTCAGGGCAAGGTCATCCGCACCGACAATGGCGTGATCTATGTCATCGACAGCGTGCTGCTGCCGCAATTCCGTTGACAGGGAAAGGCCCATGTGAACCGGCGCCGAAGGATGACCATCATCTGGTCATACTTCGGCGCCCGCTTAGGCTCTGTCCGGTCTAAGTCGAGAGGGTCGCCTCAGCCGGGCACGATCGGTTACCATCGCTGCCGCAACCGATTGGCGCAGATGCAAGAAGGGGACACGAGGGCAGGTTTGCGCGGCAACGCACCGGGCCTTCTGCAAACATCACTCATGCGCCTCGCACCCCTGAAGACTGAAGCGGCGCGCCCGATGCTGACGGACCGGTATTACTACCTCAACAACTTCCGCCTTGTACTCAGCTGGCTCGAGGATCGCTATGGCGATCTGCTGGAGGAGGAACAGCGCAGGTTCATCGCCGATTTCAACGCGTTGGCGCTTCCTGCGCAGGCGCTGCTCGTCCGGATGGCAACGCGCAAATCGGATCTGTTCCGCGCCAGCAAGTTGAACTATGAGGAAATCGGTTCGAGTGAGGCGGCCGCCGCGCCGCTGATCGAACTGGGCTGGATCGACGACCAATCGCCCATCACGCTGGATGAATTGTTCACCCTGTTGCGCAAGGACGAACTGCTGCGGCTGCTGGATGCGCCGCGCGCGGCCGCCACTCTGCACAAGCCGGCATTGCTCGAGTCGCTGCGGCCGGCATGCCGCGAATTGCCGCTGCTGCAGACCTGGTACGCCCAATGCGGCGAGAAAATCTACCGGCTGCGCGCGGCCGCCCTGTGCGAACGCCTGCGACTGATGTACTTCGGGAATTTTCATCAAACCTGGTCCGAATTCGTGCTGGCGGATCTGGGCGTATTCCGCTATGAACGCATCGACTGCTCGGGCAATTCCCGTGCTTTTCACAGCCGCGAGCAAATCGATGTCTTTCAGCAGCTGTACCGCTGCCGTGAACGGCTCCACGATGACGCGGATCCGGAACAGATCCTGCGCGAGATGCCGCAGGCGGTGCAGGACAGCGACTGGCTCGAGCAGCGGCGCGCAAAACTGATGTTCCGAATCGCGCGGCGCTGCGAGCAACGGCAGAAAGCCGGCGTGGCCGCAGGGATCTATGCGTCCTGCGCGCATCCGGGATCGGCGCTGCGCGCTGCGCTGATACACGAGCGCGCACAGGAGCCAGCTAAAGCCCGGGCGGCGTGTATCGCCGGATTGCAGATGCCGCGCGAGGCGCCCGACCGGGACCGGTTTGAGCGGGTGCTGTCACGGCTTGACCGGAAGACTCACGGCAGACCGGTCGCGCGCGCGCGCAACCCGATACCCGACTTTGCGATCATCGCGCCTCGGCCGGTTCCGGCGGCATCGGTGGAGCAGGCGGCGTTGGAATTCCTGTCCGCATCGGCAGCGGACTCCAGCCGCCTGTATTACGTCGAGAACACGCTGATCGTCTCCTTGTTCGGGCTGCTGTGCTGGGAAGCCATTTTCGCTCCCATCCCCGGCGCGTTTTTTCATCCCTATCAGCACGGACCCGCCGATCTGCACAGCCTTGGGTTTGTCGAGCGCCGCGGCGCGCAATTTGCCAGCGCTCTGGACTCGCTGTCGAGCGAACGCTACAAAGAGATCATCCTGCACAATCATCTTGAAAAGGCCGGCATTCAATCCCCCTTTGTCGCCTGGCGCGCCCTCGACCAGGAGTTGCTGAATACCGCTCTGGAGTGTTTTCCCGCCTCTCACCTGCGTCACTGGTGCGAGTGGATCCTGCTCGATGCACACGGCAACCGCGCAGGCTTCCCGGATCTCGTGCAATTCTGGCCGGGCGAGCGGCGTTACCGGTTGATCGAAGTGAAAGGACCGGGCGATCGCCTGCAGGAAAATCAGCGCCGGCTGCTCGAGTATTGCACCAGCCGGGAGATGCCGGTGAGTGTGTGCCACGTTCGCTGGAAGGACCAAGTAACGCCGGCCCGTGCGGATCCTTGACAGTCACCCGCGCCAACGCCTACCGTTCCGGGCATGGGAAACCGACTCAGCAAGATCTATACACGCACCGGAGATGAAGGCAGCACCGGTCTGGGCGATGGCTCGCGCGTACCGAAGGAAGATGCGCGCGTAGAAGCCTACGGCACCGTCGACGAGGCCAACAGCTGCATCGGGGTGATTCTGGCGGTGCCGGGGCTGCCCGACGCGGTTCGCCGCACGCTCACCGAAGTGCAGCACGACCTGTTCGATCTGGGGGGCGAGTTGTGCATACCCACGCATCGCGCCATCTCACAGGCCTACATTGACCGCCTGGAATCACGGCTGGATTCATTCAACGATGCGCTGCCGCCGCTGAAGGACTTCATATTGCCGGGCGGCGGCCCTGCTGCGGCCGCCTGCCACGTGGCGCGAACGGTGTGCCGGCGCGCCGAACGGCGCACCTGGTCACTGGCGCGCGTAGAGAGCGTCTCGCCCGAGGCGCTCAAATATCTGAATCGTCTCTCGGATCTGCTGTTCGTAATTGCGCGGGTGCTGGCGCGTCATGAGAACGGCGCCGAGACGATCTGGGACCGCAAGCGCATCCAGCCTTGATGGCTCAGGCGGCGCCGATCAGACGCTGCGGGCCGCCATGCATCCAGTTCTCATTCCATTCCAGCAGTTCCTGAACGGGGAGCGGCCGGCAGAATAAGAAGCCCTGCACCTGCGTAGCGCCGCGTGAGCGCAGAAACTGCCATTGCAAATCCGTTTCCACGCCTTCGGCCACCGTGGCCAGACCCAGGCTCTTGGCCATCGCCATGATGGCGTCCACCAGCGGCGCCTGCGAGCCGTTCTGCGCCGTGATGTCACGCACGAACATGCGGTCGATTTTCAAGGTGTCGATCGGAAAGTGGCGCAGGTACGACAGCGAAGAGTAGCCGGTGCCGAAATCATCGAGCGCGATGCTCACGCCCAGCTCCTTCAGCCGGGTCACTGCATGCTTGACGCTGCCGGAATTTTCAATCAGTGCGCCTTCCGTGAATTCCAACTCGATGGCGTGCGGATCGATGCCGGCGGCGCCAATGGCGCGCGCCACCCGCGCCGCCAGGGTGCCGTCGCGAAATTGCACGCCCGAGACGTTCACGGCGATGTTCCAATCCGGGCCCGAACGCTCACGCCAGCGCCGCGCTTGAGCGCAGGCTTCCTGCAACACCCAATCGCCGATCTCCACGATCAACCCGCTCTGTTCAGCCAGAGGAATGAACTCATCCGGCGCCACCATGCCGCGCTGCGGGTGCCGCCAGCGCAGCAGCGCCTCGACCGTGTCCACACGCAGATCCTGAGTCATCAGCCGGGGCTGGTAATGCAATGTGAACTCGTTGCGATCCAGCGCCTTGCGCAGATCCGCCTCGAGCGACAGGTGCTGCGCGGCGCGGGTGCTGATGGATTCCATGAAAAGCTGACAGGCGCCACGGCCGGATTTTTTGGCGTGATGCATTGCCGCGTGCGCATTCTTGAGCAACAACTGCGCATCGGTGCCATCGTCGGGGAAAAAACTGATGCCGATGCTCGCCGACACGGGTAGCTCGGTTTGCGCGACCATGAAAGGCCGCGCCAGGGTCGCCTGGATGCGCCTCGCCACCAGCGTGGCTGCGTCCGAATCGGGTAAGCCGGGCATGGCCAGAGCGAACTCGTTGCCGCCGGTCCGCGCCAGCCAGTCAGCCGGCTCGCTGAGGTCAATCTGCGCATCCGACTGATCCAGCGCCCGGTCCGGATCGCGCAGACAATGCCTCAGGCGCGCGGCGACGTCCGCGATCAGGGCATCGCCGTTAACCTGACCGAGCGTGTCGTTGATGCCGGAAAAGTTGTCGATGTCGATGCTCATCACGGCGATCCGCCGCCCGCGCGGGCTGGCCCATTGGCCCAGCTGGGTGATGATGTCAACCAGGCGCTGCCGGTTCGGCAAGCGCGTCATCGGATCGTAGTACGCCAGGTAGCGCACGTGCGCCTCGCTGGCGCGCAGCTGATCCTGAGTCAGTTTGGTGCGCACCAGAAATTTCACCCGCTGCGCCAGCAGCATCGGATTCACGCCTTTGGAGGCAAAGTCGGTGGCGCCGGCGGTGTAGGCCCGCGTGACGGACTCCATGTCATCGAGGCTGGTCATCATCAGAATCGGCACATGCTGCCCGTGGGGAAGCGCACGCACTCGTTCGCACAGTTGAAACCCGTTCATGCCGGGCATGATGACATCCAGCACAATGCAGTCCGGCGCATGCGCCTTGAATGCCGCAAGACCGGCGCTGCCGTCCGCGGCGCAGCAGACGCGAAATCCCGCCAATTCCAGCGCACTCTGCGCCAGCAGCTGCGCGCCCGGATCGTCGTCGACCACGAGCACGGTGGACAGGTCGCCGTTTGCCGGATCCTTCATGCCGCGACGCTCCCGCGCTCACGCGACAGAGCGGCGCAGAAATCCGCGTACTCCGCCTGGATGCGCGGCAGAATCTGCCCCGCCTCAGCCAGGCGGCCCTGCCGCGCCAGCGCCTCGCAATCCCGGGCGATCGCACCCAGACGACTGCCGCCCAGATTCGCGGTGCTGGATTTCAACGCATGCGCGGATTGATACAGCTCATCGACATTGGCGCCGGCCACGGCTGCCTCGATGCCGCGCATCAACGCCGGCGAGTGCGTCATGTAAAGATCGATCAGGGTGGCCAGCAGATTCGCGCGCGGCAGCGCGGCAATATTGCGCAGCACGCCCATATCGATGACCGGAGATTGCCGTAGCTCCGGCGCGGTTTCGGCAACGAGAGCGCGGTGCGCGATGCGCTCGGGCCGCAGCCATCGTCCCAGACGCGCCGCCAATCGCTGCTGGCTGAAAGGTTTGCTGAGGAAATCATCCATGCCCGCGGACAGGCAGCGCTCGCGGTCACCTTCCATCGCATTGGCGGTGAGTGCGATGATCGGCATGCGCGGCGCGCCCGCCACGGCTTCACGCCGGCGAATCTCGGCGGCCGCGGTGAATCCGTCCATGACCGGCATCTGGCAGTCCATCAACACGGCATCAAACCCGGGTTCATTCAGCGCCTCGATCGCAAGCCACCCGTTTTCAGCCACGACCACGCGACAGCCCAGATTCTCGAGCATGCCGAGCGCCACTTCACGGTTGACCGGGTTGTCTTCGACGAGCAGGATCCGCGCGCCGCCGGCGGTGAAATCCGGCGCTCCCTGTGCGGCTGACCGCTGCACGGCGGCGCCCGCCTCGACCGGCTGGACGACCCGGCCGACCGCCGCCAGCAGCTGGATCTGGCGAACGGGCTTGGCCAGCATTTCCTCGAACAGATCGGACGCCCCCGGCAGGTCCTGCGGGTCCTTGGAACTGAGCAGGATCAAACGCAACGACGTGTAGTTTGCGTCGCTGCGAATGCGCGCGGCCAGTTCCAGACCGCTCTCGCCCGGCATTTCGTGATCCAACAACGCCGCGTCATAGAAATTGCCGGCATGTGAGGCAAGCAGCCCCATCGCGCTCTGCGCACTCGGCGCAGCATCCACCTGCACGCCCCTGGCGAGCAGATGATTCTGGACGATCTCGCGGCTGGTGGCGTTGTCATCGACCAGCAGCACTTGCAGGCCTGCCAGATTCGTGCGCGGCAGCGGGCGCTGCATGCCGGCGCACTGCGGTGCGGCGGGGAGCTGAATATCGAAGCCGAACCGCGACCCCTGCTGCGGGGCGCTGTGTACCCGCACCTCCCCGCCCATCAGCCCCACCAGCTGCCTGACGATGGCCAGCCCCAGTCCGGTCCCGCCGTATTTGCGTGTGGTGAATGAGTCAGCCTGGCTGAAGGCGCTGAAGATTCTCTGCTGCGCCTCCTCCGACAGGCCGATGCCGGTATCGCTGACTTCGAAGCCGATGCGCCCATCATCCCGCAGCTCGGCCTTGACCAGCACTTCACCCTGCTCGGTGAACTTGACCGCGTTGCCGACCAGATTGATCAGCACCTGGCGCAGACGCACCGGATCGCCGCGCACGATTTCGGGCACGTCGGGCATCACGCTGCACAGCAGCTCCAGACCCTTGACATGGGCGCGCGCCGCCAGCAGCTCGATGGTCTCCTCGAGGACCTCGCGCAGCTCAAAGTCGATCGACTCCAGCTCGAGCTTGCCGGCCTCTATCTTTGAAAAATCCAGGATGTCATTGAGAATCTGCAGGAGCGAATCGGCCGAGCGCGAGATCGTCTCGGACAAGCGCCGCTGCCTCGGCGTCAGGTCCGTCCCCTGAAGCAGTTCGGACATTCCCATGACGCCGTTCATGGGCGTACGGATCTCATGACTCATGCGCGCGAGGAATTCACTCTTGGAGCGGCTGGCATGTTCCGCGGTTTCCTTGGCGCGCGTCGCCTCGGCGATGGCGCCCTGCAGATCGTGATTGGCGGCCGCCAGATTTTCAGTGCGTTCCGCGACCTGCTGTTCCAGGAACTGACGGTATTTTTCCAGACGCGCATCGCGTTCGCGCATCCGCCCGAGCATCTGGTTGAAGCCTTCAATGAGCGAGCCGATTTCATCGCGCGAATAGCTCTCCACCCGCAGGGTGTAGTCCTCTTCGATGGACACGCGCTTCATGGTCTTGGCCAGATTGACGATCGGGCCGGAGATCTGCTGCTGCAGACGCGCGGCGATGAAGTGGGACGCCAGCACCGCGCCGATGATCACCGCAAGCGTGGTCCAAGCGTAAGTCCGGAAGTCCGAGTAGGCCGGTGCCAGCGGTGATTGGATCTTGATGTATCCGGCCAGCTTGCCGTCCGTGTTGATCGGAATCTTCAGCGTATACAGTTCGGAGCCGAACAGTTCGACCGGACCCGCAGGATCGAATCCGACCGGTGCAGCGGCAACCGCTGCGCCCAGATCTGCAGAACCGATCTGGCGGCGATAACTTGCCAGAAGAGCGCCGCTCGCCATGTACAGATCGACGGAACTCACGAAGGGTTCGGCGCGCAGCGCCATCAGAACTTCATAGGCCTGCTTTTCGTCCGCGTGCTTGATCGCGGTGGCGGTGCTTGCGCCGATGACCCGCGCCAGCGCCGCGGAGCGCTCCCGTACGTCCTTGTGAAACTGCACGACCTGGCTCACCGTGTGGATGCCCATCGCGATCAAAAATGCGATGGCCGCCGGGATGACGATGGCCACCCGCAGTTTCCGCTCGATCGGGAGATCTGCGAACCAACGCATCGCAGCTCCTTCCTATGGGTTTTCGTGATACGTCAAACGAACCGATCTATCGGCAAGAATGGGCGATTCTTTCCACCGTGAGCGTGAATTGGGTCACGCTGCACGAGGCCGAAAGGCGCAGGCAGCTTGGTTCCGCAACGCCCGTCGCAGGATGCGGCTCAGGCAATCAGCGCGCGCAACCGGGGCCAGTCGAAGGCCGGGCCCGGGTCGGTTTTGCGCCCGGGCGCAATGTCGCTGTGACCCACGACACGCTGTGGCGACAGCGAATCATATGCCCCGCACAGCGCGCGCACGGCGCCCGCCAAGTTGACATATTGGAGGTCCGTGTAGGCCTCCTCATCGCTGCCCTCGAGTTCGATCCCGACGGAAAAGTCGTTGCAGGCTTCGCGGCCCAGATAGGCGGACTGTCCCGCGTGCCAGGCCCTGTCGTTGAAACTGACGTACTGCACGAGTTCGCCCGCGCGCCGGATCAACAGGTGCGAGGACACGCGCAGCGCGGCGACCTGCGCAAAGTACGGGTGATGATCGGCGGGCAGCTGATTGCAGAACAGGCGATCGATCCACGGTCCGCCATATTCGCCGGGCGGCAGGCTGATGCCATGGACGACGAGCAGATCCACGCCGATGCCTTCCGGCCGCGCGTCGAAATTCGGCGAAGGAACCTGCCGCGCCTGTTTCAAAATTCCGCCCGCCGGCTCGACGCCGTAGCGGGGCAATGTCGCTGGTCTTCGTCTCACGCGCTGGCGAATCCTGTGGGATGGAAGGCCGATAGCATATGCGACAATGGCGGCACCATGCGAATGACCCGCCTTTTCGTGCAGATCCCGCTGGCGCCCGGCGGCATCGTGGAGCTGCCGGCCGACACCGCTGCGCACATGGTGCGCGTGCTGCGCGCCCGCAGCGGCGATGCGCTGATCCTGTTCAACGGCGACGGCAGCGAGTATCAGGGTTGCATCGAGACCATCCGCGGCACGCGCGTCAACGTCGCTCTCACGCAAGGCCGCGCGATGAGCCGCGAATCTCCCCTTCAGGTCGTGCTGGTGCAGGCCATACCGCGCGGCGATCGCATGGATTTCGTGATTCAAAAGGCCACCGAACTGGGCGTCGCACGCATCGTTCCGGTGCTGAGCGCTCGCAGCGTCGTGCGCCTGAATGAGCGGCAGTACCAGTCCAAGCTGGAACATTGGCGCGGCGTTGCGGTCAGCGCCTGCGAGCAATGCGGCCGCAACCGCATTCCGCTCATCGACCCACCGCTGGAGCTGCTGGATCATCTCGGCGCCCCTGGCGAGACCTCGCAGCGCTGGGTGCTGGATCCGGAATCGCAGGCGGCGGCGCCGATGAGCGCAACGCTGACTGCGGCCGAAGTGACCATCGGTCCCGAGGGCGGCTTCTCGCCCGAAGAACTGGATGCGATGCGCATCGCCGGGCTGCAGGGCATCCGGCTGGGGCCGCGCGTGCTGCGCACCGAGACCGCCGCGCTGGTGGCGCTGACATTCTTGCAGACCCGCTTCGGCGACATGAATCCCACGCCGGCGTGATCACCCGCCTGAAGCTGATCTTGGTCGCCTTGTTCTGGGGCGGCACCTTCGTCGCAGGCCGCATGGTCGGGCCGCTGCTGCCGCCGCCGGTCAGCGCGATGGCGCGCTTTCTCATCGCCACCGCCCTCATGTGCCTGATCGCGCGCGTGCTCGAGGGCGGTCTGCCGCGCCTGGACAGGCGCCTGTTCCTGGTGACGGCGCTGCTCGGCTTCCTGGGAATTTTCGCCTACAACAATTTCTTTTTTGCCGCCGTACAGCTGCTGCCTGCCAGCCGCACGGCGCTCATCGTCGCCATGAATCCCGTGGCCACGGCGCTGCTCAACGCGCTTTTCTTCCGGCACAAGCTCGCGCCGCTGCGCTGGCTCGGCATTGTCATTTCCTTCGCCGGCGCCTCAATCGTGATCACCCACGGCGACCTCGCCACCCTGACCCAGGGCGCTCTGGGCCGGGGCGAATGGGTGATGCTGGGCGGCGTTCTGTGCTGGGCGCTGTACACCATACTGTCGCAGCTGATTTTGAAGTCGGGGCTGTCGCCGGTCGCAGCGACCACGTACGCATCACTGTGGGGCACCCTCCTGCTGACGCTGTACGCCCTGCCCCATCTGGGGCAGGTGCACTGGGAGGGCCTCGGGCTGAAGGCGGCGCTGAGCGTTGCGTACCTGGGAATTCCAGGCACAGCGATCGCCTATATCTGGTACTTCGACGGCGTCAAGGAGCTGGGTGCGCCGCGCACGGCCGTGTTCAACAATCTGGTGCCGGTGTTCGGCGTCACGCTGTCCGCCCTGCTGCTGCACGAACACATTCCGCTGTCGACGCTGATCGGCGGCGTCATCGTGCTCAGTGGCGTGGCGCTGACCAGCCGCGGCCGCTGAAACATTCCAACGCCTACGGCAGGACCGAGGTTTCCTCGGCGATCATCTCTTCGAGACGGTCAAGATCCGGAATCAGCGGTGTTTCGTTGACCATGCGGATCTGGCAGATCACCGGCGAGCGTTCAGGGAAGCTGCGCGAGGGATCGGCGCGCACCACATCGGCATTGACGCGGACCAGCTGAGGGAACCCCTGCGTGAGCAACCCGAAATAGCCGGACTGCAGTTTGCCGCTGGAGGCATGAAACACCACGATGCGCGTGCGTCCGGTCGGCGCCGGCATGGTCTGGCCGAATGCGCCTTCGAACGACACCACGGGCACGCTGCGGCCGCTCCAGCTCACCAGGCCCGCGTACCAGGGCGGCGCATTGGTCATTTCCGCCAGTGGCTGGTAGCCGATCACTTCGGCGACGCAGGCGCGCGGCACGATCAACCGCTCACCGACCAGCGGCACCAGCAGGCTGTAGAGTTCCTCGCGAAGTTCCGACACCTTGGGCTCTATCCTTGTTGCTGAATCATGGCGCGGCGCCGGTTCACCAGCGGCTCGATTGCATCGAGCAGCTGATTTTCCTGATAGGGCTTGCCCAGATAGTCGTTGACGCCCAATTCGATGGCGCGCGCGCGGTGCTTCTCGCTCACGCGCGAGGTGATCATGACGATGGGAATGTCCTTGAGCCGCGCATCGTTGCGCACATGCGCGGCGACTTCGTAGCCGTCCATGCGGGGCATTTCGATGTCCAGCAGGATGATGTCGGGCAGGTGCTCCTGCAGCACGGAAACGGCATCCACGCCGTCTTTGGCCGTGATCACGCGCATGCCGTTGCGCTCCAGGAGCCGCTGGGTGACGCGCCGCACGGTGATCGAGTCGTCCACCACCAGCGCAAAGGTGCGGCGGTCGCGCTGGTCGAGCACGACCGTGTCCGCCGGCCTTGCACGCCACTCCGAACGCACCAGCGCGCCCATGTCGAGTATCGCCACCACCCGGCCATCGCCCAAAATGGTTGCGCCGGCAATGCCGCGGATCGTGGCGATCTGCGGTCCGACCGACTTGACGACGATTTCGCGGCTGCCGACCAGCTCGTCGGTGACCAGCGCCGTGGAGTGCTCACCGGCGCGAATCAGCACCACCGACAGCGACGCATCGGTTTCCGGCAGACGCGCCACGCCCAGACCGACGAAAGTGCCCAATTGCTGAAAGCGGTATTTCTGCGCACCGTATTCAAACAACGCAGCATCCTTGGACAGATGCCGCGCAACGATGTTCTTGGGCAGCCGCACCACGCCTTCCACGGTGGCCAGCGGCAGCGCATAGACCTCCTCGCCGGCACGCACGATCAACGCCTGACTGATCGCCAATGTGAACGGCAGACGGATGGTGAAGCGCGTGCCCTTGCCCAGATCGGACTCGATGAACAGCCCGCCGCCGAGTTTCTTGACCTCGGTCGCGACCACGTCCATGCCGACGCCGCGACCCGCCGCCTGCGTGATGTGCCCGGCCGTGCTGAACCCCGGCTCCAGGATCAACTGCATGGCCTCTTCATCGGTCAGCTTGCGCGCCGGATCGGTCATCCCCAACGCCACGGCCTTGTCGCGGATCAGTTTGATGTCGATGCCGCCGCCGTCATCGGCGACCACGATGACCACCTCGGCGCCATCACGCTCCAGACTCACGGAAATGCGGCCCACCTCGGGTTTGCCGGCGGCCGCGCGCCTTGCGGGCGGCTCGATGCCATGCACCACGGCATTGCGCAACATGTGCTCGAGCGGTGGCACCATGCGCTCCAGCACCTGCCGGTCCAGTTCAGCCGCAGCGCCCTCGACGCTCAGTTCGGCGCGGTTGCCCGTATCGTTGGCGGCCTGGCGAACCAGCCGCGTCAGGCGCTGCACATGGCGCTGGAAGGGCACCATGCGAGTGCGCATCAGGCCATTCTGCAGTTCGGTGATGACGCGCGACTGCTGCGTGAGCAGATTCTGCGCCTCGCGAGTCAGCGCCTCGAGCAGGCTTTGGATGCTCGCGACATCGCTGGAAGTCTCCGCCAGCGCACGCGAGAACTGCTGCAGCGCCGAGTAGCGGTCCAGTTCCAGCGGATCGAAGTCCGAATGCCGCGGCTCCACGTCCTGATGACGGTGCAGAACCTGCGCCTCGGTTTCGATTTCAAGGCCCCGCAACTGCTCCTTCAGACGGGTGACGGTGCGCGCCAGCTCGGCCAGATTGAAATCGATGGAGCTGACCTGCTGATCCAGCCGAGCGCGAAAAATGCTGACCTCGCCGGCGTTGTTGAGCATGGTGTCGAGCAGGTCGGCGTCCACGCGCGCCATCTCGGCGCGCTCCACCGGCGCAGCCTCGCGGCCCGGCAATACCGGCGCTGAACTGAGTTCAAGGGACGCTTCAATCTGCTCGGCCGTCGGCGCGGGTGGCCTGAACTGCGCGGCCGGCACCGGCGCGGCGTGCAGCGGCGCGCCTCGCGGTTCGATGACCAGTGGCGGTGCGGGCACTGCCGCTGCAGAGTCGGGAACCGCCGCAGCCGGGACTGTCTCAGGCTCTGCCCGGCCCTGCGCCAAGGCATGAATGCGCTCGATCAAATGCGCAGCGGGCGCGACCAAGGTTTCGCGGCTGACGGATTCGCGCATGCGCGCGAGTTCGTCGATGCTCGCCTGCAACACCGCGGCGGCGCGGTCATCCGCAGCCACAGTGCCGCCTTCAATCTGCACGACCAGTGTTTCCAATTCGTGGCTCAGATCGCCCATGGCGCGAATACCGGCCATGCGTGCCCCACCCTTCAGCGTGTGCAAGTGCCGCTGCAGGGCGGCAAACGGGCTCTTGTCGGCGCGGTCCAGATTCCAGGCCTCCAGCGCGCTTTCCGCGGCCTCCAGCAGTTCAGTGGCCTCTTCGCAATAGATCGACGCAATCTCGCTGTCGAATTCTTCCCCCGCCAGCGAAGGTTCGGATTCGACGGCGGCAGGCATCGACAATGCCGGCATCAGGGCCGAGGAATTGTTTTGGGCGGCCTCCTGCGCCAGCTGCGCATCCAGCTGTGCTTCCAGATCACGCAGCCGCTGCACCAGGGAGGGCTGTTCGCCAAAGTACGAGGTGGACTCGTTGATGTGCTCGACGACCTTGTCGATGGCGGCCACCGAATCGGCGAGCGTGGCCAGCCCGGATTCGCTCAGTCCGTGACCGCTGTCGAACACCTTGCGCATGTACAGATTCAGCGGCTCGGTGATGCGGATGCCATGGCGGGCCTCGGCCATCTTCGAGCTGCCGCTGAGCGTGTGAATGGCGCGATAGATGTTTTCCGGAAGATCGTGCGGGGCCGGCTGGCCGCTGCGCTTGCGCAGATACTCGCGAATGACGCTCAGGTGACCTTCTGTTTCCTTGCTGTAGATCTCGTGCAGCACAGGATCCATCTGCGACTGGTCGGGTGATGGCACGACAGCCGGCGCCGCTTGCGCCGCCGGCTCCTCCAGCACGGGCACCAGAGCGCTTTTGTCATCCGCCGTTGCTTGCGCTGCCGCGGACAGATTCGGATCGCGTCCTTCGGCGTACGCGAAGGCGCGCGCCATGAGTGCGTCCACGGGTCTGGCCAAGGGCCGTCCGCTTTCCAATTGTTCGATCAGCTGCGGCAATTCGAGGATGGCGTTGCGAATCTCCGCCATCATTCCCGGCGAGCGCGACAGCGTCTTGTCGAGCAGCCGGTTGAACAGGTTCTCGATGGACCAGGCGAACTCGCCGATCAGACGCGCGCCGACCATGCGGCCGCTGCCCTTGAGAGTATGGAAACTGCGCCGCAGAGTGACCAGCGCCTCCACGTCCATGGGATTCTGATCCCAGAGCGGAAATACCTTGTTGATCGAAGCGATTTCTTCCTTGGCCTCTTCGATGAACAGTTCCAGCAGTTCCGGATCGATGACCGGCGCGCTCACCACGGGCGCGGCCGCCGGCACCGGGGGGGCCGGCATCGGCGGCTGCGGCGTCAGCAGCAGCGTTTGCGCCGGCTGCGTTTCGAGCTTGACCGTCTTGGCCGCATCGAACTTGACGGTCCTGTCCGCATCGAGCTTGACCGTCTTCTGCCCATCGATGCTGGGCACCGTGATCGTAGGCACGCGCGGCGCCGCATCGGCGGCCAATGCCTTGATGCACATCTCGGCGTTGTCGAGCATGTACCAGGGATCGTTGCGGCCGCTCTGCAGCGTCTCCATGTAATACTCGATGCTGACGATGGCATCGGCAATCCGCTCCAGGCGCGCAGGTTCCAGCGGCGCGGCGCCGGGTTCGACCAGACTGCGCACATGCGTGCCGATCGCGTCCATCAGTTCGACCGCGCGACCCTTGCCCAGCATCAGCAGACCGGCGGTTATTCCGCGCAGCAGTTGCGGCACGTTGTCCAATCCCTGCGGCGTGAACTCACCCGGCTTGTGCACGGCGACCGAGATCGCTTCCTTGACTCGCGCAAGGTTGACGATGCATTCGCGCAGGACCGCTTCGGTGACGGCGCGGAAGTCCACGTCGTCGCTGCCGTGAGCCATCAGGTCCGAGGCGCCGCTGGGCAGAATCAGCCGCACCAGCTGATCGTCCAGACTGTCTTCCACCGACAGCAGCGCGGCAGCCATTTTCAGCAGCGCATCCTCAGGCGGCGTCTTGCCCTGCGCGATCAGCTCGCTCAACGCCATGGTCTCGGTCTGCACGCGCTCTCGCAGTTCACCCAAGCCCAGCACGCCCAGCGTATCGCTGATTTTTTTCAACAGCTCCATCTGCGAGGCGAGTTCCTCGACATGCCCGCCGCCGCGGCGCACGAAAATATCCAGCACGTCCTTGACCTTGGAGAGGTCCTCCTTGATCGCCGCAGCCACCGTGTGCATCAATTTGACGCTGGGCGCGGACAGACTTTCGCGCTCGTGCTCGACTTCCTCATCGACGGGGAGCAGATCAGCCAGCTTGAACGAGGCGCGCACCGCACCGATCCGCCCGCCGGTGTTCGACGCGCGGGCCACGTAATACAGCATGTTGTTGAGCAGATCGATGGGCGGATTCTCGCAATAGCGCGCCTCGCCGATTTCGTAAAGGACTTTGATCTGACGGTCTGCCTGGCCGAGCAATCGCTTGAGCGTGGCGCTGGTTTCCAGGCCGTTGCTGCGCAGCGCTTCGAGGATGGCACCGGTCACCCACCACAACTGGAACACCGGCTGGGTCGTGACCACTTGTTCGAGCTTTTCGGCAACCTTGGCGAGGATTTCCAGGTTTTGTTCGACCCGCTCACCGCGGATGAAACCCAGCAGACCCAGCTGGAAGCGCGATCGCAGGCGCCGCGCCCATTGCGTCACGGTCAGCGGCGGCTCACCCGGCCGCGTCGGCTGAGGCTGGGCCGGCTGGTCGGATTTCAGATTCAGCAGCAGCAGCGTGCCTTCCGAGAGCAGCGGGCTGCCGCGCACGGCGCGCAAATCGTTCAGCAACGGCAGCAGAACGAGCGCCAAGTCGCGTCCGCCGGACATGACGCGCTCCAGATACGTGGGCAACTGCACCATGGCGCGCATCAGCGCATCGAGTCCGTCGACCTGCGGCTTCTTCTCGTGGTCGACTTCGAGCAAATGGCGCGTTACCTGCTCCATTTCTTCGGCGAGCAGCGCCGCGCCATACACCTCGACCAGTCGCAGCACGCCGCGCGCCTGATGCAGACTGTCGGCGCATTTTTCCAGCAGATCGATCTGATCCGGCCGTTCGGAATAGGATTCGAGCGCAGCGCGGGCGTCGTTCAACGTCGAGCCGAGTTCCTTCGCGACGACGTGCAATGTCTGGGAACTGATATCCGTCATGAGCTTAGGTGCCGAAGCCGCTGGCCTTGCGCATCTTGCCCGTACTGCCCGTGTTGCCGGCAGCGCTCGCAGCGCCGCTCTCACCGCGCTCCGGCGGCAGCTCCTTGAGAACCGGCAGTCGCACTGAGGAGGTATCGGCGGCCGTGGCCGATCCGAAGTCCGGCAGCCGGAATCCGCTCACGGACTTGCGCAGTTGCGCAGCCAGCGCCGCCAGCTTGCCGATGGAATTGGAGGTCACAGCAGAACTTTCCGCGGTCTGCGTGGAAATTTCACGCACCACCTGCATGTTCTTGGAAATGTTTCCGGACACGTGCGCCTGCTGGCGCGCGCTGGCGGAAATGTTCTGCACCAGGCTTGCGATCTGATTTGACACCTGCTCGATCTCTTCGAGCGCGGCGCCTGCATTTTCAGCCAGCAGCGCACCGCCGACCACATCCGTGGTCGAACGCTCCATGGACACAACGGCTTCGTTGGTGTCGCTTTGAATGGTGCGCACCAGAACTTCGATCTGCTTGGTGGCGTTGGCGGCGCGCTCGGCCAGCCGCTGCACTTCATCGGCGACCACCGCGAATCCGCGGCCCGCCTCGCCGGCCATCGACGCCTGGATGGAGGCGTTGAGCGCCAGGATGTTGGTCTGCTCGGCGATGTCGTTGATCAGCTCGACGATGTTGCCGATTTCCTGCGAGCTCTCGCCCAGGCGCTTGATGCGCTTGCTGGTTTCCTGGATGGTTTCCCGGATCGCGTTCATGCCGTCGATGGTCCGGCGCACCGCGTCGCCGCCCTTGTGGGCGATGTCCACGGAGTGCCGCGCCACATCCGAGCAGCGCTCTGAATTGCCGGAGACCTCCTCGATTGAGCCCGCCATGTCGGCCATGGATTCGCTCGCTGCCGAGATCTGCCGCGACTGCGCGCTGCTCGCTTTGGCCATGTGACTGGCGGCGGCTTGCGTCTGCTTGGTCGCTCCGTCCAGTTGAATGACGGTATCGTTGATTGTGGTCACGAGGTCGCGCAGCGCCTCGATGGCGTAGTTGATGGAGTCGGCGATGGCGCCGGTGATGTCCTCGGTGACGGTGGCTTGAACGGTGAGATCGCCATCGGCCAGGCTCGACAGCTCATCCAGCAAGCGCATGATGGCTTCCTGATTGCGCTCATTTTCACGCACGCGCAGTTCCACGGAACGATTCACGTTCGCACTTTTCAGGTGCAGCCAGACCATCGTACCCAGGCAAATCAGCGCAGCGACCAGCGCCGCCAGCACCCAGGGCGTCAGGCTGCGCGCCGGCCGCAGTTCCTCGGAGCCGGGGCTTGCATTCAATTTGGCGCTGAGTGCGCCGGCGATGGCGGGCATCTCGCGTGCCGCGGCCTGGGCCTTGGACAACGGCTCGGCGGCGCCGATTGCCTTGCGCACGCTGGCGGCAAACTGCTGATTGCGCTGCGCCACCGTTTTCAAACGTTGCTCTCCGTCCGCGCCGGTCACGCGCGCAATCTGAAGACCCGCATCTTCGCCGCTGAGCCCGCGCACGACCTGGTTCAGGAATTCCAGGCTGTCCGCCAGCCGCTGCGCGGCCGGAGCGGCGTTCGTGACGCCGCTGGCAAGACCGGTCAGATCCTGCTGAATGCGCTGTACGGTCAACTCGAAGCGCTCCAGGTAGCGGCTCATGCCGTCGAGTTTCTGGGCGCCGACGCCGCTGGCCAGATCGCCCATTTCCGACAACAGCTTCGGCGCGATTTCACGTACGCTTTGGCTGGCCCGCTCGATGTTCTGCACGGCCAGGCGCGCATCGCTGACGGTGCCTGAGGCCGCTTGCAAGCGCGCCCAATTCGCATCCATCGCCACGGCCGGATCGTCAATCTCACCGCGCAGCGTCTTCATGCGGGCGACACTGCGGCTCATCGAGTCAAAAGCGCTCGGCTCGCCCCGCAAAGCATTCTGTGCTTCGAATGGAATCTGCTGTGTCACCAAGCCCAGCTGCTGCGCCGATGCGCCGGAGCCTGACTTGCCGTGATTCAACAGCGACAGCACCGCGGCGATCAGCAGACACAACACTGCGGCGCCGAAAACCCAGGGCAGCGCCGCAGCGGCCGTGCCGGTGCCTGCACCACTTTCATTTTTTGTTTTGGTTGCGTTCATCTGCAAAGGCTCTCTAGTGTGCCGCCTGCAAAAAATTCTGGCTCTCAACCAGTGTTTTGAGACTCAGTACGGGCCAAATCTCCCCGCCCCGCCGGAACGCTCCCGCCAGATAGCTGTCGCAGCGTATGACCGTCGGGGGCGGCTCCGCATCGAACTCGCGTTCTGCAAAACGCCGGAATCCCAGCACTTCATCGACCAGCAGTCCCGCCGGAATATCGCGGTGATTGACCACGATCACACGGGTGTTGCGGCCCGCCGTGGTCACGCCGCTGCCCAGGAACTGGCGCAGATCAATCATCGCCAGCAACTGGCCGCGAACATTGGCCAAACCCTTCACCCAGGCCTTGGCGCCGGGCACGCGGGTGATCGCGGCGGGAAAACCCAGCACCTCGCGCGTCTCCTCGCGTGCGACCAGAAAGGTTTCTCCGCCCATCCGGAAAGCAACGCCCACCCATTCGTTCCCAGGGCTGACCTCACGCTCCGCGCTGGTCACCGAGGCGCGGCTGCGCTTCTCGAGCGCCTTGAGCAACTCGAAAGGCCGATCGCGCAAAGCGCGCATGGTCTCGACCGGCGTGAGGTCTGCGCCACTCACGCTCATAGGGCGAGGGCGGCCTGCGCTTTCTCCACCAATGCCTGGGCGGTCACTGGCTTGACCAGATAATCCACCGCCCCCTGGCGCAAACCCCAGACGCGGTCGGTTTCCTGGCCCTTGGTGGTCACCATGATGATGGGAATGGCACGTGTTTCCGGATCGTTGACCAGGGCTCGGGTCGCCTGATATCCATTCACGCCCGGCATGACAATGTCCATGAAGATGAGGTCTGGCTTCATTTCCTTGGCCTTGCGGATTCCCTCGGCGCCGTTCTGCGCAGCGGCCGTCTGGAAGCCGTGCTTCTCGAGCGCCTTTTGCATCACGTGCACCTCGGTCGGCGAATCATCGACTATCAGGATCAAAGCCATACGCAAAACCTCAGTGAATTGCTATTTGCTCACGTGCGCTTCGATCGCGCCCAACAACTCGTCCTTGGTGAACGGCTTTGTCAGGTAGTGCTCGGAGCCCACGATACGCCCGCGCGCGCGATCGAACAGACCGTCCTTGCTGGACAGCATGATCACGGGAATCTGTCTGAACACCTTGTTGTGCTTGATCAGAGAACAGGTCTGATAGCCGTCCAGCCGCGGCATCATGATGTCGACGAACACGATGTCGGGCTGATGGTCGGCAATCTTCGACAGCGCATCGAATCCGTCGATGGCGGTGAAAACCTCACAGCCTTCCTTGGTCAGAAGCGTCTCGGCCGTGCGCCGAATAGTCTTGCTGTCGTCGATCACTAGGACCTTGAGCCCGGTGAGTTTTGGTTTGCCGTTGGTGACCATGCTCTCCATGAATTCTTCCTTAATCGGCATCGTGCGTAGCCCGCGAGCCAGCCCACGCTCGTGGTTTCATGCGTATGTGCCGGAAACTTGTGGCTTTTTAACATATCCGGCATCTTCAAGCCACGGCCTCAGTCGTACATTTGGAGCCAAGTCACGACATTCCACTCGGGAGTGGTTCACAGTTTGCTCTTCGTGGGGCATCGACGGGCGAGTGACGGCTTGCGATAGACTCCAACCTGCATCGTCAACACCGCCCGCAAAGGACTTAAACCCTCAGCATGTCCAGACCCATCCGCCTCACCGTCGTCATGGATCCGATCGAGAACATCAAGCCCGCCAAGGACAGCACGCTGGCCATGCTGCTGGCGGCCCAATCCAAGGGCTGGCAGGTGCTGTATGCCGAACTCGGCTCTTTGTATCTGCGCGACGGCGTAGCTTGGGGTCGCCTCGCGCCGTTGCGCGTTTTCGACGATGCGGCGCACTGGTTCGAGCGTTTGGACGCGCAGAAGATGCCATTGGGCGACTGCGACGTCATCCTCATGCGCAAAGACCCGCC
>JANXOV010000083.1 GCA_025357635.1 Pseudomonadota bacterium
CCCAGGCGGGACCTGAAGCGAAAAGTGAGCGAAATCTACCTGTCGCTGCTCATGGAATCGCAGTTTTCCAAGGAAGACATCTTCACCCTGTACGCCAACAAGACTTTTCTGGGTCAGCGATCCTATGGCATCGCCGCCGCCGCCGAGGTGTATTTCGGCAAGACCCTGGATCAGCTTAGCTTGAGCGAAATGGCCATCATTGCCGGGATTCCAAAGGCCCCCTCGCAGCTGAACCCCGTGGCGGGCGTGGAGGGAGCCCGTGGCCGGCGCGCGTACGTGCTGCGGCGCATGCTCGAGCTGGGCTTCATCACCCCGGCCGAGCACGAGGAAGCCTCGCACGCCCCGGTCGAATCGCGCCTGCATGGTCCCACGGTCGAAGTGGACGCACCCTATGTCGCCGAAATGGCGCGCGCGGAGATGCTCTCCAAGTACGGCGACACCGCCTACACCGCAGGCTACAAGGTCTACACCACCATCGACAGCCGTTTGCAGCGAGCCGGGACCATCGCCTTGCGCACCGGCTTGCTCGAGTATGACCGCCGCCATGGCTACCGTGGAGCGGTGGCCAAGGTCGATGCGCCCAAAACCACCCGCGCCGAGGATTGGGAGACCGCTCTGGAGGACTTTCCCGTGATCGGCGGTCTGCGACCAGCCCTGGTGCAGCAGGTCGAGGCGAAGAGCGCTCGCATCTACGTCAAAGACATCGGCTTCCTGGCGCTTCCGTGGGAAAAGATGACCTGGGCGCGGCGCCAGCTGCCCGAAGCCAAGGTTGACCGCGCGCCGAGTGCGCCACGCGAAGTGCTGAACCGGGGCGATGTCATCTACACCGCGGGCAACACGGCCGATGCGATTCAGTTCGTGCAGGTTCCCGAGGTGCAGGGCGCACTCGTGGCCGTGGACCCGAAGGACGGCGCGGTGGTGACGGTGGTCGGCGGCTTCGACTTCTTCCATAGCAAATTCAACCGCGTCACGCAGGCCAAGCGCCAGCCCGGCTCCGCCTTCAAGCCCTTCATCTACGCTGCCGCGATGGACAAAGGCTTCACACCGGCCAGCGTGATCATGGACGCGCCCATCGTCTACGACGATCCGAACTCAGAAACGCAGTGGCGCCCCGGCAACAGCACCAACAAGTTCTACGGGCCGACGCGCCTGCGCGAGGCGCTGGTGCGCTCGCGCAACCTGGTCTCGGTGCGCTTGATGCGTGAGATGGGTGGCGCCTACACGCTGAATTATCTGCCGCGGTTCGGCTTCGACAAAGCACAAATGCCGAACAATCTGACGCTGGCGTTGGGCACCGGCGCGGTCACGCCGCTGCAGCTCGCCACCAGCTATTCGGTCTTTGCCAACGGCGGCTTCCACGTGAGTTCCTACTATATCGAGCGCGTTGAAGACGCCGCCGGCAAGGCGCTGCAACAGGCGCAACCGCAGATCGCCTGCCATCTATGCGTGCGCGGCGTCAAAGACGACGCTGCCGCACACCTGGACGAGGACATGCCGCCGGCGCTCAAAGCCCTGCTGACGCCGGACCGTCTGCACGATGGGCGCACCACCATTTCAGGCAAGCAGCTGGCGCCGCAGGCAATCCGGCCGCAGGTTGCCTATCTGCTTGCCGACATGATGGCCGACGTGATCAAGCGCGGCACCGGACGGCGCGCCCTGTCGCTGAACCGGCCGGACATCGCGGGCAAGACCGGCACCACCAACGATCACCTGGATGCCTGGTTCGCAGGATTCAACGGCGACATCGTCGCCACCGTATGGGTGGGTTTCGATCAAGAGCACTCGCTCGGCGATGGCGAAGAAGGCGCGCGGGTGGCGGTGCCGGCCTGGGTGTACTTCATGCACGAAGCGCTTGAAGGCGCGCCGAAGCATGCCGCGCCGATGCCGGATGGTTTGGTGAGCGTGCGGATTTCCCCGGAAACCGGCCTGCTGGCAAGCGCCGATAATCCCAACGGGATCATGGAAACGTTCATCGAGGGCAATCTGCCGCAGGCAGAAAGCTATGAGGGACCGAGCAACGACAATCCCATGAACGACGGCGAGAAGCCGCTGTTCTAACTTGATCCACGCTGTGCAAATCAAATGCCCAAGAAATTTTCCCAGCGCGCGGACGACTTGCGGCGCGCTCTAGCGCAGGAAGCGGCGCGAGTCATGGCCCAGCAGGGCATCGGCGATTTCCTCCAGGCCAAACGCAAGGCCGCGGAGAGGCTTGGCGTCGACGACGCCGCCGTGCTGCCGAAGAACACGGAAATCGAGGCCGCATTGCGTGACTATCAGCGCCTGTTCGGCGGGCAATCGCATGATCAGATGCTGAAAGAACAGCGCAGGACCGCGCTGCAGGCCATGCAGATGCTGCGCGAGTTTCAGCCCCGGCTGGTCGGCCCCGTGCTCACCGGCACAGCCACGCACCACAGCGACATCAACCTGCACGTGTTCGCTGAACCTGCCGAATCGGTGGCGCTGAAGCTGATGGACATCGGCGTTCAGCACGAGATGCTTGAGCGGCGCGTGCGCATGGATGCCGAGCGCACGCTGAACTACCCGGCGCTGCGCTTCGAGTCGCAGGATTGGGTGATCGATGCCACGGTCTTTCCGGTGGACGGCATCCGCCAGTCGCCTTACTCACCGGTGGACGGACGGCCGATGAAGCGGGCGGATGCTCGCGAGGTTCTGGATCTTCTTGATGAATCGAGCTGATTCGCTTGTCTTTCGTGTGCCGGTTTGGGTGCAGGTGGGAATTGTTTGTCGGGCGCGTGGGCGCGCGGTAAAGGCACCGTTTCGAAGTGGTCGGCTGCTAGCGCATCATTCGGTCATCTCAAGACCACAAGGTCACACTCAGCGCAGCCGGCATTTCGAAACGGCCGCGCTCACACGCGCCCGACAAACAATTCCCACCTGCACCCAAACCGGCATTCAAGCGTCGGCGACCAGCGTCGAAATCCAGGAGATCCAGTCAGCGCGCAGCTCTGAGTTGCCGCTGCTGATCTCATTTGAGTTCCACGCGCTTGATAAGGGCCGGGCACCACGCAACCTGAAACTCAGCGATCGATTGTCGTTTGACCGGCTACTGTCGCCGCTGAGCGCGCGGGTGGCAGCACGATCGGCGGTTAGCGCTCGCTGATCTTCCGGTAGTCGCGCGCCACTGGCCCGGTATAAAGCTGACGTGGACGGCCGATTTTCATCTGCGGATCCGACACCATCTCCTGCCAATGAGCCACCCAGCCGGCAGTGCGCGCAATGGCGAACATCACCGTGAACATCGAGCGCGGAATCCCCAGCGCGCTGTAGATGATGCCGGAGTAGAAATCCACGTTGGGATACAGCTTGCGGGAGACGAAGTATTCGTCCTTGAGGGCGATCTCCTCCAGGCGCAGCGACAACTCGAACAGCGGGTTGTTGCTCTGGCCGAGTTTTTCGAGCACCTTGTAGCACATGCCGCGGATGATCTTGGCGCGCGGATCGAAGTTCTTGTAGACGCGATGGCCGAAACCCATCAGGCGGAAGCCGGAGTTCTTGTCCTTGGCCTTGTCGATGGCGCTGCCGACGTTTTCCGGGCGGCCGATCTCGTTGAGCATCTG
>JANXOV010000182.1 GCA_025357635.1 Pseudomonadota bacterium
GACTGGGTGTACGAATTCCATCCGCGTCCGGGCGAGAAGCTGAGCGTGTCCATTCGCCGTCCCAAGCCGCTCGCCGGCCAGACACTGGCCATCGATTCGGTGCAGCAGCAGACCTCGATCGGCGCGCGCTCCACCGACAGCACGCTGCACTTTTCCTACCGCAGCACGCAAGGCGGGCGGCACTCCGTCGGACTGCCGCCCGAAGCGCGGGTGAGCGCGGTCAGCGTCGATGGACAAAGCGTGCCGCTGCGTCCGGCAAACGGCGAGCTGCCGCTGTCGCTGCTGCCCGGTTCGCATGAGGTTGCCATTGCATGGTCGACATCGGCGGGCGCTGCATTTCAAGCGCGGCCCGACCGCGTCGATTTGCACGCCCCCGCCAGTAATATTCAAACGCGGCTGCAATTGCCGGACAAGCGCTGGCCGCTCGGTGTGGCGGGCGCCGGCGTGGGGCCGGTGGTACTTTACTGGGGCGAACTGTGCTTGTTCGTGGTCGTGGCCATTCTGCTGGGCCGCATCGCGCGTTCACCCATTGCCACTCATGAATGGCTGCTGTTGGGCTTGGGGCTGTCGACGCTGTCGTGGATCGTATTCAGCGTGGTGGCCATCTGGCTGTTCTTGATGCGCTGGCGCGAGCAATGGCACGCCGAGCGCATCGGCAACAGGACATTCGCGGCTGTGCAAGTACTGCTCGCTGCATTCACGGTGCTGGCAGTCGGCAGTCTCATATTCTCAGGCATCCGCTACGGTCTGTTGGCGCGCCCGGACATGAGCATCACCGGACCCGGCTCAATGGATCGGGCGTTCGAGTGGTTCAACGACAAAACCAGCTCGCAGCTGCCGACGCCGGTGGTGATCAGCGCGCCGCTATGGATTTACAAGACGCTCATGTTTGCCTGGGCGCTGTGGATCGCACTGGCGCTGCGCAGCTGGCTGCGATTCGCCTGGCGGGCGTGGACAGCAAATGGCATGTGGCGCGGCAAGGTCATTGCGTAAGCCCGGTCTGCCGGGCGCGGGTTGTCTTAGGAGTCGCCTGATTCGCCCGTGCGAGAGTGGGCGAAAGCGGGCGCATCGTCGCTGTCGGCCGGCGCCAGCAAGGCCTGCAATCTCGCCAGCGCAAGCGCAGGAGTGTCAACGAACTCGAACAGTGCGAGGTCCTCGCGTTCAATCATTCCGTGCCGGGCCAGCGCCTCGAAGTTGACGACTTCGTTCCAATAACCGGGGCCGTACAGCAGGATGGGAATGCGCCGTTCCAGTTTGCGCGTCTGCGTGAGCATCAGGATTTCGCTGAGCTCATCCAGAGTCCCGAAGCCGCCGGGGAATACCACCAATGCGTGCGCCAGATGCGCGAACCACAGCTTGCGCATGAAGAAATAGTGAAACTCGAAGTTCAGTTCAGGCGTCACGTAGGGATTGGGCCGTTGCTCGTGCGGCAGACTGATGTTCAACGCCACGCTGCGCCCGCCGGCATCCACGGCGCCGCGGTTGGCGGCCTCCATGATGCCGCCACCGCCGCCTGAACAGACGACGTAGTGGTGCGCCCGCGAGGACAGACTCATCGCCCATTGGGTGATCAGGCGCGACAACTCGCGCGCTTCGTCGTAGTAGCGACCCAGCGGACTTTCCGAGGTCAGCCGCGCGGATCCAAAGAACACGATGGTGCTGCGGATATGCGCGCGGCGGAAGGCTTGCAGCGGCTCCAGGTACTCGGACAGGATACGCAGCGGCCGCGCTTCGTCGCTGCCGAGAAAAATCTCGTCCAGGTACGCCACCGGTGCGGTGGCGGGGCGCTTCTCAGTCATCACTGCACCGCGAAGTCGATGTAGCCGCGCGCCATGTCCGTGTGCACCAGCCGCACGCGCACGTGATCGCCCACGTCCAATCCCTCGACACCCTTCACCACGCGGCCTTCGGCCGCCGGGTGATTGATGCGCACCCACGTGCCCTTGTCGGATGCCCCAGTGACGATGGCGTCGAACTGATCGCCCAGGTGCGAACTGAGCAGCATGGCGGCAGCGGACTTGCGCACTTGCCGTTCGACTTTCGCCGCGTTGTCTTCCTGCTCGGTGCAATGCGTCGCCAGCAGCTGCAGATCCGCGATGCCATACGGCCCCGGACGGCCGAGCAGCGCGGCCTTGATCAGGCGCTGCGTGAGCAGGTCGGGGAAGCGGCGATTGGGTGCGGTCGAGTGCGTGTAGTCGCGCACCGCAAGACCGAAATGGCCATCCGGTTCAACGCCGGGCTTTTCCACCGCGTATTCGCCGGATCCCAGCAATTTGATGACCGACAGTGACAGATCGGGGAATCGCGCCGGATCCGCCTGGCGCCGGCGCGACAGGAAGGCGTTGAGAGCGGGCGCATCGGGCGCCGCGGGCAGCTGATCGCCCGATCCGCGTGCCAGCGCCACGATGCGATCCCAGCGCTTGGGGATTCCCAGGACCCGGCGGATCGCTGGCAGTCCCTTTTGCTGCAGGTAGCGCGCGCTGACGCCGTTGGCGGCAATCATCAAATCCTCAATCAGATTCTGTGCGCGATTTTTCGGATCGGGACGCAGGTCGACCAGCAGTCCGTCATCGAACACTGCGCGATCCTGCAGCGTTTCGAAGTCCAGCGCGCCATGCGCCAGGCGCCGCTGACGGAGGCGCTGCGCCACCTCGTCCTGCAGACGCAGCTGCTGATCCAGTCCGGGCGTTGAGGCAAGCAAAGCGGGCGCAGGACCTGTTCCGTCAAGCCACGCCGCCACACTTCGGTAGGCCAGCTTGGCTCGATTGACGACGATGGCGCGATAGATGTCCGAACCCTGCACAGTGCCGTCCGGCGCGAAGCGCATCTCGAACACGACGCTCATGCGCTCCTGATCCTGCGCAAGCGAGGTCAGGTCGGTGGAGAGTTTCTCCGGCAGCATGGGGAATATTTGCGCCGCGGTGTACACGGACGTGGTGTTGGCACGCGCGTGCGCGTCGATCGCAGAACCGATCTTGACCAGGTGGTCGACGTCGGCAATGGCCACGAGAATCTGGGTCGCGCCACCTTCCAGCGGCTGCGCCACTTCCAGTTGGTCGAGATCGCGCGAATCGTCATTGTCGATGGACGACCACAGCAGCGCCCGTAAATCCTTGATGGCGCCGCCGGTTTCGATACTCGCCCGGGAGAAGGCGTTGGCCTCCTGCAGTGCACGTGGCGAAAATTCCGGCAGCAGGCCCCGATCGCGCATCGCCAGCATGGCCAGCCGTTTCAATTCCTGGGACTGTGTCGGATCTGGAGCCATGTTCAGTATGATACTGGAATCCGCATCGTCCCAGCAGCGCTGAGCGCTGCGGTTCTGACCGACATGCAAATCAACTGTTGCTGTGAGTGGGAATCAGCACGACCAGGCGTGTACCGCCGCCCTCAGCCGGTTCGAAATGCAAAGTGCCGCTGAGCACGCGAGCGCGATAGTCCATCATCTTGATCCCCAGCCCCTCAGAGGAAATGACGCGGGAATCAAATCCTGTGCCGTTGTCGGCGACCGACAAAATGATGCTCTGCGCTTCACGCTGCAAGACGATGTTGACCTTGCTGCAGCGGCTATGCCGTGCGGCGTTGGTGAGCGCTTCATGGGCAATGCGGTACAGGTGATCGGCGGCGCCGTCCGGTACCGATGCGTCCGCCGGTTCGCTCCGGCAGGCGATGGCAATTCGAAGCCGCTGGCTGGCGTCCAGCGCCAGTTGTTCCAGCGCGCGCCCGAGTGAGCCGCGCGCCACTTGAACGGGTGAGAAGTCACGGGCCAATGTCCGTGTACCATCGATCGCATCGCGCACATGCACAATGGTTTGCTCCACAAGGTCCGGCAGATCCGCGTGGCCCCGCTGCAAGGCGGTGCGCAGGTTCTGTGCCAGCAGATAGATGCCAGTGAGTTCCTGTCCCAGCCCTTCATGCAGTTCACTGCTCAATCGCTGACGCTCCATTTGCACAGCCTCCAGGAGTTCGCGTTCCGTGGCGCGCTGTTCGCTGACGTCGTGCACCGTCAGCACCAGGCCGCCAAGCAGCGGATTGTTGATTTGATTGCTGGTGCTGACCTGTACGGTTTGCCGGATGTTGTGCCTCGAGTCGAGGGTGAATTCACCGGCTTGCGAAATGCCTTGATTCCCTTTGGACAGAGTCAGCAATTCCTGCAGACGATCCGCGTTCGCGGCACCCAGCAGTTGCCGAGCCGGCATTCCAACCAGCTGATCGGCGCTTGTCCCGAGCAATTTTTCGCATGCCGGGCTTGAATAGGAAATCCGCAGTGAGGGCGTGATGACGGCAATCATGTCGCGGGACTGGCGCACCAGCTCGGTCAAGCGCGTTTCCACCTGCCGCGCCATCAGCGCCTCGTTCAAGCGGCGCACCTTCTCGCGCGCCGCCATTTGCCGGGCGACCACCAGCGCGGATCCGACGAACAGTAAAACGGCGGCGACGACTATGCTGACACTGCTGCGCCTCGCTTCCGCGCCCAAGACGATAACGATGGACAGCAGAATTGCCAGCACCGGCAGAAAGCTGTATACGCTGTCTTCACTCGGCCCTGCGCTGACTGGCGGCCGCTTTCCAAGCTTGTCGACCACCGCTGCTGTCGCAAACAACGCGTAGACGAGGCTGTACGCGCAATCATCTAAATTGAACAAGTCGAATTGACCGCGGATGTTGGCGCCGATGGAAACCGCGTCGGTGCCAACGCCGATCAACAGAGCCAGAATGAAAATGAGGGTTGCGACTTCGTAGCGCCAATCCCGCACTTGCATGAACAGCATGATCACGCCCGTTCCCGTGGCCCCGATGCCGGCGACGTAGACCAAGGCTGCCATCAGACGAGGATGGAAGGGATCGTCATGGTCAAAGAGCGGTTTGACCAGAAAGGGCGCCAGCGCCGCGGACGCGCACACGATCAATACGGCGGTGTCAATCCATACGCGGGAGTTGCGAAAAGATCCGCCGCAGCTTCGATAAAATGCCATGGCGGCGCCGCTCAGACAGCCGTAGTTGATGAGATACAACACATCGGCCAGCGTGCCCATGGGCTGCTGCGCTGTTTCGTTCCAGTGGCTCCAGTCGATGATGGCCGGGATATCGATGGCCAGCGCCGCGATCAACAGCGCCCACGCAATGAAACGCGGCCGCTCTATGGAGCGGTGACGCAGGGTCAATCCGATGACGCCGATAGCCATGATGGCGGCGGGAACCAGCACCATGGCGGAGTTCAATGTGGTCGGGTCACCCGCGATCCGGCGCATCAGCACCCAAAGCAGCATGCCCCCCACATAGATCCACAGAC
>JANXOV010000012.1 GCA_025357635.1 Pseudomonadota bacterium
ACCGCGACGGCACGCTGATTGCGCTGGGCGGCGGCGTGGTGGGCGATATCACGGGCTTTGCCGCCGCCTGCTATCAACGCGGCATCGCTTTCGTGCAGTGTCCGAGCACGCTGCTGGCGCAGGTGGATTCCTCAGTCGGTGGCAAGACCGGCGTCAACCACCCGGGTGGCAAGAATCTGATCGGGTCGTTTCATCAGCCCGTGGCGGTCATCGCTGACACCGACACTCTGAAAACGCTGCCTGAACGCGAATTGCAGGCCGGCCTTGCCGAGGTGATCAAGTACGGCTGCGTCTGGGACCCGCTGTTCTTCGATTGGCTGCTGATCAACATGCCCTTGCTGCTGGCGCGCGATGCCGCGGCGCTGGCCTATGCCATCGCCCGTTCCTGTGAAATCAAGGCCAAGGTCGTGGGGCAGGATGAGCGCGAGCAGGGCGTGCGAGCCATTTTGAATTTCGGTCACACCTTCGGTCACGCCATCGAAGCGGCCACGCATTACCGGCAATTCCTGCACGGCGAGGCGGTGGCGTTGGGCATGATCATGGCGGCCGATCTGTCGCGGCGCCTGTCGCTGATCGATGCGGATGCTTTCGCGCGCGTGCGCGATCTGGTCGCGGCAGCCGGCTTACCCACCGAGGCGCCGCGAATCGGCGCCGAGCGAGCGCTGGAACTCATGCGCATGGACAAAAAAGTGCTGGCCGGCAACATCCGGCTCGTGCTGCTGGAAAAACTTGGCCGCGCCGTGGTGCTGGCCACCTATGATCAGGACGCGCTGCTGGCGACGCTGAAGGAGCATGTCGGATGAGCAACCTGGCCCCTTATGCGGCGAACGACGAGGAATCGCGCGGCCGCCGCTATGCGGAACCAAAGCCCGCCTATCGTTCCGAGTTTCAACGCGACCGTGATCGCATCGTCCACTCCACCGCTTTCCGGCGGCTGGTCTACAAGACTCAGGTGTTCGTCAATCATGAAGGAGACCTGTATCGGACCCGCCTGACCCATTCGTTGGAAGTGGCGCAGATCGCGCGCACCATTGCCCGTGCCATGCGCTTGAATGAGGAGCTGTCGGAGGCGATCTGCCTGGCGCACGACGTGGGGCACACACCTTTCGGTCATGCCGGGCAGGATGCGCTCAACGAGTGCATGCGCGATCTGGGCGGCTTCGAGCACAACCTGCAGTCCTTGCGCGTGGTCGACGAACTCGAAGAGCATTACGCGGAATTCGCGGGCCTCAACCTCAGCTTCGAATGCCGCGAGGGCATCCTCAAGCATTGCTCTGTCGCCAATGCGCAAGCGCTGGGGGCGGTAGGCGAACGTTTCATCAAACGCCAGCAGCCAGGCCTCGAGGCTCAGCTGGCGAACTTCGCCGATGAGATCGCCTACAACAACCACGATGTCGACGACGGCATTCGCGCCGGGCTGATCACCGTGGAACAGCTTTACAGCGTGCCGATCTTCGCGCACTTCCACGATCAGGTCCGTGCCTTGTACCCGGACCTGGGCGGCCGCCGTCTGGTGTACGAAATCGTGCGTCGCATGATCAATCTGCTGGTCACCGACCTCATCAACGCCTCGAAGGCGCGCATCCAGGCTGCCGGCGTCAAGACCATAGACGACGTGCGGCTGCATGCCACGCCGCTCATCGGTTTCAGTGAGGAGACGCACGCGTTCAACCGACAGCTCAAGGTGTTCCTGCGCGATCGGGTCTACAAGCACTACAAGGTGCAGCGCATGACCGCCAAGGCGCGGCGGGTGCTGGCGGAGTTGTTCGACGCGTTTTTCAACGACACCGGACTCATGCCCGACGAGCATCGCACGGTGGCTGAGAGCGGTGAGGCGCGGCAGGGAAAACCGGGCCGCGCACGAGCGGTCGCCGACTATATTGCCGGCATGACCGATCGATACGCTATCCTTGAGCACCGACGTCTATTCGATCCGTCAGAGCGAACATGAGCCAGCCACTAGCCAATGATCTGTTTTTGCGCGCCCTGCTGCGCCAGCCCACGCCGCGCCGTCCCATCTGGGTCATGCGCCAGGCGGGGCGCTATCTGCCCGAGTATCGCGCAACCCGCAAAAAGGCCGGGAATTTCCTGTCATTGTGCATGACGCCGGACTACGCCTGCGAAGTCACGATGCAGCCCATCGACCGCTACAAGCTCGATGCGGCCATTCTGTTTTCCGACATCCTGACCATTCCGCACGCCATGAATCTGGGGTTGGAATTCGAAACCGGTGAGGGCCCGACCTTCGCGCGCCCGATTCGCACGCCGGCGGACATCGACAAACTCGGCGTGCCGGATCCGAACCGCGAATTGAAATATGTCACCGACGCAGTGTCGCTGATCCGCCGCACCATCAACGGCAGGATCCCGCTGATCGGCTTCGCGGGGAGTCCCTGGACCGTGGGCACGTACATGGTGGAGGGCGGCGGCAGCAAAACCTTCGGACTGGTCAAACGCATGATGTACGAGTCGCCGCGGGAACTGCATCGACTGATGGACATTCTTACCCGCGCCACGCTTTTGTACCTGAACGCGCAGATCGCCGCAGGCGCACAGGCCGTGATGGTGTTCGACACCTGGGGCGGCATCCTGACGCCGGCGCAGTACGAGGAGTTCTCGCTGCGTTACATGGCGCGGATCATCGAAGGCCTTACCCGCGAGGCCGATGGCCGGCGCGTGCCCAACATCGTGTTCACGAAGGGCGGCGGCGCGTGGCTGTCCAAGATCGCGGGCATCGGCTGCGATGCGGCGGGCGTGGACTGGTGCACCGACCTCAGCACGGCGCGCAAGGCCGTCGACGGCAGGGTTGCGCTACAGGGAAATCTGGATCCTGCCGCGTTGTTCGCGCCACCCGATGTGCTGCGGGCCGAGGCGCTGCGCGTGTTGGAAAGCTACGGCGCAGGTCCCGGGCATGTGTTCAATCTGGGTCACGGCATCACGCCGGAAGTCAACCCGGAGCAGGTCAGTGTGTTGATCGAGGCCGTACACGGGTACAGCGTTCGCAGCGCCTGATACTCGCCGCGCTGTTACGCAGCACGCTGAGTCAGCCAGTCGCGCATGACCCCCAGACCAGCGGCCATGGCCGCTCGTCCAAACCCGATACGGAACCGGTCCGCAGGTACGGGTCCAAGTTCCGAACGGTAGACGCTCGATGGCAGAAGCAGAACGCCGGCCTCCTCCACCAATTGGCGCGTGAAGTTCTCAACTCCTTCAGCTCCTTTGTAGCGGACGAATGCCACGCAGGATCCATCGGGCTCCCGCCAGTCAAACAGATGCGGAAACTCGGCGAAGAACGCGTTGAGCGCCCCAATGTTGCTTCGAACAATGCCGCGGTTGCGACTAAGAATGAGCGCGCTGGCCTTGAGCGCGATCTCGGCCAGCACCTCAGACGGGGCAGAATTGCAGATCGACAGGAAGTGCTTGTATCGCTCGAATTGCAACAGCATTGCCTGGTCCCGGCACGCCAGCCACCCCACACGCAAGCCCGGCAGGCCGTAGGATTTGGACATGACGTTCAGTGAAATTCCCCGTTCGTAGCTATCGACGACCTGCGGCAGCCGCAGCTCCGGCGACCGCTCGATCAATCGATAGACCTCGTCATTGAACAGCCAGATGCCGCGAGAGCGGCACAGCTGCACCAACTGGGCAAATGCCGCGTGCGAGGCAATCGCACCCGTCGGGTTGTTTGGAAAGTTGATGGAGATCAGTTTCGTATTCGGGCGCAGCGCGGCCTTGATCTTGTCGACGTCCAGCGACCACCCGTTGTTCTCATCGAGTGGAACGCCGCTGACAGCGCAGATCGCCAATGGGAGGGTTTCGGCGGCCTGGTAGTTCGGCGTATTGACGATGCAGTGATCGTCTTTTGTCAACAGCACGCGCATTGCGACGTAGATGGCTTCCTCGGCGCCGGCGAAACACAGAATGTCTTTGGCGGCTACCGAGTCATAGGTACCCGCAATGGCTTCGCGCAAGCTTGGCGCACCGAAGGTCTGCGTGTAGCCCAGATGCAGCCCCTCAAACCGCTCGCGATCAGCCGGTGAGGCGAACGCCAATAGCTCCCTCAGGCTCAGGCTTTGCGCATCGGATGCAGCGAGGTGATACTTGGCCGCGAATTCCCACTTTGAAAAGAAGACTTCGAGGTCGAAGTCACGCTTTGGTTTTGACATGACGATTTCCCTTACGCATTGCTGACGACTACCGCGCTTGCCATTCTCGCGTAAGCGACCGGTCAAGAGCGTACCTTAGGTTCCCAGCACCGTTAAGCCATGCGCTTGCGCCGCCAATCCGAGCGCTCCGTCATGAGTTGCCATGATCGGATCAATACCCATCGCATCCTTCCAGAGCAGTGCTGACGCAAGATGAATCGCATCGAGGGTTCCCAGCTCCGTCGGCATCGGTTGCGCGGCGCGGTCGAGGATGATCGAGTCGATTTCGATCAACTCCAGCGAGTTGATGAGGTTGAGAATCGTAGCGCGGCGCCTAGCGATTTCCGTATCCGAAAGTCCGGCGCGGATTCGCAACCGATCCAAGGCGCGCAGACTCTCGGTAGCAATCAGCGCGCTGGATACTCCACGATCGATCTGTCGCCACTCCGGCAATGAGTTCGACTGTCCAAGAGCCAGGCGCAGCAGTACCGATGAGTCGACATAGGCGATCATCTGTGGCTCTGCCTCTCCTCCAGCAACAATTGGACGACGTCGATCTTTTGGGTAATCAACTTTGGCAGCAGAACCTTGTTTGGCTTCGGTGAATCGGTGGCCGGCTTTCGTATCCGCAAGCCGGCCCGCTCGCGCATCGGGACTATCTGCGCAACAGCTCGATTGCGGTCCAGGACTGCGATTGACTCACCACCCTGCACGATACGGAGAAATTCGCTCAGCCGCGACTTGAGTTCAGCGATGCCCACTTGTTTCATGACCATATATGACCATAAATGGTCATATAATGCAATGTGCATCCGGCTTCATTGCACGCAGCACACCCCGCACTGGCTTGGTACTTTGCGCCCTGCGCTCATGCTCATCACGAAGTCGAACACTCCGATGGCGTTGCACAGCACGGCAATTGCGCCGACCAGCCAAACATGCCAGGGTGTTTTCATGAGCGCATCTGTCATCGCACTCACGACACCATGGTGTCGCGCCACCGCATTCGATAGCCTGTGCAGGGTAATCAGGAGCCGTTGATGGCGTCGAGCATCTCGTTTCAGGAAGCGGTCACGCTTGCGAAGTCAGGCGACGCCGACGCTCAGTATGCATTGAGTTCTTTATTGCACCAGCGCGGGCAATTCGATGAGAGTGTGCATTGGCTGCGTCTGGCGGCGGCGCAAAAGCTGATTCCGGCACAGATGACGCTCGCCATTTTTCTGATGGATGGGCGTTACTGTCCTCGCAATCGGCAACACGCCATTGAATTGCTGCAACCGTTGGCAGCCACCCAGATTCAGGCCAACCTTCTGCTCAGCGAACTGCAGGGCCTTGTTGCGCTGGGAGCCACCGATCGTGAAGCCGGCCTGCGCTATCTGTTAGCCGCAGCGCGCATGGGGGATGCGGGTGCGCTGCGCCAACTGGCGCTACTTTGCCTCTGCCATCGGCATTGGGAACTGGTACGCCCGTTGCTGGATGCAGCGGCGCGACGTGGCGATGCCGCCGCCGCGCAAGCCCTGGCCAACTGCCGTGTCGAGGGGATCATCGGCGTGCCCGAACCGGCGGGATCGAACATCGACTGGCTGCTGCTGGAGCGGGCGCTGCCACATCTTGCCGCTGACATGCCGCTTCCGGCTGGCGAAATCCTGCACGAAGCGCCGCTGATTCGAAGGCTGCCCGGCGTGGTTCATCCGCTGGTGCTGGATGCGGTGATAAATCTGGCCGCCCCGCTGGTGCAGCGCTCGCAGATCGTCGATGCACGCACCGGTGAAGTGCGCGCCGACCCGATGCGTAATAGTTCGCATGTCACGCTCGGTCCGCGTCAGCACGATCATGTGCTCGAAGCAATCGAACGCTGCATCAGCCGCGTCTCCGGGATGCCCGTGCTGAATGGGGAATTCATGCAGATCCTGCGCTATCGGGTGGGTGAAGAGTTCCGGCCGCACGTGGACTACTTCAATGAAAGCGGAGCCGGTGCCTATCAATCGCTTGCAGACGGCGGGCAGCGTGCGCAAACCGTGCTGATGTATCTGAATGCCGATTACCAAGGCGGCAGCACCAGTTTTCCTGAACTGCAGCTGAGCATCAAAGGCGGCCGCGGGGACATGCTGCATTTTCATAATCTGGGTGCGGACGGACTGGGCCACACAGACAGCCTGCATGCCGGCATGCCGGTTATCTCAGGTGAAAAGTGGTTGCTCTCGCAGTGGATACGCAGTGAACGCTATCCCGCCCGCGTGACCTGGTAGTTGACTGACCGCGGGACCGACGCGATTGCTGCATGCCCGGCCGTGCAGCGAGGGCGCAAGACAAGATCGCATGCTAACGCTTCGACTGCGCCAGCAACTCGTCCCGCAACGAACGTCGCAGAATCTTTCCCACATTGGTCTTGGGCAGCTCGCTTCGAAAATAAACGTGCTTGGGCACCTTGTAGTTGGTGAGTTGAATGCGGCAATGCTCGATCACACTTTCCGCCGTCAGGTTCGGATCTTTGCGGACCACGAATAGCGCCACCACTTCGCCGGCGCGTTCGTCAGGCTGCGAAACCGCCGCCGCCTCGAGTATGCCGGGGTGCTCCACCGCCACACTTTCCACTTCGTTCGGATAGACGTTGAAGCCGGACACGATGATCATGTCCTTCTTGCGGTCTTCGATGTAGAAAAACCCCTGCGCGTCCATGCGGCCGATGTCACCGGTGCGCAGCCACTCGCCCATCTTCACCTGGGCGGTTTCGTCGGGCCGGTTCCAATAGCCGCGCATCACCTGCGGGCCGCGTACGCACAATTCCCCTACCTGGTTGATGCCCAGCTCATTGCCCGCATCGTCGGCCACCGCGATGTCGGTGGAGGGGAGCGGCACGCCGATGCTGCCGTTGAAGTCCAGCCCCGGTGGGTTGGCGGAAACAACCGGTGACGTTTCGGTCAGCCCCCAGCCCTGTGTCAGAACGCAGCCGGTGACCTTTTTCCAGTGAGCGGCGACGGTGCCTTGCACCGCCATGCCGCCGCCCAGGCTCATGCGCAGTGCACTGAAGTCCAAGGATTCGAAGCCCGGCGTGTGCAGCAGCGCGTTGTAGAGGGTGTTGACGCCGCTGATGAAGTGGAATTTGTACTTGCGCAGCTCGGCGACGAAGCCGGGGAAATCCCGTGGATTGGTGATGAGCAGATTGCGGCCGCCCAGATGCGCGAACAGCAAGGCGTTAACCGTCAGGGAGAATATGTGGTATAGCGGCAGGGCCGTTACGACGACGGGCGGATCGCCGCGGTCGGCATCGCCGGCCAGTATCGCGCCGGCCTGCAGTACGTTCACCACCATGTTGCGATGAGTCAGGATGGCGCCTTTGGACACGCCGGTGGTGCCGCCGGTGTATTGCAGGAAGGCGATGTCCTCGGGGCCCACGGTTGGTGGCGCCCACTGCAAGCCCAGGCCGGTGGACAATGCGTCCTTGAAGCGGATGGCCTGGGGAATGCTCCACGGCGCAACTTGCTTGCGCACATGCCGCAGAACTGTGTTGACGATGAGGCCGCGCGGGAAGCCAAGCAGATCGCCCACGCCCGTCACCAGCACGTGTTTGACCCCGGTTTGCGGCAGTACCTTCTCCAGTACATGTGCAAAGTTTTCGAGAATCACGATGACTTTCGCGCCCGAATCGGTGAGCTGATGCGCAAGCTCCGTGGCGGTATAAAGCGGATTCGTGTTGACGATCACCAGGCCGGCGCGCAGCGCACCAAACAGGGCCACCGGATATTGCAATACATTCGGCATCATCAACGCGATGCGGTCGCCCGGGACGAGGCCCGCCTTGTTTTGCAGCCACGCGGCGAAGGCGCGCGACAGTTCTTCCAGCTGAGCGTAGCTCAAGGTGGCGTTCATGTTGGTGAACGCGGGCGCGCCGGCATGTTTGCGGCAGGCGGATTCGAACAGTTCCTTGAGGGACGGGAACAGGTTCGGATCGACCTCGCTCGGTACGCCGGCCGGATAGTGTTTCAACCAGATTCGATCCACGCAAAACCTCCTGATGCTTCCCATCGCGTGTATAGCATACTAGCCGCATGAAGACCCCCCTATGCCGGCTCCTGACGCATTTGGCATGATGATCGCGCGCAAACTGCAGGTGTTGCTTCTGCTGTCGGCGGCCTGCCTGTCAGGCTGCGTGATGGGCTATGGCCGCTGTCTGTTCACGGACCCCGTCAAGACGTCGCTCAGCGGACGCGTGCATTTCCGCGAGTTTCGCGACGACAACACCCTGGACCGTGCGCCCATCCTCACGCTGGACCGTACCGAGTACATTTACGCGCCCTCATTGGGCAAGCAATGCCGGTCGGTGCTGGAGGTACAGCTCATGCCGCTGACGGATCTGCCCGACAACATCGCCGATGGCGCGCATGTGAGAGTGGAAGGATCCATCGTCCTGGCCAATCAGCGCGGCCAGCACACCGCCTTCGTGATCAACGTGGCGACGGTGCAGCTGGTGAAGTGACCGACGGTACGAATCGCCGAGTTTCCGGGACGTTTTGCAATGCGCTCAATCCTCTTCATTTTCATCGCCGCAGCGGGGTTGTCCTCCTGCGGCGGGCACGAGGCGCCTGAGCGCGCGGCGGCCGCGGCCCGGCCTGAGTCCGACGCCAGGCAGCTGAATCTTTACATCTGGGCGGATTACCTCGCCCCGGACACGTTGTCGGATTTCCAGGCCCGCACGGGCATCAAGGTCTCGGTTTCGTTCTTCGATACCAACGAGACCCTGGAAACCAAGGTGCTGACCGGCAACAGTGGATTTGACGTGGTGGTGCCGACCGCGCCTTATTTCGAGCGGCAGATCGCCGCCGGCGCGTATCAGGAACTGGACGTCTCGAAGCTGCCAAATCTGCGCAATCTGGATCCGCAGCTCATGGCAATGGTTGCGCGGCACGACGCCGGCAATCGCCACGGCGTGATCTACATCCGCGGCACCGAGGGCATCGGCTACAACGAGGATGCCGTGAAGAAGGCGCTGCCGCGGCACGCGCTGGACAGCTGGAGTCTGATTTTCGACCCCGCCAATGCGTCGCAGCTGGCCGCCTGCGGCATTCAGATCATGGACAATCCGGCCGGCGTCATCCGGCTGGTGCTTGCCTACCTGGGCAGGAATCCGAACGCACCCACCGCAGCGGATCTGGATGCCGCGCAAGGCGTGCTGCTCAAGATTCGCCCCTTTGTGCGCACCATCGACTCATTCAATTCCACTGAAGCGCTGGCCAACGCCGATGTTTGCGCGCTGGTCGGATACAACGGGGATGTGTCCCTGGCCAAGGCGCGTGCGCGGGAAAGAAAGAGCCCGATTCGTCTGCGGTACTTCATTCCCAAGGAAGGCTCGATCATGTGGTTCGACATGATGGCGATCCCGAAGGATGCGCCGCACCCGGCCGCCGCCCACGCGTTCATCAACTACGTCATGGACCCCGCGGTGATGGCGAACATCTCCAATCACATGGCCTATGCGAACGCCAACGCGGCGGCCACGCCGCTGGTCGACCCGGCCATCGTCAACGATCCCACGATTTACTCGAGCGCCGCCGATGCGCCGCGCCTGTTCGTGCAGCTTGCCGATTCACGCCAACAGGCGCGCACGCTGACGCGGATCTGGCAGCGCTTTAAAACGGGGCAGTGACTCAGCGTGCCGAATACACCGGCCGTCCCTTGAACCAGGTCTCCAGCACTTTCGTCTTCGCGATGTCCTCGGCTTTTCCAGCTGCCGCCAGCTTCACGATGTCCCGGTCCAGCACGATGAAATCCGCGGACTTGCCCACTTCGATGGAGCCTGCATCTTTGTCGATGCCCAGCATGCGCGCGCCGTTGATGGAGTAGGCGTCGATGGCCTCTTGAATGGAGATGATCTGCTTCGGATTCAGCGCCGGCGCGCCGCCGCCCCGGCGCGTGAGGGCATGCGAGATGTTGACGAATGGGCGTGGATCGCGCGTGTCGACCGGCGCGTCGGACCCGGCGGTCAGAATGCCGCCGGCGTCTTTCACGGATTTCACCGGATAGGCGTTGGCGTCGTAGTAGCCGTCGGGCCTGTGCAAGGAGGCGTAGGCGTTGCCGTTGACCTTGTCGATGAAAGGAATGACGGTCATATCGTAGCCGGTGTCGGTGTATGTCCATGCATAGGTGAAGGCGACGAACAGATGATTGCGGCCGATGCGCGCCACGTCATCCGGATGCGCCAGCTGCACGTGTGCCAGGCTGTCGCGGGTGGTCGCATCGCCGTTGGCGGCGCGCGCCGCCTCGATGGCATCCACGGCCGTACGCACGGCGCGATCGCCAATGGCGTGAATATGCAGATTGAAGCCCGCCGCGTGAAAGCGCCGGGCAAATTCCAATATCACCACTCGCTCGTGCTGCAGCTGACCGTCGGATATCGTGCATTGCGTCGGATAGAAGCCGTGTTCGGCCTTGAAGGCGGCCGCCAGGGCCGCGTCCTCGTATTTCGGCGCATCGATGCGCTCTTGCACGCACGCCGGGGAGCCTGTGTCGACGTAACCGGTGACCGTCGGCGTGCCGTCCTTGTCTGAAGCGAAATTGGGCTGTAAATAGGGGCGCAGTGAAGCTGCGTTCGGCAGCGTCGGCGGCACGGCCAGCGGATTGCCCTCGAGCACGCCATCGGCGAACAGCTTGACGACATCGGCGCGAATCAACTCGTTCTTCGCGTATCGGGTGCGCACCGCGGTTGCAGCCGCGACCATGGCGTCGAAATCGACCCGGCCGTTGTCGCGTTTGAAGCGCTGCGGATCGTAAAACTGCGCCAGCACGGCGCGCATCGTGAACTGGCCGCGAGCCTGCAGCGCATCGTAGATGGGGAGCGAGTCGGCCGAGGCCATGGCGTCCATGATGCCGGTGATACCGACGCTGTTCAGCCGCTGTGCAACCCGCTCGGGCGCCTTGGCCACCTCTGCTAGATCCGAATTCAACATGGCGTGAACGTCGATCAGGTAGCGGGCGTCTTCGTTCACTGCGCCATTGGGTTCGCCGCGGTCATCGACGCCGACCACTTTCCTGTAGGCCGCGAATTCCCGATTCAGCGTCGCCTTGGACAGTCCGACGACCTTGCCGTCGGCATTCTTGGCCGAAGCCAGCGCCAGACTGTTGAACGCGCCGTGGTGGCCGTCATTGCCCAGCAGTTCGATCTGATGTTCAGCCGAGGCCTTGTCCAGTGCTGCGCGCAGGCTGGGATACTCAGCGTCGGGCTGATTGCCGACCGTGTAGTTCCATTGATGAATGACCAGCCGGCTGCCCGCGGGCGTCTGATAACGATCCAGGCACGCGCGCGCGATGGCGGAGATTTCACGCAAGGTATGCGGTTCGCTTTTCAGATCGCAGAAATCCAGATCCACGATGTCCAGGGCGTGCAGGTGCGCATCGATCAGGCCGGGAAGGACGCGCCGTCCGTCCAGGTGCTTGACCACGGTCTTGGGTCCGACCCACTGCAGCGCATCCTTTTGCGTGCCCACGAAGACGATGCGGTCGTTGAGGATCGCGAGCGCGTGCGCGGACTCGCGGATGGCGGTCGCGGTGTAGATGCGCGCGTTGGTGATGACGATGTCTGCGGCGGCGTGAGTCTGGGCGCGAGCGGTCATCGGCACGCTCAGCATCAACGGCAGCGCGGTGGCCGCTGTGGTGAGGAGTCTGCGGGCGAAGGTCATGGTCAGGGGTTCTCCCGATGGTGTATGTTTCAGGCTCAGAATACCTAACAAAGGGCCTCCCGTGCGCGCCATCTCCTGTTTGCTCGGTTTGGTTCTCCCGGTCATCGCCTGCCAGGCTGCCGAGACTCCCGCCGATTCGATTTTCAGAAACGGTTTCCTCTATTCGGTCGATGCCAAAGACAGCGTGCATAGCGCGCTTGCCGTGCGCGAGGGCAGGATCGTTTACGTCGGCAGCGATGCGGGCGTCAACAAGTATGCCGGCAAGGCGACTCAGATCATCGATCTGCACGGCCGCATGCTCATGCCGGGCCTCGTCGATGGGCATATGCATCCGCTGCAGGGTGGCGCGCATCTACTGCAATGCAATCTGCAGTACGAGGCACTGACCGTCGGGCAACTTCAGTCGAAGATCCAGGCCTGCCTGGACAAGACCCGCGACCAGGAACCCGATGGCTGGCTGGACGTTGTCGGCTGGTTCCAGACCAATATGCTGCCCGCCGGCGTGGTCACGACCTACGCCACGCTGGACGCGCTCAACACCCGGCGTCCCGTCGTGGTGGAATCCTCTTTCGGTCATACGGTGCTGGCGAATTCGCGCGCCATCCGCCTTGCCGGGATCACCGCGTCAACCCCCGATCCGCTGGGTGGAAAGATTGCGCGCGACGCGGCCGGCAATCCCACCGGCATATTCGAAGATGCCGCCTTCAATCCGCTGCTCGCTCTGGTGCCCAAGCCCACCGCGGCTGACGACCTGGCTGCCGCTCGTGCCACGCTCGGCGTGCTCGCCAAACAGGGCGTCACCACTTTCCTGGACGCCTCCGCCACCCCTGAAGCGCTGATCGCCTACACGGCGCTGAGCCGCGAGGGCGTGCTCAGCGTACGCGCGCATTTCGCGCCGGTCATTTCGCCCCCCGAAGGACGCGATCCGCTGAAGGCTATCGCCGCTGCCAAGGAACTCGCCAATCGCTACGATCAAGGACCGCTGCAACCGCGGCCCGGCATCACGGTGCGCAACACCAAGCTGTTTCTGGATGGCGTCATCACCGCACCCGCGTTCACCGGCAGCATGCTCACGCCGTACTGGGTCAATCGGGGGAGCGATACCCACCCGCAATGGGGCCCGGGACCAAATCGCGGACCGGAGGTCTATTTCCCCGCGCCGCTGTTGAGCACGCTGGTCATCGGACTGAGCGAAGCGGGAATGGAGCCGCACATGCATGCGGATGGTGAAGGCGCTGTGCGCGCAGGGCTCGATGCCGTCGAACAGCTGCGCCGCAAGCATCCAGAGCTGGATGTGCGCGCCGCCATCGCCCACAATGAAATAGTCGATCCGGCGGATTTCCCCCGCTATGCGAAGCTGAACGTCATACCGGTGCTGTCACTCCAATGGGGCAAGCCGGCCTCCGACACCATCGATGGCGCCCGGGATTTTCTCGGTCCGGCGCGATTCCGCTTGCTGGAGCCTGCCGGCTTCTTGCACGCCGCCGGAGCGCGCGTCGCCTACGGCAGCGACTGGCCGGTCGATGCGCTGGATGAATGGTTTGCGCTCAAGGTGGGCGTGACCCGCACCAATGCGCCGGACGCCGGGCCGAAGTATGCCGGCAGGCTGGGCGATGACGTGGGGCTGTCGCGCAAGACCGCGCTGCGCGCGATCACGCTGAATTCCTCCTACGAACTGCACCAGGAAGCACAAACCGGTTCGCTCGAAGTCGGCAAATTCGCCGACCTGATCGTGCTGGATCGCAATTTCCTGAAAATTCCGCCCGAGGACATCGCCAAGATCAAAGTCTTGCGCACCGTCGTCGGCGGACAGACCGTCTGGTTGGCCGAATGACGCGCATTTAATCTGCTCAACTCCTGACCAAGCATACAATCAAAGCGGTGATCAAACCCGCAGGAGGATCTGTCGATGAAAACGAAATGGTTGATTGGCTTGATGGCTGCTTCGCTGATGTTCGCTCTCGCCATGCCCAGCTATGCCAAGGAAAGCGCCGAGGCGGTAACCTGTAAGGATGGCACCAGCTCAAACGCTACGGGCCGAGGCGCTTGTTCGGGTCACGGTGGCGTGAAGAAGGACGCCGCGGCGACCGAGAAGGCGGCTGTGGAACCTGCGAAGGAAAAGACCGCAAAGCCTGCCAAGAAAGAGACGGTCGCTGCACCAGCTGCCGCCGCAGCACCTGCAGCACCCGCCGCCGCGCCGGCAGCCGCCTCCCGATCAGCGCCCGCCGCGGCCGGTGGCGCACAAGGCGCAACCGCCAAGTGCAAGGACGGCACGTACTCGCATTCGACCGGCCACAAAGGTGCGTGTTCGCATCATGGCGGCGTCGGCGAGTGGCTGAAAGACGCGAAGTAAATCTCGCTGTCTTTGTCTTGAGTGAGCAACGGGCGCCCATCGGCGCCCGTTCTTTTAGCGCGTGGCCACCGCGACCGCGGCCCCGGCCATCGCCACACCGGTACTGCGGTTGATGAGGGTCAGCGCGCGTTTGCTCTTGAACAGTCTGCCGGCGCGCGCGCCGGCAACCGCGTATGCGCCCAGCACCGTCGGCTGAATGATGAGGATGATCGATGCGATCTCCAGGTATCCCGTCAGCGTCAGCGACGGCAGATCGACCACCGTCGGCAACAGCGCCAGGAAGAAGATGACGGCCTTCGGATTGCCCATCGTCAGCGCCAGACCGCTCAAGAACGCGCGCCAACTGCTTTGCGCAGCGGCGCTCGCGCGGGTTTGCACCGGGCCAACATCGGAGGTCCACAAATTGTAGGCAAGGTAGAACAGATACGCGGCGCCTGCGTACTTGATGATGATAAACAAGGTCGCGGCTGTCTTGGCGATGGCCGCAAGCCCGGTGGCGGCCAGCGAAAACCAGATGAAATCCCCGATCAGAAAGCCGCCGATGAAGGCCGGCGCGCCCTGCAGGCCACGCGACAGCGCACGTGCCAGAATGGCGGCGATTCCCGGCCCGGGCGTTGCCACGGCCAGAGTATAAACTGCGCAAAAAAGACCCAGACCGTAGAGGGACATGGCCAACCTCTCGAGGAACCGATTCCAGAATTTGCTATCTTAGACTGTTCAAATTCGATGCTATCAAATCAATTTTTTTAAGGAAGGAAAGAATGAGTTTCAGTTTTAAGATGGCAACGCCGCGGAGTTTCCCGCTCGCTGGCTGCCTGCTCGTGCTCGCGCCACTGGCGCACGCGGATTGGACCGGCAAGGGAGAAGCCGGGTTGTTGGTATCCCGCGGCAACGCTGATTCGACTTCTGCCAATGCCAAACTCGATCTGGCCAAGGAAAGCGGTGCGTGGAAAAACGAGGCGTTTTTGGGGTTCCTATACGGCAAGAATGCGACCTTCGCGACCGCACAGCGCATCGAAGCCAAATGGCAGACGGACTACAAGATCAGCGACCGTACCTTCTGGTTCGGCGCATTGCGCGGCGAACAGGATAAATTCAGCGGCTTCGCCTATCAGGCATCACTGACGACCGGTCTGGGCTACAAGTTCATCGACAACGAGGCGACCAAACTGACCGGCACCGCCGGCATCGGTTACCGGCGTTTGCGCCCTGAGGACCTGAAAAAAGACGCCGCCGGCGCGGTGATCTCGCGCCTCAAGGGCGATGCCACGGGCGATGCGGTGGCAACTGCCGGACTGGATTTCAGCCACGTCCTAACAAAGACCACCAAGGTGCTGGACAAGTTCTTGGTGGAAAGCGGCACCAACAACACCTCGATTCAAAACGATCTGTCCTTGCAAGTCAGCATGACCGACGCGCTGGCGCTGAGCATCGGCTACGGCATCCGTTACAACACGGACCCGCCGGCCGGTTCGAAGAAGTCCGATCAGCTGACCACGATCAACCTGGTCTACAACATCAAGTAAACGTGTGCCTGCGGGGGCGCGGAACGCCGCGCCCTCATTTAACCAGCATTTTTTGCAAAGCTGGCCAGATGTTCTCCAGCAGTTTCGGCTGGCCGGCGACGTTTGGATGAATGCCATCCGCTTGCATCAAATCGCCGTTCAATGCCACGTCGTTGAGTAAAAAGGGCACCAGGGGAATCTTGTAGAACCGGGCGATGTCATCGAACACAGCGTGAAACTGCTGTGTGTACTTGGGGCCGTAGTTCGGCGGCATGCGCATGCCCACCAGCAGCACCCGCGCCTTCGACTCAATCCCCAGGGTGACCATGCGCATCAAATTGGAGCGCATTTGCGCAATCGGCAAGGCGCGCAAGCCGTCGTTGCCACCCAGTTCGATGATGACGATGGCCGGCCGGTGCGCGGACAGGGCCCGTGGCAGCCGCGCCAACCCGCCTGCGGTCGTCTCGCCGCTGACGCTGGCGTTGATGACTTCGTATCCGTACCCTTGAGTTTTCAGCTTTTGCTGCAATAAGGACACCCAGCCTTGTTCGGCACGGATGCCGTAGGCTGCGCTGATGCTGTCGCCGAACACCAGGATGGCGGGCGTCCTCACGGCAGCCTGAGAACAGTTGAAGATCACCGACAACATCGCCACGCATACCAGTCTTTTCACATGAGTTCCTGATGTCAGACCCGATTGTCCTCGAAGCGCAGCATATCTCTAAAATCGTAGCCAGCCCCAAAGGCAGCTCCGAAGGCCCGCTCACCATTCTCGCCGATGTCAGTCTTGCCGTGCGAGCGGGCGAGTCCCTGGCCATCGTCGGTGCATCCGGGGCCGGCAAGTCAACCTTGCTGGCGCTGCTGGCCGGTTTGGACACACCATCCACGGGCAAAGTTCTCCTGGCCGGCAACGATCTGACGGCCTTGGATGAGGACGGTCGGGCGGCGGTGCGCGGCCGCCATGTGGGCTTCGTTTTTCAGTCCTTTCATCTGGTGCCGGCGCTCACGGCCATCGAGAATGTCATGCTGCCGCTGGAACTCCTCGGCCGCGCCGATGCACGCGCCGTGGCCGCGCAGGTATTGGAGCAGGTGGGTCTTGGCGCGCGCACGGCACATTATCCGAAACAATTGTCGGGCGGCGAACAGCAGCGCGTGGCGATCGCGCGTGCCTTCGTGACGCGGCCGGCCGTGTTGTTCGCGGATGAGCCCACCGGCAATCTGGACACGGCCACGGGACTGAAAGTCACCGATCTATTGTTCGATCTGAACCGCAGCACCGGCAGCACGCTCATTCTGGTGACGCACGACCGGACGCTGGCACTGCGCTGCAACCGCATCCTGGAATTGGATGCCGGACACACGGTGTCCTGATGAACGCACTGCGCTTCGCGTTTCGCAATCTGTGGCGCGACCTGAAGTCCGGCGAACTCTCGGTGCTGTTGCTTGCGCTCATGGTCGCCGTCCTGTCACTCACCGCCGTGGGCTTTTTCACCAATCGCATTTCGCAGGCGGTGCGCGCGCAGGCCACCGAAGTACTGGCGGCGGATCTGCGCATCGAGTCCTCGCATCCGCTTCCTGGCGTTTACTTCGCCACTGCCGCCGCGGGAGGATTGCGCACGGCACAGCTGTCGCAGCTTTCCACCGCCATCTTCTACGGCGAGACCAGTCAGCTTACCTCGCTGATCGCGGTGAGCAGCGGCTATCCCTTGCGCGGAACGGTGCGCATCGCCGCGGCCGCGTTCGGCAAAGCGTTTGCGACGCGCGACATCCCCAAACCGGGCGAAGCCTGGGTCGATGCGCGGCTGATTGCGCAGCTGGATGTGGGCGTGGGCTCCACCGTGCAGGTCGGCGCCGCCCGATTTCGCATTGCACAGATCCTGGATTACCGGCCTGACCAGGGCTCGGGTTTCGTCAACCTCGCGCCCGCCGTGCTGGTGAATCTGGCCGACATCGATGCAACACAGCTGATTCAGCCCGGCAGCCGCGTCACCTATGCCGGCTTGTTCGCCGGCACGCCGTCCGCAGTTGCGGGATTTCGCGAATGGCTCAACGGCACCAAGCGGCCGGGTGAACGCATCGAGGATCTTGATGAGTCCAGCCGCCAGCTCAACTCCGCCATCGAACGATCCAGCCGCTTCTTGAATCTCGCCAGTCTCGCCTCGGTGCTGCTCGCGGCGGTGGCGGTGGCCATGGGGGCGCGCCGCTACGTGAGCCGCCACATCGACTCGGTGGCGCTGATGAAGTGCATGGGCGCCCCACAGCGCTTCATTCTCAGCATATCCATCACCGAGCTGCTGCTGGTCGGCATGGCCGCGGTGCTGCTCGGGTCCACGCAGGGCTATTTTGCGCAGGAAGGCCTGGCATGGCTGTTGCGCGATCTCATCCGCACCGACCTGCCGCCGGCGTCGCCCCAGCCGATTTTGCTGGCGCTGGCGACGGTGGTTGCGATGCTGGTCGGATTCGCGCTGCCGCCGCTCCTGCAGCTGAAGAACACGCCGCCCGCCCGCGTGCTGCGCAAGAGCGTCGAGGCGCCGCCGCTGGCCTATGGTCTAAGCTATGTGGTCGCGCTGGCGGCACTGCTGGCCATCGTGTGGGTGTTGGTGCGCGATTCGGATCTGGTGTTCGGCCTGTTCTTCGGTGTCCTGGGCGCAGGCGTGGTGCTGGCGCTGGCGGGCTTCGGACTGGTCCGCCTCACGCGCAAGTTGCGCGGCGGCGTGGGCGTGTCGTGGCGTTACGGCCTCGCCAATGTCTCGCGCCGGGGCGGCGAAAGCGTCGTGCAGATCGTCGCCTTCGGTCTGGGTCTGATGGTGCTGCTGCTGCTCGCCGTGGTGCGCAACGATTTGCTCAAGGACTGGCAGCGCAGTCTGCCCAACGACGTGCCGAACAACTTTCTGATCAACATCCGTCCCGATGAGCAAAAGCCCTTGCTGGCGTATCTGCAGCAGCACGGCCTGGGTCAGCCGCCGCTGTTTCCGATGATCCGCGCGCGCATCATGAAGATCAATGGCATTGCGGCGCAGGACCGCACCGGTCTGAGCGAGCGCGGCCGCTCATTCCTGGAGCGGGAACAGAATCTCACCTGGTCGGCGCAGCTGCCGCAGGACAATCAACTGCTCTCGGGGCGCTGGTGGAGCGCGCAGGATGCGGGCAAGCCGCTGGTCTCCATCTCCAGTGAGTACCAGGAAACCCTGCATGTGAACGTGGGCGATCGCATGAGCTTCGATGTTGCGGGAGAGAGCATCGAGGCGCAGGTGGCGAGCGTGCGCAAAGTGCGCTGGGATGGTTTTCGTCCGAATTTTTTTCTGGTCTTCCCACCCGGTGTCCTGGATGGCGCCGCCGGCACCTACATGACCAGCGTGTATTTGAATGCGGATCAGCGCCCGGCGCTGGTCGGACTGGTGCGGCAGTTTCCGAGCGTGTCGGTATTCGATGTGGACGCCATCCTCAAACAGATCCGCAGCGTCATCGATCGCGCGTCGCTCGCGGTGCAGTACGTGTTTTTATTCACGCTGGCGGCGGGCGTCGTGGTGTTGCTTGCCGCCGTGCAATCCACGCGCGATGAGCGGCGCTATGAGAGCGCGATGCTGCGCACACTCGGCGCCAGCCGGCGGGTGGTGCTGCAGGGCGTGGCCGCGGAATTCTCGGCGCTGGGATTTCTATCCGGCGTGCTGGCGGCCACCGGCGCGAGCGGCATCGGATGGCTGCTGGCGGATCGCCTGTTCTCGGTCGAGTATGCGTTTGACCCGTGGCTGTGGCTGCTGGGTCTGGTGTGCGGCACCGCGCTGGTGGGCGTGAGCGGCACGCTGGCCACGCGGCGCGTTGTGAACACGCCGCCTATTGTCACGCTGCGGCAGGACTGAATCTTGCGCCTACTGAACCTCGATGATCAGCCAGGCCATGCCAATGGGATCGCCGCGAAAGGGCAGCCCGTCGATGCGCACGTTGTATTGACCGGCCGACAGGCTTGAGGTGTTGAAACCAAAGCGCAGGTCGCCGTTGGAGTCCTTGTTCAGGTAGTTGATCACCAGCGTTCGTCCCTGATCCTTCTTGTCCATCGTCACCTTGAACTGCGTCAGTTTGGTGAAGCTCAAGCCGATTTTCAGATCGGCCATCGTCGGCACGGTATGGCTGACGGAAATCCTCGCCTTGTCGATGCCCGGTACGCGGTCCGGGTCAATTTTGAAGGTGGCCAGGTCGGCGGGCGGCAGAAGCGCGCCACGCTTGACTACGTTGCGGGCGTCCTCGAGATCGCCGCGCATCAGCACATATTTTCCGAACAGCACCATGAAAGCCACGAGGCACGCCACGGCGAACACACCCAGGCCGATGTGGAAGTAGATGTTTTTCCACCAGGGCTCTTTGGGCTCGCCCAAATCCTGCGGCTTGCCGGCGGCTTCGAGCAGTTTCAAACTCATCTGGGCGCGTTGGGCGAGTTTCAACTCGTCCAGATACTGAGGGTTCGCGCGGCACCAGTTCTCCAGGTCGCACGCGCCCTTCAACGGCAGCTTGTTGGCCAGATACCGCTCAAGCAACTGGTGTTCTTCGATAAACTTGCGATCGAAGCGTGGGGCCGGCGTATCCGCCGAACCGGTGGGTTTGAGCTGGGCATTCATGGACATCGGTTCCTTGAGCCTCTAGGGTGCCGTGCGCGGACTCGACAATATGTGAAATATGCCGCAGAAGCCACAACCGGCGCTTAACCCCACCGTGGCGCAGCGCACGTTCCTGGCAAATGCCCCCATGACGGGCGCATTTGGAGAGTTGGATGAATAGCAGCGACAACAGCCGTCTGATGAGTTTACTGGCGGGTGGCGTCCTGGCCACCGCGTGCGCCGGTTCGGTCTCGGCGCCGACCGGCGAGAGCGACACGGCCATCACCATCTACAGCAGCGCGCAGCCGGGCGGCGTGCCTGCGGAGTATTACCGGCCGCTGCCCGGACAGGGCGTACCCAACGCGAGCGGCATACCGGGTTACGCCATGGTGCGGCAGGACCGCAAGGTCGATCTGAACAGTGGCCGGACGCAACTGCGTTTCACCGACGTCGCGGCGCTGATAGACCCTACGACTGTGCAGTTCGCCTCGCTCTCCGACCCCGATAACACGCGCGTGCTGGAACAGAATTTTCAATTCGATCTGGTGAGCACCGAAAAGCTCCTGTCCAAGTATGTGGACCGCAACGTGGTGGTGCAGCAGAGCCTGGGCAATCAGGTGTCGGAGGTTTCAGGGACCCTGCTGTCCTCGGTCGACGGCCTCGTTCTGCGCGGCAGCGACGGACAGATTCACGCGCTGCGCCAGTACTCGAGCCTGCGATTTTCAGAGTTGCCCGGCGGCCTGATCACGCAGCCCACGTTGCTGTGGGACATCGCCGCAAAGAAGAGCGGCGCGCACACTGCGCGCGTGACGTATCAGACTGGCGGCATGACCTGGTGGACCGACTACAACCTCACGTTCACGCCGGGCAGCAATGCCAACTCGGGGTACCTCGACGTCGGCGCCTGGGTGAGCATCATCAACCAGTCCGGCGCATCGTATGAAAACGCCAAACTCAAACTGATCGCCGGTGATGTGCAGCGGGCGGAATCGCCGGCGGCGCCAAGGCCGGAAATGGCCGTCATGGCGAAGCGCGCGATGGCCGAGGACAAGGCGTTCGAAGAAAAATCCCTTTTCGAGTATCACTTGTACACGCTTGGCCGGCGCACGACCCTGCCGAACAATTCCACCAAACAGGTGGAGCTGTTTGAGGCCGCCAAGCGGGTTCCCGCCCGCAAGATCATGGTGTACTACGGCCAGACCGGCATGTATTTCGGCGGTGGATTGATGACCGACAGCGACTACGGCAACACCGGCTCGAAGAAGATCGACGTCTATCTGGAGTTCAAGAACGACGAAAAGGCGGGTCTGGGCGTGCCGCTGCCCAAGGGCCGCATCCGCGTTTCGCAGATCGACAGCGCCGATCAAAGTCTGGAGTTCATCGGCGAAGATGTCATCGACCACACGCCCAAGAACGAGCGCGTGCTGGTCAAGCTCGGCTCGGCCTTCGACGTGGTGGGTGAGCGCAAGCAGATCGACTTCGCCGTCGACACCAAAGGCCGATGGATGGAGGAGGAGGTCGAGGTCAGGATCCGCAATCACAAGAGCGAATCGGTGGACGTGCTGGTGAAAGAGAACCTCTACCGCTGGACCAACTGGTCCATCAAGAATTCCAATCACACCTATGAAAAAGACGACGCGCGCACGGTGTTCTTTCCGCTGAAAGTGGCTGCCGATGGGCAGGAAATCGTGCGGTATCGGGTTCGGTATAGCTGGTAACGCCACGATGACGCGGCTCACCCCATGACAATTCCCGCCGCGCGTCCCCTGCACAGAATTCTCGGCCTTGGGTTCGGCCTCGCACTGGCCTTCGGCGGCACTGTCGGCGCCGGCATACTTCGGCTGCCCGGCACTCTGGCGGCCGCGCTGGGTGACACACATCTGGTGTTGCTGTTCTGGGTGATTGGCGGTCTGTACACGCTGCTGGGTGCTGTCGCGGTGGCCGAGTTGGCGGCGATGATACCGGCCGCGGGGGGCTTCTACGTCTACGCCCGCCGCGCCTTCGGCGACCGCGGTGGTTTTCTGATCGGCTGGAGCGACTGGATCGTCAACACCTCCGGGGTCGCTTATCTGGCAATCACCGCGGCATCGTTTCTGGGCGCGATCTGGGCGCCCGCGGCCGCACACGGTCAGGTGGCGGCGATTGCGATACTGTCAGTATTCACCGGGTTGCACTGGGTTGGCCTGCGGCTTGGCCGGACCGTGACTGGCTGCATCTCAGCCACGGTAGGGCTCTTGCTGCTGATGCTGGTCGCCGGCTGCTTTCTCACCGCGCGGGCGCCTACATTGCCCACTGTGGCGCCGGCAAACTCCGTCGCCGCGCTGCCGCTGATGTCTTTGGCGATGGTTTCGGGGATCGTCATGGCCCTGCGGTCTGTGCTCGTGACCTTCGACGGCTGGTACTCACCGATCTATGTCGCTGAAGAGAGCACCGATCCCGCTCGAACGCTGCCGCGAGCCATCATTGGCGGGGCGCTGTTGATTGCGGCGCTCTACCTCATTGTCAACATTGCATTCATCAGGGTCCTGCCGTTGCCCGTACTGGCGGCCTCGCAGCTGCCGGCCGCAGATGCTGCGGGCCTCATTCTGCCGCGCGGCGGTGCTCTGATCGCTACAGTGATTTCGTTCGTTACCATCATCAGCGTCATGAACGCAACTTTGATGGTGACGCCGAGGATACTGGTTGGCTTGAGCCGCGACGGTCTCGGTATGCAGAGGGCTGCGGCCGTCAGCGTGAGCGGCACGCCACGTTTTGCACTGGGTCTGTCGAGTGTCGCGGCGGCACTGCTGGTCCTGACCGGGACGTTCGAGCAGATCATCGCATTGGGCGCCGTGCTTTTCGTGTTCAATTACATTTCGGCATACACGGCGGTCTTTGTGCTGAGGCGCCGCGAGCCGGCGCTGCCGCGGCCCTATCGCGCGTTCGGCTTTCCAGTGTCGACTGCGGTCGTCCTGATGGGTTCGGTGCTGTTTCTGGTTGCCGCCGTTGCCGATGACCATCGCTCCGCCGTCATCGTTGCCACGCTGCTTCTCGTGTCGATTCCTGTCTACGCTTTTGTCACGCGCCGCCGGGCTGTTGCACAAGCCGGGATTTGATGCCGAAAAACCGCACCTTTCTCCAAATCAGCTTACGTGGGCCGCCGGGGCAATTTCCCTCACGATGCGACTGGCGTTGCTGATTTCCGCAATACGCAAGTCGTAGGCCGTTTGCAGGTTCAACCATGAACGCGCATCGCCGCCGAAGTAGCGCGCCAGACGCATGGCTGTGTCCGCACTCACACCGCGCCGCTTCCGCACTACTTCGTTGATACGCGGCGTTGGTATACGCAATGCCTTGGCCAGAGCGTTAGGGCTCATGCCAAGAGGCTTCAAGAAGTCTTCCCGCAGCACCTCGCCGGGATGTACGGGCCGCATGCCGTTTTTGAACATACTTCTACAATCCTCAGTGGTAATCCACCATCTCGATGTCTGTTGGACCTTCAGTAGTCCAGCGAAAACAAAGACGAAACTGATCATTGACCCGAATGCTGTATTGACCCTTTCGATTTCCCGCCAGTGCCTCAAGGCGATTGCCAGGCGGAGAGCGCAAGAACTCCAAGGTATTTGCTGCGTCCAGCTGTGCCAGCTTGCGGGTCGCCATGTTCGCCACATTTGAAAAACGCTTGCTCTTGCCGGTCTCAAACAGTGCCTGCGTATCGGTGCACCGGAAGCCCTTTACCATGTTCGCATCGTATAACGATTAACGTTAAGCGTCAAATCTGGAACGGTCATTTCGGATACATCTGCCACGTGAATCTCCTTTTGGCATGAGTGCACAGAAGGGCTGGAACATGGCAAGAGTTGCTCCTCGGATTGACTCCAGTGCATCCTGTCCCCTGCGCCGCGCCGCCGGGCGCTGTGTCGATCGACCAACCTTAATGGATCGGGTGGATCATGAATTTCAGAACGGCTTACTCTGTCCGGCCTTTGAGGCTGGTTATTCTACTGCTGCTGACGTCACCTTTCGCTCATGCGGACCTCGCGCAAGCAACCGGGCCACGCCTGTATGTATTGGATTGTGGAACCCTGGTCAACAACAAGCCGGAGGAATACAACCTTAAGCGCGATGAGGTCAAGGACACCAACATGGGCGTCACCTGCTATCTGGTGGTCCATCCCAAGGGCGTGCTGCTCTTTGACACGGGGCTGAATGACCGCATAGTCGGCAGGCCGCTCTACGAGAACGTGGTCGATGGCTATGCCCAGATCAAGTTCAACACGCTGAGCGGGCAACTTGCCGACATCGGAGTCACTCCCGCCAAGATCGATTACCTCGTGCTGTCGCATTACCATTGGGACCATGTCGGAAATGCCGGTGACTTCGCCGGCTCGACATGGCTGGTCTACAAAGGTGATCGCGACTCGATGTTCAGCAAGGCGGCACGAGCGTATCCGTGGTTTGGACAATATGCCCCGCTGGAGAACAGCAAGACAATCGTTCTCAGCGGTGACCATGATGTATTCGCAGATGGTACCGTCGTCGTCCTCGCCACGCCGGGACACACGGAGGGGCACTGCTCGTTGCTGGTACGCCTCAAGAACACCGGACCGGTCGTGCTCTCGGGCGACCTGTACCATTATTCAGAAGAGCGCGAATTGAAGCGCATGCCGGATGAAGAGAAGACCACCGGCACGGTGGAGTCACGCCAAAAGGTCGAGGAGCTGCTGCGACGGACCCGCGCGCAGCTGTGGATCGGGCACAGCATGGAGTTCTTTCGTTCGGTGCGAAAGTCGCCGGCGTGGTACGACTGAACAGAAGAAAGCATTTACCGTAAGCAGTCACGCACGCGGCGGCGCATCTGCGGAAGTACATCGTCCTCAAACCAGGAATTTCGTTTCAGCCAGATATTGTTGCGCGGACTGGGATGGGGCAGCGGCAGCTGCTTTGGCCAGTAGTCGCGCCAGGCGCGCACCGTCTCAGTCAGCGTTGTTTTCTGCAGCGATCCGAGGTGCCAGTCCTGAGCGTATTGCCCGATTACCAACGTCAGCTTCACATTGACGAGCGCCGCCATAAGTTTTGTGCGCCAGGTCGCAGCGCACTCCGGCCGGGGCGGCAGGTCTCCTGACTTGCCCGTGCCCGGATAGCAAAATCCCATCGGCACGATGGCGATGTAGCGTGGGTCGTAGAACGTCTCAGCATCGATACCCATCCAGTCTCGAAGCCGGTCACCGCTCGCATCTTGAAAGGCAATGCCGCTCGCATGCACTTTGCTGCCTGGCGCTTGTCCTGCGATCAGAATCCTCGCGCGCGGATCAAACTGCAGCACCGGCCTTGGACCCAACGGCAAGTGCATGGCGCACAGCGTGCAGGCCCGCACTTCCTTCACTAGTTGGGTTGTAGCAGCTTTGGCAGGCATCCTGGCGCTCATTTACTGAACTATCAAGACGCCGAGCATTGTCGGGTGATAACTGCAGGCATAGTTGAACTCGCCTTTTTTCTTGGCAACGAATCGCCATGACTGTCCAGGCGCAAGATTCTTCGAGTCAAACGCCTTCGTAGCGTTTACGGTGTGTGGCACGATGTCTGCGTTGGTCCAGATCACGGTATCGTTGGGCGCAAGGCGTAACAGCGCAGGAACGAATTGCGACCCTTTGATCACGATCGTGTAGGTTTGGGCCGTCCCGGGTGAATCGGTTGCCGACGAGATCACCGCGCTGAGCAGTGCTGCGCCAATGAGCAGTGTCGCTGTCAGCCCGTTGAGTTTGCGCATCGTACTTCCCTTGCCAACTATTTGGCGTGACTCGTCGAACCCAGATCGGCCTGAATCATCTTGGCATGTTCAAGGTGACGCAGAAACAGAGGCTGCGCGCCTTGCAATGCAGCCTTCAGTTCCGCATTGGCGGCACTTGGGATCAACACGGTCTCGACAGCGCCGGTGACAGTGGCGTGGTAGCTCACCTCGTTGTCGACGTAGAAGCTATCGAAGGCCGGACCGCGCAGCGATTTCAGCTTGATCGTCACATCAGCCGCGCCCTTGTTGAGGCCGATGCTGGTGGGGCTGTCTTCGGCGGTCACATTCAACTTGGCGGCCAGGCCGATAACGCTCTGCTGAACGGCCGAGTGGTCCGTAACCATGCGCTGCGCAAATTCTCGAACAGCTTTGTTCTTGGACTTCTCCAGCGCGATTTTGCCGTAGCTCACGTCGATCGCATCCGCCGCGAGCACGATGCCGACGATCTGCGCATCATTAGGTCCGTCGCCGGCGTTGGCGACATTGGTTACGGACACCGTTGAACCGAGCCAAAGGGCAGCTACGGCGGTTATTGAGAAATTCTTCGTGATGTGCATCTTTATGTTCCTTGAGGTTGATTTACAGAGGCTTGTCGGGAAACGTCAGGCTGCCAATTTGGTCGTGGCGCTGACGAGCGGAAAATCAATAACGGTGTTGGCGACGTGATTGAAATAGTTCGTGAACACGTTCATGCCCACGTGCGCAACAATTTCCACGACTTCGGCATCGCCGAACCCCGCGGCTCGCACTGTGGCGAGTTGCGTGTCGCTGACACGACCGCGGTTTTTCAGCACCGCTCGGGCGAATTCGAGCGCAGCCTGGGTCTTGGTGTTTTCCGACCGCCCGAGTAAGTTGTTGGCGGCCTCGGCGGCGGTGAGTCCCGCGCCCTTGCCCGTCAGCGTGTGCGCAGAGGCGCAGTAGTCGCAGCCGTTTTCGCCAGCCGTCACGAGTGCGATCTGCTCGCGCAGTGCGGCGGTGAGCGAGCCGGTGGCGAGAGCTTCGGCCTGTGCCAGGTAAGCCGCCAAGGCTGCGGTCGAATGTGCAAGTGTTGAAAACAGGTTCGGCACCATTCCAATCTTTTTTTGTGCGGCCTCTAGCAGAGACTTAGATGCGGCCGGGGCGTCGGCGAGGGGCAGGGCATTGATACGTTGCATGTGAATCTCCAGATGAATGGCCGTAGGTTGGGTTTCGAGGGCCTGACTTTGCACCCATTTTCGATACGAGTGATGATAAGAAGTCTCGTATGACATACTGATCGTCTCATATGGACGCTCTCTCCACGCTTCTCGATCAATTCACGCTCAATGCACGCGTGTTCTTTGCAGGGTCCCTTTGCGATACGTCGTCGTTCGCCAGGCAGCCGGAATTGGGTGCTATCCACGTTCTGCGGGGCGGGCATCTCCGGTTGGATCAAGAGAACGGCGAATCGGTTGAAGTAACTGAACCCGCAATACTCTTTTTTGCACGGCCCCTCGCGCACAAGTTCCACGTCAATCGGCAAACCGGCGCGGAACTCGTGTGTGGGTGGATTGATCTCGGCGCCGGTCTAGGCAATCCGCTGCTGCGCGGCCTGCCTGAACTCATTCTTGTACCGTTGGCGAGCATCCCCGGGATCGATGCCACACTTACCATGTTGTTCGACGAGGCTTTCGCTTCGCTCCCCGGCAGACAGGCGGCGTTGAACCGATTGATCGAATACGTCTTGGTGCTGTTGCTCCGCCACGCGATGCGGAGCAATCTCGTCGCAGGCAGTCTGCTTGCGGCGCTCGCTGATCCTCGCCTGAGCAAAGCGGTTGTCGCTATGCACGACAAGCCCGAACAACCCTGGTCGGTTGCCTTATTGGCCCGCGAGGCGGGCATGTCACGGGCGCGCTTCGCCGCGCACTTTCGCGAGGTAACCAACGTCACACCGCTGGACTATCTGACTGATTGGCGCATGAGCCTCGCGCAGCGTCTGCTCAAGCGTGGCATGCCGCTCAAACTGATCGCGCCGCGGGTCGGGTACGCAAGTCCGGTTGCATTGGCGCGAGTGTTCTCTCAACGCGTGGGCGTCACTCCCGCCCGGTGGCAATTGGGAAGCAAGCCCCCGCGTTGAGTATCCGGTATTGGAGGCGCACACTCTGCGCAGCACTCGAAGCCGGATCCAGTAAACCGCGCCAACTCTTCGGGGACACGATGAGCAGCGACCCAGCAACGCCAGGCAATACGATGCAGCGTGATCCGGCGCGTGTACGTGAGAGTTCCGCCATGAAGCGCGCGCTGATGGGGCTCGCTGGCGGCGGTATCGAATGGTACGACTTCCTGCTCTACGGCACGGCCTCCGCGCTGGTGTTTCCGGCGCTGTTCTTTCCGGCGACCCTGCCGCCCTTCGTCGCACTGATCGCCTCGTTCAGCACTTTCGCCGTGGGGTTCGTGGCGCGGCCGTTTGGCGCCGTCCTGTTCGGGCACCTGGGTGACAGGGTGGGGCGCAAGACAACGCTCGCCGCTGCCTTGGTCCTGATGGGCACGGCGACGACGCTCATCGCCTTCCTTCCGACGTATCACTCTGTCGGCGTATTCGCTCCGCTTGCCCTGGTGCTGCTGAGGCTGTTGCAGGGTCTCGCCGTCGGAGGCCAGTGGGGTGGCGCAACCCTGCTCGCAACGGAGAATGCGCCTCCGTCCAAGCGAGGCCTGTATGGCAGCATCACGCAGTTGGGCGTGCCGGCGGGCGTTTTGCTGGCCAACATCGCCTTCCTCACGGCGAGCGGCGCCACGACGCCCGAAGCGTTCATGGCCTACGGCTGGCGCATTCCGTTTGCCTTGAGCATCGTGCTGGTGGGCCTCGGACTGTTCATGCACTTTCGTCTCGAGGAGACGGTGGCTTTTCGTCTGCAGAGTGGCCCCAAGGCTCAGTCACCCATACTCGAGGCGCTGCGTCAGTATCCCGCACGGATTCTGCTGGCCGCCGCCGCCAGCGTCCCGTCCAACGTGAGTTTCTACATCGGTATCACGTACGCAGTCGCTTACGGAACCAGTGCAACGGGCCTGCAGCTGCCGCGCAGCACGATGCTCGGGGCCGTATTGGTCAGCTGTCTGATTTCCGCACCCGTGACGTTGCTGGCCGGCGCATTGTCCGATCGCTACGGGCGTCGCCGCATCATCATGGCCGGCATCCTGTTTCAGGGCGCCTGGGTCTTCGGGTTCTTTCAACTGATCGAGACTCGCTCGTTCTTATGGATCAGCGCGGCACTCACGGTCTCCGGCGTTTTCAATTGCCTGATGTACGGTCCGTTGGCCGCGATGTTCGCGGAACTCTTTGACACCCGCGTTCGCTACTCGGCAATGTCGCTGGCGTATCAGATCAGCGCCATCGTCGGCGGCGGTTTCGCGCCCATCATCGCAACCGTCTTGTTTGCCAGGTATCACACCAACATGTGGATGGCAGCTTACATGGCCGCTGTCTGCGCGCTGTCGCTGGCCTGCGTGAGCAAGCTCACGGAAACCCGAGGGATAGAGCTTGCAAAACCCGCGCCCCCGCCGGGCGCTGTCCTTCGCACTTGAGCTTTGGCGCTAACGCGCCGTCGTCGGGCTTGCCGCGCCTGCCGCGCGCGTCGTCAGCGCGGCGAACAGCAGATTGCGAAACTCGCGGTCGGTCCGCTGCGGGGCTTTATTGCCGCTCGGATCGATCTGGGTCAATAGCACGGCGACCAGCCCGGATGCGGGGCTCGCGATCCAATGCGTGTCGAGTGCACCGCCCCAGCTGAAGTCGCCGGCATAGCCTGCCTGCGGCGCGCGGCGCGTATCCAGTTCGACGCCAACCCCGAGACCGTACCCGAGACCGACCGAGTCGCTTCCCCAGTACTTGAACATTGCATCTTCGGGGACTTGATTGGAGATCATGAGCGCGACCGTGACGGGTGAGAGGTATTGACGGCCTTCGAAGCGGCCGCCGTTTGCCAGCATCTGCGCGAAGCGCAGGTAGTCGCCGGCGGTGGAGATCAATCCGCCGCCGCCGGAAGGCCAGCGCTCGGTGTTCGTCGGGTCACGGAGCAAGGGGGAGTCGCTCGGTATCAGGCCGCCGTCAACGCCGTGTTTGTACACGGTTGCCAGCAATGGCTGGGCCGTCGCCGGCAGGTAGAAGCCGGTAGCGCGCATCTTGAGCGGCGCGAACAGGCGCTGCTCAAGAAACCGCTCGAACGGCATTCCTGAGACGACCTCGACGAGACGCCCCAGCACATCGTCGGCATAGCTGTAGCGCCAGTTCTCCCCAGGGTGAAAGTACAGCGGCATGGTGGCAAGCAGGCGGATCTTGTCAGCGAGGATTCCCGGGGACGCAAGATCAAGTGCGCCATAGGCTTTGCCGAGCGGCGTGTTGCGGTCGAAGCCAGCCGCATAGCCCAGACCGCTCGAATGCGTCAGCAGATCGCGGATCGTGATGTCGCGCCGCACCGGCTCGGTGGTCAGATTGCCATCGGCACTGGTGCCGGTGTAGACGCGCGGATGGGCGAATTCCGGCAAGAATCCGGCCACCGGGTCATCGAGCAGGAACCGGCCCTCCTCGTAGAGCATCAGTACCGCGACGCTTGTCACGGGCTTGGTCATGCTCGCAATCCGAAAGCGCGTGTCCAGCGTCATCGGTACGCGGCGCTCAAGGTCGCGAAAGCCGATCGCTTTCGAATACACGAGCTTTCCGCCCCGCGCCACCAGCAGCGTGTAGCCCGCCGCGGACCCTCGCGTGACCTCGCCGGCAAAATGGGCTCCCAGGCGATCAAGCCTTTCACTCAACAGGCCCACTGATTCTGGGCTGGCGGCCGGCAGCGGGCCTGCGTTACTCTCGTCCGCGCGGGCGATCGAGGCCGCGCCGGCCAGGAGCGCGGCGAGAATCAGTGGTACGGTACGCATTGCTGTCAGTTCCTTTGTATCGATTGCGTGAGTCTAGCCAATCGCCACGAAGAGTGTCCGACTTCAATGGAGACCACCATGCATGTTCAGTCGTCAACATTCCGCCGCCGTCTACTCATTCCGATGATGCTTGCCGCGATGGCAGCATTTGCGGCGGGAGTCACAGCGTCAGCCGACGCGCCGGCCGCCAACGCCAACAGCAGCAGCGTTTCGCATATCCGCGCCGTGACTGCCAAGGTCGACGCCAACATGATCCGCGCGAATGCCGCCAGCACGAAGGACTGGCCGACCTATGGACTCAACTATGCCGAGACGCGTTACAGCCAGCTGCGGCAGATCACGGAAGCGAACGTCAAGAATCTCGGTCTGGTGTGGAGCTACGATCTGGAATCTGCCCGCGGCGTGGAAGCCACGCCGCTGGTCGTCGATGGAATCATGTTCGTAACGGCGCCTTGGAGCATCGTCCATGCGATCGATGTGCGCACGGGCAAGCGTCTGTGGTCCTACGATCCCAAGGTTCGGCGCGATCTTGGCTACAAGGCCTGCTGCGATGTCGTCAATCGCGGCGTCGCGCTCTACAAAGGCAAGGTCTTCGTCGGCGCCCTTGATGGCCGCCTGATCGCACTCGATGCCGCGACCGGCAAGCCGCGCTGGGCCGTCGACACGGTCATCGACTCCAAGCGTGCCTACACCATCACCGGCGCGCCGCGCGTTTTCAACGGCAACGTCGTGATCGGCAATAGCGGTGCGGAATACGACGTGCGCGGCTATCTCACTGCCTATGACGCCGAATCGGGCAAGCAGAAATGGCGTTGGTTCACGGTGCCGGGCGACCCCGGCAAGCCGTTTGAAAATGAAGCGATGGCAAGGGCTGCCAAGACCTGGGATCCGAGCGTCAAGTACTGGGCGGCGGGTGGTGGAGGGACGGTCTGGGACACGATGACGTTCGATCCGCAACTCAACCTGATGTACTTCGGCACCGGCAATGGCTTGCCCTGGAGCCGAAACATGCGCAGTCCCCGCGGCGACGACAACCTTTACCTCGACTCGCTCGTCGCCTTGAACGCGGACACCGGTGAGTACGCGTGGCACTACCAGGAAACGCCGGGTGACAACTGGGACTATGACTCGACACAGCCGATGATTCTGGCGGATCTGCAGATTGCCGGTCAACCGCGCAAGGTCATTCTGCATGCGCCGAAGAATGGCTTTTTCTTTGTCATTGACCGTTCCAACGGACAGTTCATCTCGGCGACGAAGTTCACCGACGTCAACTGGGCCACGGCTTACGATGCCAACGGCCGGCCTGTCGAGATCGCCGCCGCGCGTGGTGACAAACCTTACGACAGCATTCCCGGCCCCAACGGCGCTCACAGCTGGCATTCGATGTCGTTCAATCCGCAGACCGGGCTCGTGTACCTGCCGGTGCAGAACATTCCGTTGAATCTGGCGGACGATAAAAACTGGAGCTTCAACTCCAATAGGCCGGGCCAGTTCTTTTCGGGCATGGGCTGGAACCTCGCGATGTTTGCAAACGCGGTGCCGCCTGAGAGCAAACCCTTCGGGCGCCTCATCGCATGGGATCCCGTGGCGAAAAAGGAAGCCTGGCGCCTCGAGCACGTCTCGCCGTGGAATGGCGGCACGCTCACGAGCGCCGGCAATCTGGTCTTCGAAGGCACCGCGGACGGACGTTTCATCGCCGTCAACGCGCGGACGGGTGAGAAGCTGTGGGAGTCGCCCGTGGGCACCGGCATCGTGGCGGCGCCCGTCACTTACGAAGTCGACGGCGTGCAATACGTTTCGATCGCAGTGGGCTGGGGTGGCGTGTATGGTCAGTCGCATCGGGCGACCGATCAGCAGGCCCCAGGCAGGGTGTACACCTTTGCGCTGGGTGGCCGGGCACCGCTGCCCGAGAACGTCAAGTACACGATGAGCGCGCTGGTGGCCGGCGTGAAATACGATCCCGCGCACGTGGGGCAGGGCCAGTTGCTCTATGTCAGCAACTGCGTGATGTGCCACGGCGTGCCGGGGGTGGATCGCGGCGGCAACATCCGCAATCTCGGCTACGTGGGTGCCGAGGTCATTTCGAATCTCGATTCGTTCGTCTTCAATGGCCCGCAGGTCTCGCAAGGCATGCCCGACTTCACCGGCAAGCTGACCGCGGAGGAGGTCACAAAGATCAAGGCTTTCATTCAGGGCACGGCCGATGCGATCAGACCAAAGTAAGCAGGTTTGACCACTCAACCTCAGGATGCCGCTGGAAGGGTGCTGATTGAGCAAGATCGGCCAAGACCCGCCGGTGACCCTTCCTATTTTGTTGCCATAAAGCTGCCGCACGCGAATGCAGGGAATGGATCAAACCCGGAAGTTAGACTCTAACGGCATCGACATGCCCGTCCAGCGGGTGGAATTCGACACCTGATAGCCATCGAACTCTTCGCATCGAATGTCCTCTCTATTTACTCCAAGTGGTTGCAATATCTGGCGCATTGCTTCGACCATGTTGGGCGGTCCCACGACCTAGAAAATCGGTTTTGGCAGATCGCCAACCATGTCTTTCACCAAACATCCGCTGATCACGCCCGTTTGGTTTGGCCACGTGCGACTCGACAGGTGCATGGCCGTCATGGTCGCTACCAGGCGAAAATTCGAGTTCTGCTCTTCTAGCTGTTGTAGTTCCGCAAGAAATGCGGCCTCTTCCGGACGTCGGTTAGAGTAGATCAGGATCAGGCGTTGCGACGACTGCACCTGGGTTGCCTGCCGCAATATGCTAATAAATGGCGTAATGCCAATGCCACCCGCGATGAACACCGCAGCGCGCGCTGGGTTCTCATGTAGACCGAACGATCCGAAGGGTCCGTCGATGCTAACGGACGAGCCTATAGGTAGTGATTTCAGAGTCCGCTTGAAAACGCTGTCTCGCATGCGCGTAGCTATAACTAGTTGGTCCTCGAACGGCGCGCTAACGATTGAAAAAGCGTGCCGGAGTTCCTGCTTGCCAGTGCTGGCGGGTTGGTCTGCGATTGGACCTTTGTCGCCAATGACAGTGCGGAAGTGAGTCTCGCGACGCTCGCGCCGCGCCTTCGAAGCAGCAATACAAACTTGTGGCGGCAGGCCGCTATCGCCGGGCTCGGCGTTGTGCGCATGCCAGCATTTTTCGGCGAGCAGGAAGTGAGCTCGGGGCAATTGCAGCGACTGTTAGTCAACTACCCCTGTACGTCACTCGCTATCTACGCACTCGTGCCCGCCAAAAGATTGATGCCGAAGAAGGCGCGCTTGTTTCTGGATGAACTCGAGCGGCACGTCAAACGAAGCGCCTGAGCGGCTCATGATCTGCGACTACGCTGGACACGAACGGTTGAATCGATCCGTTTAGCATCGGCAAAGCTGCCGTTCACTACCGGCGGCTATAGTGGGTCAACTTGGCACATTCCCGAGCCAGTGGAAAAATTGAAGTGTTAAATTCCCAATCAATGGCAGCCTTGCCCGCCAGTAAGCGGCCGCTTTTCGACGCGACCGGCCATTTGCTGTCGGTGACGGCACTGATCTGACTGTCTGTAAGCGGACATTCCAAACTACGGCGGGTGACATCGGCACCCGAATCACCGGCCGCATGATTGTTAGGTGCAGCCCGGCAATGCTGCTGGTGGAATATTTTGCGACTTCATCCAATTCACTCTACTCGCTTGCGAGGAATCGAGTGCGGCGAGAACGACTACGGCTCGGAACACACCAGATTTGGCTTCGGCTGCCTTCGGACGCATACTCTCATCCATAGGTGTTGAATTATGTCTCTTGAGCATTTGTTCTTCCTGTCGCAGATCATCGCTTCAATCGCGGTTGTCGCGTCCCTTATTTTTGTCGGACGAGAGGTCAAGGAAAACACGATCGCCCTTCAGCGCAATGAGCACAATTCAACGATGCAGCAATGGACGGTCGTTCGGCAAGCAATTGCTTCCAATCGCGAAGTTGCTGAATTGATGACGACGGGTCTGTCCGGCGAGCGCGATCTCGATCTCGCGGACAAGTTACGGCAAGAGCAAATGTTGCAGGAGATGGCATGGGCTTCGTTTCACATCTGGGATAGAACGCGTCGCGGGATCTTTCCAAAGGGAACCTTCGAGCAGACCGGTGGCGCGCTACTTTGCTCATATATCAAAACTGCGCGTGGCAGTGAGTGGTGGCGAAGTTCCAAAGGCGTGGGTTTCTATCCGGGATTTGTCGCAGATGTCGATACGCTTCTTGCTAAGGTCTAATCGGGGAAAAATTCCAAGATCGGCAATGTGATTCCGTAGCGCACGCTGTTGCGCGGACGGTCCGCCTTATTGCGTAATTTGTGGCTGCCGCAAAGCGGACAGTTCGAAATGTCGGCTCAGGGTCAAAGCGACCCAGGATGCCGACTCTCAGGTCTTTGACGCGACCGGCAGGAAGGATTCAACGCTGCGCAAGCACTATGGATTTCAGTAAAAAATTGCATCTGAAACGAAGTCTCGGAAGTCGGCTTCATGAGGAATCAGGCTTCGATCGTGTAGCATTTCTCATTGAAGTGCCGATTCGCGATTGTTCGATCAAAGTATACTTCTGCGTCACCAAGTCGCCGATCTGGTGCCGATTCGGGTAATCCGTATAACCCGCCGCGCCACCACCATAAAAGGTGTTGCGGTCATATACGTTCAGCAAAGCCCCTTCGCGAATGCGATCTGGAAGGTCGGGGTTGGCCAGAAACCACCGCCCGAAGGCGATCAGGTCATAGGTCCCGCTCCCTACGGCCGCTTCGGCGGTCAGCGGCGTGAAGCCACCGGCGCCAATCAGGGTGCCCGAATAAAGTGTACGAAACCGCGCATTGCGCATTGGGTGAGCGTGCGATCGGTCGGCGTCCGGGTCAACCGAAAGAGCACCTACACGCGGTTCTGTCAGCATCAGGTAAGCCAGCGGAAATGCATTCAATCCTTCGACGGCATGGTCATACAACGCCTCTGGATCGGATGTGATCGCTCCGAAGTAAACTTGGTAGAACTCGCCCGTCGCCGGGTCAATCGCGGTCGGCGACAGTCGAACTGCGACCCGGTCGGGCCCCACCTCGGCCACCAGTGCTGCCACTACATCAAACAAGAACCGGCATCTGTTTTCGATCGAGCCACCATATCTATCCGTCCTTCGGTTGATGCCGTCGCAGAAAAATTGCTCGACCAGGTATCCGTGCGCAGCATGCAGTTCGATATAGTCGAATCCGGCACGTTGAGCGTTGCGGGCTGCTTTTCGATAGTCGTCAATGACCCGTTCAATCTCCCTGGTTTCGAGCGCGCGCGGCTCAACCGCCGGTTGGTCCCAGTTATAGTCGCCCGCATCTGATCCTGGACGCAGGACCACTGCGGAAGACGAAACCGGCGGTAAGGGTACATTTCTACCACGCACGATCGGATGATTCGCAATTCCCGGCTGGGCCACCCGGCCAGCGTGCAGCAATTGGCAACAGATCAACGCACCCTTGTCATGCACCGCCCGGGTGACCGCCTTCCACCCGCGGACCTGCGCTTCTGTCCAAATGCCGGGCACGTGTCCTGCGCCCTCGCGCACTGCGTCATAAATCGTCCAAACTGGTGTTGCCTCGGGCGAGATATGCGTCGCCTCAGTAATCAATAGTCCGCCTTGAGAAGCCCGCTGGGCATAGTACAGCGCAGTTTGCGCTGTCGGCGCGAGCGTCGCCGCAGCGGCCCTAGTGCGTGTCATCGGCGCCAGAACGACACGATGCGCCAGATGGCGGCCGCCAACTTGGCATTGCCTGAATAAGAAGCGACAAGGCATAAGAGATATTCTCTCAGAATACATCGACGGACAGGATTAGGTACGACCGAATGCCGTGTGGTCCAGTGCATTGATGGGGCAGCATGGAAGCAGACGCTCGCGACCGGCAGCTTCAACAGAGGTCCAGGCTGCCTTGATTTGTCAGTATCTCCGCCAGAGGCGCTGGTCGGCGAAGGCCAAACCCCATTTAGTTAGCACTGACTGCCACAAAGCTGACGTTGGGTCTGCCTGTGTCTAATTCGGGGGTGCCGAACCAACGTCCATACCGTCGTACGAGTACAGGTTCATCTTTGCAGCCAATTCATAGAACTCATGATTTCTCGCATCGAGAGAATCGACGGTTTGGACTTCGACTCGTTCGATATGAAGACGCCACCGCGTCGGGGTCGATGCATTGGGCCTCTCCGAGATGTCTTCGATGCGATACCCCATCGACTCAAGGTGACTGGCCGCCTGTTTTAGAGGCTCGGGAGTCGAGTTCGAAAAATAGTAACCCCAGAGCAGTGGCCCATCGACGTTCCACGGTGCGTCACGTCGCATCGAATCGAACATCGATTGCAATTGTTTTCTCGTGATTGGCGCACCAGCCTGGGCAATTGCGAGGCCAAGAATTAAGAAGCTGAGTAGAACTGCTTTGAGACTGCACATGTTCGCTCGTCCGTAAACGATTGGATTGCTACAGTATTTGCGGTGCAGTAGGTCAAATTGAGCAGCCCGAAAGCGGACTCGTGTCGCCGTCGGCTGTGGGTCAACTTGGCACATTCCCGAGCCAGGGCAAAATTGAAGTGTTAAATTCCCAATCAATGGCCGCTTTGCCCGCCAGTAAGCGGCCGCTTTTCGACGCGACCGGCCCCCTTTGAGTCATTCGACCGTTGCAAATGCGCGCCGATAAGCTGTCATTCGCGGCGCGCGGTACACTGATTCGATGCTGAGTGGGGGTTGACCAGTTACGGCCGGCGAGCGCAGAGTTTCTGCGGGATGACTGGGCCCCTTTCTCTCGGTGCTACAACAAATAAGGAAGAATCACATGAGAATCAACGGTTCGATTTGCATTTTTACCCTCATCGCGTGTACCTGCCTGACTACAGCCGCTTACGCCGACGGCACAAAAGTTGCGATAGAGGCCGCGAACGGCGAGTTCTCCGCGGCTGCGGCCAAGGGCGATGGAGCAGCTCTCGCAGCGCTGTATACGCCCGATGGACAAGTGATGCCGGCCGGCAGCAACCCCATCCGAGGCGCAGAAGCGATTCAGAAATTTTGGCAAGGAGCGCTAGATTCAGGGGTCGCAGCCGTCGGCCTCAGGACCATCGAAGTCTTCGGTCATGGTCCAACGGCCACTGAAGTCGGGGAGTATGAGTTGCGCGACAAAGGGGGCAAGGCGCTTGACCATGGCAAGTACATCGTGGTTTGGCAGCGTGTGGACGGCAAGTGGAAGTTGCTTCGCGACATGTTCTCGACAAATGTACCGCCTCCCAAAAAGTAGACCTTGACCGGCGAGCGAGGGTCCGCGCCGTCGGGCGGAGCGGGCAGGCTCATCATAGGAACGACAGCGCCCAGCACTCGGTCGGAGCGCCCGCCCTGGGAAACGCTTACATCGGCGGCCCTCGGCCAGAACCAGTCAGTCGGCGGTGCAGCGTAATTCTCCGCAGAGCGGTCACTCAAGAACGATCCCTGAGGCAAAAATGCTAAGCTCCTGGCGTTTGTTCGGCACGCTCGTCACTTTGGGAGTACAAGCATGTTTGCACGTTTGGTACCCGCGGTGCTGGCTTTGCTCATGACGAACCCGTCATCGGCACTCGCGGAGGATGGAGACGAAGCCG